>NZ_JAQWGB010000113.1 GCF_029238425.1 Flavicella sp.
CTGTAAGATCATTTGTGTAAAAGGAGTAGAGTGAAGCGTTCTGATAAGAATTTACAAATAATTTCGGCTGACCTTTTGTTTCTTTATAAATATCTTGTACCCATTGTTTGTTGCCATGCATTTCTAATTGGATCGGTATAATACCGTCATTAGCCATAATAATTCGAGCCAAACAAATTATAACAAGATTCACTATCGCGAGCTTATTGAATATTTTTCTACTCTTATGGTTTTTCGTTAAATAGAGGAAGGTAATTAAGATCAACGGAAAGGTAATTGGAATGGTCCATTGTGCTTGAGTAGGTCCTTTGAAAGACATTACAAAGAAGAAGGAGATAAATCCAATGACGATATAATTTAAGGATTTCTGAAATAAATCCTTATTCTTAAGATTTTTGAAAAAAGCAAAATACATGATAGGAAACGTAAAACCTAAGATTGCAATTTGATTTAATAAATGCTTAGTTGTATAATCTATTCTATAGGTTCTAGAGCTAGACCTTTCAAATAGATGATACCGAATAGATGGGTAGTCGTTGTTGATCTGCCATAATAAGTGTGGTGAAAATAATACGATCGCTCCCAGAATACTTAGCCAAAATTCTTTTTTTGTTAAGAGTCTTAGATTTGATAAAAGAGTAAAGACTACAATTAAAAGTCCGGTGTATTTGCTATACAGTAATCCTGCTATGGAAACGGAAAATAAAGCATAGGCTTGCCAATCGTTTGAGGTTATTATTCTTTTGTACGAAATCAAAAATAACACCATGAAAAATAACAAAGGCGTATCAGGTACTGTGATAAAACCGTAAACATTAAAAAGAAAAGTTGATAAAACTATCATAAGAAACAACTTCAAATGATCTTTTTTGTTAGGGATGTCTATTAATTTCCAAAGTAAGTAGACAATCGTACTATAAAAAATAGATGACATAAATCTGACGCCGAGTTCAACTGAAAAAAAAATATCACTTATAAAAATGTATAAAGCAACCATAGGAGGGTGATCAAAATAACCCCAGTCTAAAAATTTGCTGTACATCCAATAATAAGCTTCGTCTTGTAGAAGTTCTGTACTGTAAGCCTGAATCATGTTGATGATAGCTACCCCAACAAGTACAATGGTTAATAAATTCTTTTTCATAGTCAAGTTCTTATGCAGGTGCTTGGTTCTTGTGTTTAAATCTTTTGTGAGTCCAAAAATAGTATTGAGGCTTTTCGTTTATTTGCTTTTCAGCTCTCTCTAAAAACATGTCGGTAATTTCAAAATCTTTGTACTCTCTTGGGTGTTTGGCTAAAATTTCAAAGCTTACTTCATAATGACTTCTTTTAACTCTGTCAACCTTCATATAAATAACAGTAAAGTCATGTTTTTTAGCTAGCATTTCTGCTCCCGTATGAATTGGTACGGTTACATTTAGAAATTTTGACCAATAGTGTGTTTTTTGTACGGCAGGTGATTGATCGCTTAAGAGGCCATACAGAGATAGTTTGTCATTTTGTTTGTTTTGTATTACTTTTTTTAAGGTATGATTCGTTTGGATAAAACTTCCTCCAAAGCGACTTCTGTTTTCTTTAACAAGATTGTTAAAATGGGGGTTTTTTATTTTGGAATAAACACCCACGCAATTTATTGAGGTGAAGCTTGCTAGGTTTACAATCCATTCCCAATTGGCATAATGAGCCCCCATGATAATAATACTTTTATTTAAAGCCTCCAGTTCTCTAAAAATTTCTGGGTTTGTGTATTTGTATCTCTTGTTCAAATCTTTTTCTGAAATGGTAAAAGATTTTATCATTTCAACAAAAATATCCGTGAAGTGGCGAAAGAAATGTCTTCTCGTTTTTAGAAGTTCTTTTTCACTTTTTGATGGAAATGCAAGTTTAAGATTGTCAAGAACAACCTCTTTTCTGTAACTGAAAACATAGTATAACATAAAATATGCAAAATCAGATATTCTGTGTAGTAAAAAGAATGGTAGCTTTGAGAAAAACCAAATTATTGGGTAGACAATTAAAAATTGTAAACGCTGCATATGAAATGAATTTAAGGATACAAATATAAGTAATCCAATTTATTGATGTTTGACGTTTTAAAGCAAAATTTTAGAATTAAAAAAAATACAGGTATTTTAATAAATGGTTCGGTTTTTGAATCAAATGGTATAGAAAAATATTTTTTTTTAATTGAGAATTAGTTTTTATCTTTAGCCGGGCGTTTTATTATTATGAACAATTTTGTACTCAGTATTATTATTATCAATGTTTTGTTTTCGTATAAAGGAATTCAAGATAGGTTGTTTTTAGATAGATATAAATTCCAAGTAGGTCCTATTTTAGCAGGACAGAAATTACGCCTTTTTACTTCCGGCTTTTTGCATATAGATTATATGCACCTTGGATTTAACATGTATGCGTTGTATATATTCTCAGATGCTGTTGTAGATTCTTTAGGGGTTCTTAATTTTTTAATAGTGTATGTGGGAAGTATGTTTCTCGGGAATTTATTCTCCTTGGCGTATCATAAAAACGAACCTTATTATAGTGCTGTAGGAGCTTCTGGTGCTGTCTCAGGTATTGTTTATAGTGCGGTGATGTTGTATCCGAATATGAGTTTGATTATGTTTCCTATTCCAATTCCTATACCCGGTTACATCTTTGGTATTGGGTATTTGTTGTATTCTATTTATGCAATGAAAAAACAATTGGGTAATGTTGGGCATAGCGCGCATCTTGGTGGTGCGATTGGAGGTTTCGGGTTGACACTTCTTTTGTATCCTCAATTGATTTTTGAAAATCCAGTAATGATAGGTTTGTTAGCAATACCGATAGTCTTACTTTTTGTTGTTGAGAAAAGAATCACAAATTAAAATATATTAGAAAATAAAAAAAGCCTTATCATTTGATAAGGCTTTTTTTGAGCGAAAGACCGGGTTCGAACCGGCGACATTCAGCTTGGAAGGCTGACGCTCTACCAACTGAGCTACTTTCGCGGTATTGCGGGGCAAAGATACTTTCTTTTTTAGATCTACCAAGAAAAAAATCAATAAAATTCGTTATTATCTCGTAACACTTTGATAAAGTGGTATCCATAAATTTCATAGCCTTCGTTTAAATAAAATTTATGTGATTTTCGGTTCCCTGTATAAGCATTTAGCTCTGTTGCTTCGTAGCCTTTTTGCTTGGCATAGTTGTAAATCCAGTCAAATAATTGTTTTCCAATGTTTTTACCTCTAAAATTAGGGTGGATAATAACATGGTCTGGTTCTACAGTTTTACCAATATAATGTCTTGTCAAGGTCCATAATCCACATATACCTATTAATTCTTTATCTAAATAAATACCAATACATTCATAGTTTTGTGTAGTCATATCCAAAACACTTTCTTTTAAAATAGAAGTTGGAGTTTTCGTATTGAGTAAGGATAGCAAGGGTATAATACTCAGAATATCTACTTTAGGTATTATTTTAATAAAGGGTGTATCCATTGCGTTAAATAGGTTTATAATATATCTCCTTAAAAATTATTAATTTATCAGAGAAATTATTTGGTGGTAAAAAATAATTAATTAAATTTGCTGCTCATATCAAGAAAATGAAAAACACATTTGCATTTAATAGTTTCTATTTCTTCTTTTATTTTTTTAAAAGAAGCGAGACTTTCTGTGTGTTGTAAAAATAAAAAATAAATAATACAATTTAGAAAGTCTCGAGAAATCGGGACTTTTTTTGTTTATATAGATATTGAGAAAAATGAAAGTAGCCATACAGGGAATAAAAGGATCTTACCATCATATTGTTGCAGAAAATTATTTTGGAATAAATAATGAAATGGATGAGTGTATGACGTTTGCAGAAATGCCTGATAAAGTGTTGTCAGATGCAGTAGATATTGCTGTTATGGCTATTGAGAATTCTATTGCTGGTGCTATTTTATCGAATTATGCTTTAATTGATGAGGCAGATGTTACTGTGGTAGGGGAGTATTATTTACCTATTCATCACAATTTAATGGCGCTACATGGACAAGATATTTCTGAGATAAAAGAAGTGTATTCACATCCAATGGCTTTGTTGCAATGTCGAAAGTTTTTTAGAAAATATCCGCACATTCATTTGATTGAGGATAAAGATACTGCTGATGTAGCAAAAAGGATTCGAGATAAAAAATTGAAAGGAGTTGCAGCAATTGCAAGTTCTTTAGCGGCTGAGATATATGATTTAGAAATCCTTGCTTCTGAAATTCAAACAGTAAAAGACAATCACACTCGTTTTGTTATTGTTGAGAAAAAGGGAAAAGATTTAATTGAATTTCCTACCAAAGCTTCCATAAAATTTGTCTTAAAGGATGAGAGTGGTTCGTTAGGAGAGGTGTTGATGGAGTTGGCAAAACATAAAGTGAATTTGTCAAAAATTCAGTCGTTGCCAATAATTGATAAGCCATGGGAATATGCGTTTTTCGCAGATTTAGTATTTACAGATTATATAGAATATAAAAATGCCCTTTCTGATATTACATCAAAAGTATCTAGTTGTAAAGTGTTAGGAGAATATAAAAAGAATTAAGGAATGATTTCAAAAGCAAATAGATTAAACGATGTTAAGGAATACTATTTCTCAAAAAAATTAAGAGAGGTAGGTCAATTGATCTCAAAGGGGAAACCAATCATTAGTTTAGGGATTGGAAGTCCAGATTTGAATCCACCGACTGAGGTCTTAGAAGCTTTAACGTCTTCTTTGGGAGATGTGATGGCTCATGGGTATAAAAGTTACCAAGGAATTCCTGAGTTACGAGCTGCCATGTCCGGTTTTTATGAAAACTTTTTTAATGTAACCTTAAATCCGGCGAATGAAATTTTACCGTTGTTAGGTTCAAAAGAAGGGATTATGCATATCTCAATGGCATTTTTAAATGAAGGAGATCAAGTTTTGATACCAAACCCGGGATACCCAACGTATAGTTCTGTTGCGAAATTGGTAGGAGCAGAGGCTTTGGAATATAACTTGGTTGCGGATAATGGATGGTTGCCAAACTATGAGGAAATTGAAAAGAATGATTTGTCAAAGGTGAAAATTATGTGGGTTAACTATCCACATATGCCTACTGGGACAAAAGCTTCAGATGAATTGTTTGCTAGATTGATTGCCTTTGCAAAAAAGCATGATATTCTGTTGGTAAATGACAATCCTTATAGTTTTATTTTAAATGATAATCCTAAAAGTATTTTTCAGTATGAAGGAGCGAAAGAGGTCGCACTTGAGCTGAACTCCTTGAGTAAGTCTTTTAATATGGCCGGTTGGCGCGTTGGAATGGTTTCTGGAGCAGAGGTGTACTTGTCTGAAGTATTGAAAGTGAAAAGTAATATGGATTCTGGAATGTTTTATGGGATTCAAAAGGGAGCAATAAAGGCATTAGAATTATCTAAAGATTGGTTTGAAGAAATCAACGTTATCTATGAAAAACGAAGAGCTTTGACATGGAGAATATTGGATGCTTTGAATTGTCAATATAATTCTGAAAATGGAGGAATGTTTGTTTGGGCAAAGTTGCCTGAAGGAATTACTTCTGTACAGATGACTGATAAAATGTTGTATGAGAAGGATGTGTTTTTAACTCCTGGAACGGTATTCGGTTCAAATGGAGAAGGGTATATTCGATTATCTTTATGTGTTTCTGAGGAGAAACTAGAAAAAGTTTTAGAAAGAGTTTCTTAAGAATAAGAAATGTTGAAAAATAGTAAAATGAGTAAAAAAGTTGCAGTTATTGGGTTGGGTCTTATTGGAGGATCTGTTGCTTTAGAACTAAAAAAACGCTTCGAATGGACTGTTTTTGGAGTCGATGCAAGTGCAGAAAATGCAAAAAAAGCATTGGAACTTGGTATTATTGATGAAATTGCTGAATTTTCTGTGGTAAAAACAGTGGATGTTGTGGTGATTGCAATTCCAGTGAATCATGCGCCACAACTGGCTTTAGAGGTGTTAGATGTGGTAAAAAGTGATGCCTTGGTTTTTGATGTTGGTTCAACTAAAGAAAACATTTGTAAAAAAGTTGTAAAGCATTCAAAAAGAGTTAATTTTGTGGCCGTTCATCCAATTGCCGGAACTGAATTCTCTGGACCTGAAGCAGCAATCTATAATTTGTTCGATGGAAAGGTAAATATCATTTGTGACAAGGAGTTGAGCAGTGAGCAATCTATCCAAAAAACGATGGAGATTTTTGATGGATTAAACATGAGAACAATCTTTATGGATAGTAAAGAACATGATAAGCATATTGCTTACGTCTCTCATTTATCTCACATAAGTTCTTTTATGTTGGGGAAAACTGTTTTGGAAATCGAAAAAGATGAAAAAAACATTTTTGATATGGCGGGGAGTGGTTTTGAATCTACTGTCCGTTTAGCAAAAAGTTCTCCAAAAATGTGGTCGCCAATTTTTGTTGGAAACAAAAAAAATATTTTAACCTCTTTAGATGGTTTTATAAAAAACCTGCAAGAGTTTAAAGAATTGATAGAAAACGAGGATACGGAAGCATTGAAGAATTCGATGTCGGAAACGAACTACATAAAAGAAATACTAAACGGAATAAAAAAATAATAAAATAAATTAAAAGGAAGCTATTGAGTTAGCTGAATTTTAAAACAACTTTAGAAACTAGATTAAAATGGAAAATACGAAAGAATTCAGAACTTGGTTAGATGACATGCAATTAGACCATCCTTTGGTAATTGCTGGACCTTGTAGTGCAGAAACAGAAGAGCAAGTATTAAAAATTGCTCACGAATTGAAAAACACAGATGCTACTGTTTTTAGAGCAGGTGTTTGGAAACCAAGAACAAGACCGGGAGGGTTTGAAGGAGTTGGAGCAGTTGCTTTACCTTGGTTGCAAAGAGTAAGAAAAGAAACAGGAATGAAAATTGCTGTTGAGGTTGCTAATTTAGCACACGTAAAATTAGCTTTAGAAGCTGATGTTGATATCCTTTGGTTAGGTGCTAGAACTACAGTAAACCCATTTGCAGTTCAAGAAATTGCTGATGCTTTAAACGGAACAGATAAAATTGTTTTGGTGAAAAACCCAATCAACCCAGATTTAGCTTTATGGTTAGGTGGTGTTGAGCGTTTGTATACTGCTAATATCAAAAAATTAGGTGTAATTCATAGAGGGTTCTCTTCTTACAAGAAAACTAGCTATAGAAATGTACCACAATGGCAATTGCCAATTGCTTTGAAGCAACAATTCCCAGATTTACCAATCATCAATGATCCATCTCATATTTGTGGAAACAGAACTGGTATCGAAGGAATTTCTCAAATTGCTTTAGATTTAAACTTTGAAGGATTGATGATTGAAACTCATGTTGATCCAGATAACGCTTGGTCTGATGCTGCACAGCAAATTACTCCAGATCGTTTGGTTGAAATCATGAACGATTTAAAAGTAAGAGAGCCAAAAGCAGAAGGAGAAGCTTTGGATCAATTGACAGGTCTAAGAGCTGAAATTGATGTAATTGACAATCATATTTTAGATACTTTAGCTGAAAGAATGAAAGTTGTTGAGCAAATCGGAGAGGTAAAGAAAGGTGAAAACATTTCTATCTTACAAGATGACAGATGGGCAACTATTTTAGAAACAGTTAAGAAAGAAGCTGCTGTAAGAGGATTAAGTGATGCTTTTGTTGAATCTGTTTTTAAAGCAATTCACCAAGAATCAATCAATCATCAAGAAGCAATCGTATCAGGAAAGTAATTTCTTGAAGATTATTTCTCAAACAATATAAGAATACCACAAGTTTCTCAATTTATTGAGGTCTTTGTGGTATTTTTGTTTTTAAAAGTTATTTGTTGTTAATAGTTTGCAATAGAATATAGTTTATGAATGGAGTAGTTGTTAAATCTACAGGGAGTTGGTATTCAGTTCGTACAGAAAACGGAGAAATACATAAATGTAGGATTCGTGGTAAATTTCGTATAGACGGGATTAAAAGTACTAATCCTGTTTCTGTTGGTGATATTGTGGGTTTTGAATTAGAACCTCAGAAAGAAACGGGTGTAATCAAACATATCCATGAACGTACAAACTATATCGTTAGAAAGTCGGTTAATTTATCTAAAAGAACTCATATAATTGCTTCAAATATAGATCGTGCTTTTCTGGTAATTACTATAGACAATCCACCAACTACAACTAGTTTTATTGATCGGTTTTTAGTGTCTGCTGAGGCGTATCATATTCCTGTTACTTTATTATTTAATAAGATAGATACGTATGATGAAGAAGCGCATGATTTAAAAGACGAGTTGATTGATATTTATGAAAATATTGGTTATGAATGTATTGAGATTTCAGCAAAAGAGGGGATTCATGTGGATGACGTAAAGGAATTAATGATTGATAAAGTTACTTTGTTTTCCGGGCATTCTGGAGTTGGGAAATCAACACTTGTGAATACCATAGAGCCTGCATTGAATTTAAAAACGTTAGAGATTTCTGAGCAACATAAACAAGGTCAGCATACTACAACATTTGCTGAAATGCATCCATTGAGTTTTGGTGGATATATTATAGATACACCTGGGATAAAAGGATTTGGAATTGTTGATTTTGAAGAAGATGAGATTTCTGGTTATTTTCCTGAGTTTTTTGAGTTAAAACAGGAGTGTAAGTTTCATAATTGCAAACATATTGATGAGCCTAAATGTGCAGTGAAAATGGGATTGGAAAAGGATAGAATTGCTCCCTCTAGATATTTTAGTTATGTACAAATTATGAGAGGAGAAGAGGAGCATTTCAGACAAGATATTTACAGTCAAAAAAAGTAAAATGAAAGTCGTTCTTCAAGTAGTAAAAGAAGCTTCTGTCAGCATAGAAAATAAAATATTTTCTGAAATTAATCATGGACTTTTAATTCTCGTAGGGATAGAAGATTCAGATTCCGATTTGGATATTAATTGGTTGTCAAATAAGATTACCAACATGCGTGTTTTTGTCGATGAAAATCATACCATGAATCTTTCTGTTAAAGACGTGTTGGGAGATATTTTGGTTGTAAGTCAGTTTACGTTACAAGCAAGCACAAAGAAAGGGCACAGACCTTCCTATATAAAGGCATCAAAACCTGATGTAGCCATTCCAATGTATGAGAAATTTGTATCTCAATTGGAGACTGATTTAGGGAAGTCTGTTTTTACGGGAGTTTTTGGAGCGGATATGAAAGTTTCATTAGTAAATGAAGGACCCGTAACTATTGTAATGGACTCAAAGGATAAAAAATAAAAACTCTTATATTCGAAGTGTTATTCAATCTTATTTTATGTCGGAAAACAAAGCAGTAAGTAATGTCTTAAAAATTGGAGAATCTTTAATTCCAGTTGTCTTACTAGTATGTTTGTTAGCCTATAATATATTTTTTTCTGAGGGAGTTTTATTCGGAGATTATTCGAATCAATATATCTTATTATTGGCGGCGTTTGCAGCAATAATTATTGGTGTGAATAAAAAAATAGCGATCTCTTTAATGATAAAAGAGATATATAACAATCTAAAAAGTGTTCTAGTTCCTGTTTTGATATTGTTTTTGGTAGGTGCCTTAGCGGGAACATGGTTGATAAGTGGCGTTATTCCAGCGATGGTGTATTATGGATTACGAGTGCTAAGTGCAGAGATTTTCTTGCCTGCAGCTGTAATTATTTCTGCTATTATATCTATAGCAACAGGTAGTTCATGGACGACTTCAGCTACAGTTGGTATTGCACTAGTGGGAGTTGGCACTGCCCTTGGCATTCCACCGGGAATGGTGGCCGGTGCAGTTATCTCAGGAGCCTATTTTGGTGATAAAATGTCTCCTTTGAGTGATACAACAAATTTAGCTCCGGCAATGGCTGGTACTGATCTGTTTACCCATATCAAATATATGTCTTTAACTACGGTTCCTACTTTGTTGGTTACTTTACTAGTATTTACAATAATAAGTTTGAATCTTACGACAACAGGTGATACAGATTTGTCTGAAATGTTTAGTGTGATTGAACAAACTTTTTATATAACACCATGGTTGTTTGCTGTTCCGGTTACAGTGATTGGATTGATTCTCTTAAAAGTAAAGCCTCTATTGGCTTTATTATCTGGGGTTGTCTTGGCTGCGATATTTGCTGTGTATTTTCAATCAAATGTTGTTTTGCAAATTTCAGGTTCTTATATTGACAGTATTTCTCAGGCCGTTTTAACCGAAGTGGAAATAGTAACAAGTCATGATGCGCTGAATGAATTGTTTGCGTCTGGAGGAATGGAAGGTATGATATGGACTATTTTGTTAATCGTTAGTGCAATGGTTTTTGGAGGAGTCATGGACGGCATAGGGGCTTTAGGAGTTATAACTGAATATTTATTAAAACGTACAAAAACGACTTTAGATTTATTTTTCGCCACGGTAGCAAGTTGTTTGGGGTTAAACATTATTGCTTCAGACCAGTATTTGGCTATTGTAATTCCGGGTAAAATGTTTAAAAAGGCTTTTGAGGAAAAAAATCTTGCCCCAGAAAATCTGAGCAGGACTTTAGAAGATTCGGGAACAGTGACTTCGGTATTAATTCCTTGGAATACCTGTGGAGCTTATCAATCTTCGGTTTTAGGAGTATCAGTTTCAGAATATTTTATCTTCGCAATATTTAATTACTTAAGTCCAATTACAACACTTATTTTTGCTGCTCTAAATTTAAAAATTAGACACATAAGTAAATAATAAATTATTTTTTTAATGAAAATTCAAGTTACCTTAGTATTTCTTTTTTTTAGTTTTTTTAGTTTCTCTCAGGAGTATTCTGTCGAAAAATTTCCCAATAGAGTAAGGTTGAGTTGGGAAACTGTTTCTATGTCTACAGAAGCTGATTTAGGTTTTGTAGGAATTGGTTTTGACCTGTTTCACTTGGTTAAAAACGCGAATACAATTTATGTAGGGGTGAGTTCCTATTCTGCTGTTACAGGTATACGTCCAGGATTAATCACTTTAGGAATGTCTGCTGGGTGGAGTCCTCAGTTAACAAAAAGTGGTTTGTTTTTAGATGTCGGTGGTTTTCTTGGAGGCGGCGGCGGCGGCGGTGCTGATGATGGTGGTGGTTTGATTGTTCGCCCACACCTAAATTTAGAGCAACGATTTGGTAATGTAGGAGTTCGATTAGGGGTTTCTCGGATAGATTTTCCCTCAGGAGGAATTTCAGGAAATCAAATAAATGTTGGCCTTACCTTGAATGGTAATAATTATTTTAAAGTAAAAGATGCTCAATATAGGTTTGTGAAATCAGAGGACTTAACCGAAGGTAAATTGAGAGTAGCTATGGTAGGGACCTCTTATTTTAACCTAAAAGATGGCTCCGTTCCTGACAAGCCTGAAGTTACTCAAGTAGGATTATTAGGAATGCAGCTTGAGGCAGATATCAATAATTACTTTTATGGACTTTTAAAATTAAATGGAGCTTTAGCAGGTGGTACAGATGGTTATATGTCAATCTTTTTGGGTGCGGGTGCTAAATTACCTGTTTTAGAAAATAGATTAAATATTGAATCTCGTGTGCTAATTGGACCAACCGGAGGTGGCGGAATACAATCTGGAGGAGGAGCTACGGTTCAAGCGGAAGTAGGGCTAACACTTTTACTCGGGCAAGGTTATGATTTGAAAATGATGGCAGGGAAAACCTTTTCTCCTTGGGGGCCTTTTGATACGAACCATGTTGAAATTGGTGTTGGGAAGACTTTTGGTAGGTTGAAACCGAAAGCAGGTTCCCAGAATAAGGATAAATTCAATGTGAAATCGAGTGATTATTATGTGAATGATTTAGCTCTCTCAATTTATAATAGAACCTATTTTCCTCCTGAGGCTTTAAATAAAAATGGAGTTCCATATTTGTCGAGCTTTAACTCTTTAGGCTTTGAAGTTCAAAAATATTTGGGAGAAAGATTTAGTCTAAATGCAGGAACGGTATGGGCTTATCAAGGAGATTATGGCGCCTATGCAGAAGGGCTTATTGGGGCTACTTATTATCAACCTATTTTTAATAAAACAAAAGTTTCTTTTAAATTGATGGTTGGAGCTGCTGGAGGAGGAGCAATAGATTTAGGCGAGGGGTTGTTGTTTGAGTATGCTGTTGGTCTTGAAAGGGAATTAAGTGATCGCTGGGATTTTGTAGTTCAAGTAGGTCAAACGCAACCATTTGAGGGGAATTTTAATCCGATTAGTTTAGATATTGGGCTGAAGTTTCATGTAAGTCAGTTGCTTAAAAAGTAAGTTTATTGTTGTTAAAAGCTAGTTAAAAAAGTTAACGGGCGTTAAAAAGAACTAAATTTATTCATGTGTTTTTTATCTTTGGTGTGAATACAAAAAATCAAAAATGAAAAAAATAGTAAGTTTAGTGTTTGTTGCTTTTTTAGGAGGAGCAATTTCTTTAGCAGGATTTTCTTATTTGGTTAAGAGCCAGAATTACGGAAGACAACAAGCATCCGAGATGGAGAATAATTTTATTCCGATTCCAACGAGTTATCCTAGTATACCGAATATAGCAGGCGAAAAAACAGATTTTGTGGATGCCGCATCTAAAAGTTTAAATGCTGTAGTCCATGTCAAAAATACATCAACGAGTACTTATCATGATCCTTTTTCAGACTTTTTCTATGGGAGAGGAAATGGTTATCCAACGGAAAGAGAGTCTGTTGGAACAGGTAGTGGTGTTTTGATTTCAAAGGATGGTTATATTGTAACCAATAATCATGTAATTGATAATGCCAATTCTATTGAGGTTACCTTGAATAATAGAAAGACGTATACTGCAGAGTTAATAGGTACTGATCCTGCGAGTGATATTGCTTTGTTAAAGATAGAAGGGAATGATTTTGAATCCTTGACTTTTGCCAATTCAGATGCAATTCAAGTCGGCGAATGGGTATTGGCAGTTGGAAATCCTTATAATTTAACATCAACCGTAACCGCAGGTATTATCAGTGCGAAAGGTAGAGATCTTGAAGGAAATTCAAATACAGAATCGTTTATTCAAACGGATGCTGCAGTAAACCCTGGTAATAGTGGAGGTGCTTTGGTGAATACAAGAGGAGAATTGATTGGAATAAATACCGCTATTTCATCACAAACAGGTTCTTTTGTAGGATATTCTTTTGCTGTACCTTCAAACATCGCTAAAAAAGTGATTGAGGATATCATGGAATTTGGAAATGTTCAGAAGGCACTCATAGGAATTCAATATGATCCTAGGAAAGATGATTTAGAAGGTGTGCGAATCACTGCGGTTACCGAAGGTGGTGGTGCTCAAAAGGCAGGCTTACAGGAAGAAGATATTATTGTCAAAATAGAAAATGTAAAAATTAGAAAATTTTCAGATTTAAAGGGGCAATTAAATGCAAAAAGACCGGGAGATAAAATTCAGGTGACAGTTCTTAGAGGAGAGACAACCTTGACTAAAATGGTTACGTTAACAGAGAACAAAACCCTTCATGTGAATTTATTAGGCTTTTCAGTAGAAGAGTTGTCAAAGTCAGAATTAAAGAAAAGAAAAGTAGATTCCGGTGTGAAAATTGTGAATATTAGAAATTCAGAATTAAAAGGACTGGGGGTTGTTGAAGGTGATGTACTGCTTGAAATAAATAATGAAAAGGTGACGAACGTGGCTCAGGTTGATACGCTATTAAAAGAAAAATCGGAAGATGGTTATTTGAAATTAGGAATTTTAAATTCTAAAGGAGTTAAAGAGAATTATATTTTTAGATAATAGCGTTAAAAAATAATAATAGAAGCCGATACTAAAAAGTATCGGCTTTTTATTTGTTTTTTTATAGTGATTCAAAAGGGAGGAAAGCTGCGCTATTTTTTTTACTTTTACTTTTTAAAATTGACTATAATCTAACAAATATGAAATTTACTCTATATGCTCTCCTATTGAGTGTGCTTACCATTTCTTCATGCAAAGAAGAAAAACAAGTAAAACTTCCACCTCAGAAATTAAAAGTTATTGAAATTACACCTAGAACGGTTCCTATTTATAGAGAGTTTGTGGGGCAGGTTTACGGAAAAAGTGATATTCCAATTAGAGCTAGGGTTGAAGGTTTTTTGGATGATATTCATTTTAAAGAAGGGAGTAGCGTAAAAAAAGGACAATTACTATACAGCATTGATCCTGATCCTTTCAAACAAGACGTAGCTACCGAGGAAAGTAGACTGGCACAGTCTAAGACCAATCTAATTCAAAAAGAAAGTGATTTAGAAAGAGTAGAGCCACTAGCAGAAATAGATGCTGTGAGTAAGCGTGAATTGGATATGGCGCGAGCTCAAAGAGATGCAGCGAGATCAGAAGTAAGAGCAGCAAAGGCAAGTTTGGAATTAGCGAAAATTAATTTAGGGTATACGAAAATCTACTCTCCATTAAATGGATTGATAGGTAAAACTTTGGCTAGAGAAGGTGAATTTGTGGGTAAAAATCCGAATCCAGTTATACTAAATACGGTTTCAAGAGTGGATTCAGTAAGAGTGCAGTTCTTTCTTTCTGAAAATGATTATTTGTTAATGGCTAGAGAATACAAAGCAGCGAAAGAAGAAAAGTTTAAAGAGGAGGACTCCAAAGAGAATGTACAATTGATCTTGTCGGATAGAAGTACTTATAAGCACAAAGGACATATCGATTTTATTGATAGAAATGTAGATCCAACAACTGGAGCTATTTTACTTCAGGCATCTTTTCCTAATCCAGACAGAATCATTAGACCAGGTCAGTTTGGTAGAGCCAAGATTAATATTAGAAATGCAGAAAATGCATTGTTAGTTCCTCAGAAATGCTTAAAAGAACTACAAGGAGATTACTCATTATTTGTGGTAAACGAGGAAAATAAAGTAGAAAATAGAGCAGTGGAGATTGGTTTGGCTGTGGATGATTTTAGATTGATAAAATCAGGATTAAAACCTGGAGAAAAAATAATATTAGACGGAATTCAAAAAGTTAGAGCTGGGATGGAAATTGTTCCTGATTTAGTTGAATTCGAAAGTAGAACAGTAAAATAAAAATATGTCTGATAGCAAAGGGAATTTTTTCGTACACCGTCCAATTGTTGCTATTGTTATAGCAATAATTATCGTAATTGTTGGTGCTGTTTCGGTGATAGGCTTGCCTATCGAACAGTATCCAAATTTAACACCACCAATAGTAGAAGTTAGGGCTACTTATACAGGTGCAAATGCCACAAATGTTGAAGAATCAGTAGCGACACCTCTTGAGCAGGAGATGAATGGAGTTGATAATATGATCTATATGAAATCTACCAATGCCAATGATGGTACTATGGTAATACAGGTTTCATTTGATGTAGGAACAGATCCTGATATGAATACAGTATTGGCTCAAAATAGAGTTTCTGCCGCAACAGCAAAATTACCTGCGGCTGTGACGAAATACGGAGTTACGACAAAAAAATCGTTACCGAATATTTTGATGCTTATTTCATTGACATCTGAAAACAAGGCTCATAACGACCAGGATTTCTTGGGGAACTATGCTTTGATTAACATTAAAGATCAGTTGGCAAGATTAAAGGGAATTGGACGTGTAGATGTCATGGGAGCAGCTAATTACTCCATGAGAATCTGGATCAAACCAGACCGATTGTCAAGATTAGGAATTACGGTTTCTGAAATGATCGATGCCATTAACCAACAAAATTTAATTGTACCTGGTGGTAAATTTGGTGCAGAGCCGGCTCCGGCAGGAACAGAGTTTACCTATACGGTTAGATTACCTGAAAGATTTAATTCTCCAGAAGCTTTTGAAGAAATCGTTATTCGGACAAAATCAGATGGGTCTAATGTAAAGATTGGAGATGTAGCAAGAGTTGATTTAGGAGTAGAAACATATAATATGATTCCTCGTTTGGGCGTGAATGCTGAAGGGAGAGATTCTATTCCAAAAGAATCTGCAATTGTTGCATTATATCAAGCTCCAGGTTCAAACGCCGTAGAGTTGGCTGAAAATGCTGTAAAGCAAATGAGTGAATTATCTAAGGACTTTCCAGCAGGAATGCGATATGATGTTTCATTGGATTCAACGTTGCCAATTACTGCGGGTATAAAAGATATTATTGTTACCCTTATTATAGCTTTAATTTTGGTGATTTTAGTAGTATTTATTTTTATCCAGGATTGGAGAGCAACATTGATACCTACCCTGGCAATTCCGGTTTCATTGGTGGGGGCTTTTATGTTTTTTCCAGCTTTAGGATTTACTATTAATGTATTGTCTTTATTAGGATTGGTCCTAGCTATTGGTATTGTGGTGGATGATGCCATTGTTGTGGTAGAAGCTGTTCAGGTTAATATCGCTTCTGGTATGAATTCAAAAGAAGCGACCTTAGATGCCATGCGAAAAGTTACGGCACCTGTGATTGCAACTACTTTAGTATTGGTGGCTGTATTTATTCCAGTAGCAGGAATGGCGGGAATCACAGGGTTATTATATCAGCAGTTTGCGATTACCATTGTAGTGTCTGTAATTGTATCTTCTGTCAATGCATTGACATTAAGTCCAGCTTTGTGTAGCTTATTATTGAAAGAGCCAAAACCATACGGTGGACTTTTAGGAAAGTTTTTTGATGCATTCAACAAATGGATGGGGAAAAGTACAGATGCTTACATGAGTTATACCAATATTATTTCTGGTAAAATCAAAAGAGGTGCAATATTTATTGTAATTCTAACCATTGGAGCTGGGATCTTTGGGAAAATGGTTCCTGGTGGGTTTATTCCTGAAGAGGATATGGGATATTTTTATGTGAATCTTCAATTGCCAAATGCCGCTTCTTTACAGCGTTCGGATAAAGTAGCAAGTGATGTAGAAGCCATATTATTAAATTACCCTGAGGTGGAATATGTAACAAACGCAACTGGATACAGTATGCTTTCTGGTTCCATGGCCTCAAATAATGGATTTATGTTCGTAACGCTAAGAGATTGGTCGGAACGTGAAGCCACCGTAAAAGAAGTCATTGATAGGCTTAATGTTGAATTGGCACAAAAAATAAAGGGAGCACAGGCATTTGCTTTTGGACCTCCGGCAATTCCAGGACTTGGTAACGGGTCTGGGTTTAGTATCATGGTGCAAGATAAAGGGGGGAATACTCCTGAATATCTTTCAGAAAATACTAATAAATTTATCATGGCAGCGAATGCAAGGCCTGAGATAGGAAGAGCATTTACCACTTTCCAGGCAACCGTGCCTCAACGATATATGGATATTGATAAGGAGAAAGCACTGAAACTCGGGATATCTTTAAATGAATTATACACCACTGTTGGTGCATTCATGGGAGGTGCCTATGTAAATGATTTTACGAGGTTTGGTAGATTGTATAAAACATATATTCAGGCAGAGAATGAGTATCGCGTTGACGAGTCACAAATTGAAAACTTTTTTATAAAAAACAAGGATGGGAATATGGTTCCGTTATCAACGGTAGCAACAATTACTCCTATTTCAGGTCCAGATTATACAACACGATTTAATTTATTTAGATCTGTTGAAGTTACGGGTGGTCCTGCTCCGGGATATACATCTACTGAGGCTATGAATGCTTTGAAGGAAGTTGCCGCTGAGACCTTACCATCAGATATGACCACTTCTTGGAATGCAATGTCGTATCAAGAGAATAAGGCTTCAGGGTCTTTAGGTACAATCTTAACCTTTTCATTGGTATTTGTATTCTTGATTTTAGCCGCTCAGTATGAAAGTTGGTCGTTGCCGTTTAGTATTCTGTTAGGAACACCATTTGCAATTTTTGGAGCCCTTTTTGCTCTATGGGTCTCGAGGTTATTCAGTCCGTCTTTCGAAAACAATATTTTTGCTCAAGTTTCTTTTGTGATGTTGATTGGTATGGCAGCAAAGAATGCCATTCTAATTGTAGAATTTGCAAATGATGAATTTCAGAAAGGTAAAAGTTTGTTTGATGCAGCAATTGATGCAGCACGATCTAGGTTTAGACCTATTTTAATGACAGCCTTTTCATTTATTTTAGGGGTGTTTCCTTTGGTAGTAGCTTCCGGAACTGGTTCAGAAGCAAGAAGGGTAATGGGAATGGCTTTGCTTGGAGGAATGACTTTGGCAACCTTTTTAGGTGTTTTCATGTATCCTATGTTGTTTATTTTAATTGGTAAACTAGCAGGATATGAGAAAAAAAGAGAACAGCAACAATTGAATGAATTAGAAACTTCTAAAGGAGCTAGCGATGAAAATTAATTTGTCTACATATATAAGTTTGTTTGTAATAGGTTTGCTAATCTATTCATGTGCAGTAGGACCTAATTATCACAAGCCTAAAGATCAAACAACATCAGAATTTAGATTTAAATCGAAAGATAGTACCTTGACTGATAGTGTTGTTAACTTGAAGTGGTGGGAGATTTTTCAGGATAGTGTTATTGATACTTTAGTGCGCCAGGCATTGGTGAATAATAAAAACTTGTTGATTGCAGCAAGTAGAATAGAACAGGCTAGAGCAAATGTAAAATTCACAAATGCTGATAGATTGCCACAGTTTAGTTACAATGCAAGTGCTGGTAGAAATTTGGCTTTTGCAAATATTTTTCCTGATAATAAAGGATTTAATAGTTACAATGCCACAGTAAATGCTAGTTGGGAGATTGATTTTTGGGGTAAATATAAGCGCTCCACAGAATCTGCGAAGGCGGAGTTGATGAGCACATTGTATGCAAAAAGAGCCATTGAAATTGCATTGATCAGTGAAATTGCGACCAACTATTTTAAATTAATTGGATACCGTACGCAATTAGAAATTTCAAACAAAACATTAGTGAGTAGAGATAGTACTTTGACTATAATTCAGAATAGATTTGATTTTGGATATACGCATATTATTGATGTGAATCAGGCTGAAATTCAAAAAGCAATTGCCCAAACTGCTGTTCCGTATTACAAAAGATTGATTGCTATAACAGAAAATAATCTTAGTGTATTAGTTGGTAAAATGCCCGACGAAGTTAAAACGAACATCACCTATTATGATTATGAATTGCCAGATTCTATTCCAGTTGGGATACCATCAGAAGTTTTGTTAAGACGTCCAGATGTTTTGCAAGCCGAACAAAATTTTAGAGTTTCAAATGCTAAAGTTGGTGTTGCACAAGCAATGAGATATCCTTCCTTTAGTTTAACAGGGTTGTTAGGATTGGGGAGTAATGAGTTGTCAACGGTATTGGATAATGGATTAGGATGGGGAGCTTCAGCAGGTATCACTGGACCTATTTTTAATTTCGGAAAAAACAAAAAGAGAGTAGATATTGCAAGAGAAGTTGCGAAACAGTCTTTGTTGTCTTATGAAAATACTGTGCTAAATTCTATGAAAGAAGTCAGTAACTCTTTGGTAGAAATAGAAACATTGAAAGAAGAATTAGAAGCAAGACAATTACGTTTGGATGCGGCAAATAATGCAAGTGATTTATCAAGTCAGAGATATTATCAAGGTGTAACAAGTTACTTAGAGGTTACTGAAAATCAAAGACAAGAATTTGATGCAGAATTGTCTTATTCAGATAATTTCCAACAATTATTAACAGCCTATGTGAATTTATATAAATCACTTGGTGGTGGATGGGTTTCTGAAGCTGAAATGGAGAAATATGCTGAAATTATTGCTGAAGAACGAGACATCGAATTAGATTCCATAAATAGAGACACGTTGTTTTATATGGGACAAATAGTAGATTACAAGCTTACAAAAGAGGAAGAGGAGCAACGAAAGGAGCAAAGGAAAAAGGAAAAAGAAGAGTATAAACAAAGGGAAAAGGAAGAAAAAAACTCCAAAAAGAAATAATAAAAAAAGAACATCAATTTTGATGTTCTTTTTTTTTGATAAAATTTAAGATTCAAATTGAAAATGTCTTATCATTTGTTAGATTTGTATGAAATCACATATAAGTATATAAATGAATCAGTCAGTTGAAAATCAAATAGAAGAACTACGTGAAGAGATTAGAAAACATAATCATAATTATTATGTGAAAGATATTTCGACCATTTCTGATTATGATTTTGATATGCTTTTGAAAAAGCTAGAGGCTTTAGAAATTAAGCATCCAGAATTTTTTGATAAAGATTCGCCTACGCAGAGAGTGGGTGGAGGGGTTACAAAAAACTTTGAAACCATAGTTCATAAAAATCGGATGTATTCATTGGATAATTCCTACTCGTTAGAAGACCTAGAAGATTGGGAAAAAAGAATCAAAAAGATTGTAGAGGGACCCATTGAATATACCTGTGAATTGAAGTACGATGGAGCCTCTATTAATATCAGTTATGAGAATGGTAGTTTGGTAAAAGCTGTTACGAGAGGGGATGGATTTCAGGGTGACGATGTTACAACCAATGTGAAAACCATACGTTCCTTGCCATTAAAATTGACGGATCCATTTTTGGAGTCTTTTGAGATACGTGGAGAAATCATACTGCCTTTGGATGGTTTTAATAAAATGAATGAAGAGCGTGAAGCAGAAGGGGAAGATGTGTATGCAAATCCAAGAAATACTGCTAGTGGAAGTTTGAAATTACAAGATAATGCAGAGGTTGCAAAAAGACCTTTAGACTGTCTGTTGTATCAAGTTGTGGTAGATAGGTCTAATTTTGAATCTCATTCCGAAATTTTGGGTGCAGCTAGAAAATCGGGTTTTAAAGTTCCTGAAACGATGACCGTAGCTTCTTCTATTAAGGAGGTATTTGATTTTGTTGAGGACTGGGATGAAAAAAGACATGATTTGCCTTATGAGACGGATGGTGTTGTGATAAAGGTCAATTCACTAAGACAACAAGAAGAGCTCGGGTATACCGCAAAAGCACCCCGTTGGGCGATTGCTTATAAATTTAAAACAGAACAGCAAAGTACTGTTTTGAATGAAATCACCTATCAAGTTGGTAGAACAGGAGCCATTACTCCCGTAGCAAATTTAGAACCAGTACAGCTAGGTGGAACTACTGTACGTAGGGCTTCTTTGCACAATGCAGATCAAATTCAAAAGTTAGATATTAGAGTTGGTGATTTTGTGTTTGTAGAAAAGGGAGGAGAAATAATCCCAAAAATTGTAGGGGTTGATTTAGCCAAGCGACCTGAATCCTCAATTTCAACATTGTATGCTACCAATTGTCCAGAATGCGATAGCTTATTGGTCAGAAAAGAAGGAGATGCAAAGCATTATTGTCCAAATGAATTTACTTGTCCGCCTCAAGTCACGGGTAGAATTCAACACTTTATCAGCAGAAAAGCTATGGATATTGACGGTTTGGGAGGAGAAACAGTTGACCTATTAAGAAAATCAGAGCTGGTTGCTAATTATGCAGATTTATATGATTTGACAATAGAGCAAATACTTCCTTTGGATAGAATGGCTGAAAAATCTGCTCAGAATATTGTAACTGGAATTCATAAATCAAAGGAAATACCGTTTGAGAAAGTATTGTTTGCTTTAGGAATTAGATTTGTGGGTGAAACTGTGGCAAAAAAATTAGCGAAGCATTTTAAAAATATCGATTCCTTACTAGCGGCTTCCTTTGAAGTATTGGTTTCTGTGGATGAAATAGGTGATAAAATTGCAGAAAGTATTGTCGCTTTTGCTAGTGATGAACAGAACCTTATTTTAGTTGAAAGATTAAAAGCAGCAGGTGTACAATTGGAGTTGTCTGCTGAGGTTTTAGAAAATCAATCAAATCTCTTAGAAGGAAAAATATTTGTAGTTTCAGGAGTGTTTTATCAAATGACCAGAAATGAATTAAAAAAAGCAATAGAAGATAATGGAGGTAAGGTTTCTAGTTCAATATCTAAAAAGACAACTTTTGTGATAGCCGGCGATAAAATGGGACCTTCTAAATTAGAAAAAGCTACTAATTTAGGGATATCAATTATTTCTGAGGATGAATTTATAGGTTTACTAAATTAAAAACTTGCGACGAACTGCAAGCCAAGGAAAGAGCTCGAGATTTGTGGAATCAATTGTTTTCTAAATTCCAATTTATTAGAGCTTTTTTTTAAGGCCAATTTGTTTTTGTCTTTTTCGATTTGTTTCCTGCTACTCAAAACAACGCTTCTTCCAATAACGGTACCAATAAGACCACCTACAAGCATATCCGAAACCCAATGGTTATGATCTTTCATATTTGCCATAAAAACTAATGTAACAAATCCATAAGGAATCCAGTAATTATCATATTCCATCTGTATTACTTTCGCCACAGCGTAATAGGCTGTTGCATGTAAAGAGGGCATTGCCGTTCCTAAAGCCGTCACACCTCCATGAACTCCTTTCGCATTAAAAAAATCCCAATTGTCTCTTGTAAATGGATACTCAACAGGTTCATTGTCGGCTAAACTTCTATGAGGCCTGTTTCTTCCCATGATGGCTTTTAAAGCAAGATGAGTGATCACAAATGAATAAGCCATGGATTTAATGGCGTTTGCCGCCGCTCTCTGGCCTTTTTCATTGTTTACAATAAAAGAACCAGCATACAGTCCAATTAATGGATATGCGATATAAGCATCTTCTCCAGAGAGCCAGGGAAAGTTATTGTTTTTTCCAATGGTAATGTCAGGCAAAGTATAATCGATAGCAGGCTCTATGGTTTCATGTAAAAAAGTTGTTGTATAATGATCAGTTGCAATTAACCCTAGGATACCAACGGCATAAAACACTGAGGTTTTCCAATCTTTGGATATACTATGTCCCATTTCGCCGAAATCTCCGGGTATTGTGATGACCGAGTTTTTTATAACTCTTCCAGCGACCTTAAATCTATTCTCTTTTCGTTCTTTCTTGTAGTTTAAACTATCAATTTGTCCATAATTAAGAAAAGAAATAAATAAGCATAGAATGATTGAAAACTTTTTCATTGCATAGGTTTTTGGCAAAAGTACAAGAAAAATTAATTCAAAAAAAAAGAGTGAACATTGTTCACTCTTTTTTTTAATTCCATAACCACCATTCGGTTTTGACACCAAAATATGTTCCCCAACTTCGTTTTCCAGTGAATTGAAGAAACGGTGAATACAAATTATCTTGAGCATATTGATTGTATTTCGCAACGGATGCGACAAATCTAAAATGCGGTCGAGCCCAAATACTTCTTTGTCCGGTAGGAACAAAAACTGGGGCTATTGTGAATTTAGTCATGCTTGCCGCAGGATGATCACCATCACTTCTTCTAGAATAATGGAATTCAGTGATTAGGTGAAAATAGTCTGTGAAATAATATTCGTCTCGTGCACCAATGGTAAAATCAACTTTTTTATTGTACACCTCTCTACCAAAATAGGTTTTTGATAATCCGTTGCCAGGTGCTCCACCTTTACTATAAGTCATGATAAGGTACGGATTTATCGTATTATTTTTAGAGGTGTGAAATACGGAATGATTTACAATAGCTAAAGAGTAGGCTCCTTTGAAAGTTCTTGCAATTGTATCAGGCGCCCCAAAAGTAGCCCATGTTTTTGAAACACCACCATCTCCACCGTTTGCAATTCTTGTTCCGTATCTAACAGAAAAATCATTAAAGGATCCCTCTTTTAGGTTTTTAAAAACCACATGATGTCTAGCACCGATTACAAAACCATAGTCAGAATCGTAGTTGTACACTGGAACTTCTGGTTCAATCGGATTGGATGGTTCATCCTCAATTTCACTCGCATGTGCATCAGGTATTCTATGATATTCTCCTAACAATGTAATTCTATTTTGATCATTAATATCAATGTCATGCTCCGCTACGAGAACAGTTCTTTGTCGCAAAGCAGCGCTTGGTGTTCCCGTTTTGATGTTCAAATAAAAATAGGGGGGCACTGTTGCAGTAGTATCCGTAGCAGTTACAAAGATTGCTGCAAGTCTGGTTTTTTTGAATTCAACTCCAAAACCTTGTCCAGAGTGATCATTGAAATAAAAATGATCGGCTACATGAACATCGGGTCCTCTGTATAATCTTGATCCAATCCACATGTTTATACCTGTATTTTTAATGTTTCTTGCTTGAACAAAAAGTTCAGGAATGGCAATCGTTAACCCTCCAAGACTTGAAGTTGTACTATTTCCAAAAGAGGTAAGACTGTTGCTAAAAACAGATAGTCGAAGCTGCATATGGATATAAGTGCTATCTCCTTTTTTGGGTTTGAACTGAAGGGATGGCGCAAACTCCAAATAATCTTGTTCTTCCATACGTCCACCGATACTTCCCATATTGTTCAAATTCAATCTTCTCCCGATGGTTCTTCCATGGTCAAAAGACCAATCTACACCAACTCTACCATAAGAACCTACAGAAACAGCTTTGTTTGTAATATGATCATATGCAATTTGAGAGTTTGCGGAGAAAGTAGCCGCAACGAATACTAAAAAGAATGTAAATAATTGAAAGTTTAGTTTTTTCGATTTCATTATTTTTTTGATTGGTTAGCAATAGGATAAATATAAAGAAAAAATAATGCAAATGTTAAAATATGTTAATTTTTTAGAGGTAGTGAAGTCAGTGTTTTAGGTCTCTATTTTAATTTTGTTTTGATTATTGAATGAAACCGTCTACTTTTGTTTTAAGATAGTTAACTTTTTTTAGAGTTTGTTTTTTATGAAACAATCCTGCTATCTTTAAAACAAGTCTCTCTCCAGGCGTGAATTCTCTTTAAATATGAATATGATAGATATTAAAATTAATGGTTTAGTTTGGGGTCGATTGAGGTTTTTGTTCATTCTTTTGATTTGTTCAATGAGTACTTCTGGCCAAAACTCTATCGAATTTGAACATTTGTCAACCGTAGATGGATTGTCTCAGAATGATGTCAATTGCATTTATCAAGATAAGCAAGGATTTATGTGGTTTGGAACTCATGATGGATTGAACCGTTATGATGGTTATAGTTTTAAAGTGTTTAAACCAAACCCGAATGATAAAAATAGTATCAGCAGTAATCTTATTTGGGATATTACAGAAGATGATTATGGAAATTTATGGGTTGGTACAACAGGAAATGGCTTGAATCTTTACGATAAAACAACCGAGAAATTTACCCGTTTTAAGCATGATGATTTTGATAAACATAGTATTGTAGATAATACCATAAGAGCTCTTTTTGCAGATAGTAAAAATAGACTTTGGATCGGTACTGCTAAGGGGATTGATATGGTTAAGTTGGATGTTCCGTTAGATTCTATAAAGTTTAGACATTTTAAATTATCCTCAAATGATATTTCTGTTGGGGGGAAAAATGCCAATAGTATCAATGATATTTTTGAAGATTCTAATGGACAGATATGGCTAGCAGGAGGTAAAGGTTTACATCGATTATCCCATGATGAAAACGGAAGTGTTTATTTCCCTAGGGTAAATGCCATGATTGGACTACCGAAATACACCCCTGTTAAAAATATTGTAGAAGATGCTTTTGGTAGAATTTTAATATCATCATCTAAAGGTGGATTCATGATCCAGTTGGATCAAAATGTCTATAAAGCTATTCGGTTTGTTGGAAAGAGCTATGGAGACCTTGCTGTGTCGGGTGATTATTTATGGGGTGGAAGTACTAGAGGATTATCGAATTTTTCAAATAATAGAAAAAATAAAAAACCGAAAAAAGAAAATGACTTTACGTATAATCCCAGATTTCCAACTAAAAGTTTAAGTAAAAATAATGTTACCTCCATTTTTGTTGATAATACAGGAATTGTTTGGATTGGTGTTAATGGGGGAGGAATTAATAAATATGACCCAACAAGAAAACAATTTGAAACAGTAAGAAAAACCTTAGATCCTAAAAGTTTAAGTAATGATAAAGTTAGGTCCATTTATGAAGATTCAAATGGGACGTTATGGGTTGGAACAGAAGGAGGAGGAGTAAATGTGATGCAGAAAAAAAATGCTGAAATTGAAGGTTTTGAATTTGTGAATTTTGCCGTAAAATGGCCGGTATATTCGTTAAAAGAGGTACGTATAAATAACAGAAAAAAAATGCTATTGGGTACGCAAGGTCCGGGAGCAATGTATGAAGTAGATATCACAGATAATAAAGAAATAACCAAGAAAGATTTTAAGAAAATTAATGAGTTCAATAGTAGTTTGTTTTCTATTGAAGAAGATAGTTTCGGAAACTTATGGTTTGCTACTTATGGTGCGGGAGTTTACCGATGGCTTGTTAATAAAGAAACAAATGATTTTAAGAAGGATATTTTATCTTTTAACAGAAACCAAGAAGGAAGTATCTCCAGCAATATTATTCGTAAAGTCTTCGTTGATAAAGATAAAAATGTTTGGTTTGGAACGGGTGATGGTCTTTGTAAATTAGATGTGTCGGAGAGCCTAAAGAAAAATCCAGTTTTCGAAATATTTAAAAATATTCCTGACGACGCTACAAGTATCAGTCATAATTATATTTTAAATATATTTCAATCTTCTACAGGTGATTTATGGATTGGTACTTTTGGAGGTGGATTGAATAAAGTTGTTGTTGATGAAGCGACCGGGAAAACTACATTTGAAGTCTTTTCCGAAGTGAATGGTTTGCCAAATAATGTGATCAAAGGAATTTTAGAAGATGATGGTGGTAATTTATGGCTTGCAACCAATAAAGGTCTTTCAAAATTTAATCCGGTAAATAAAAGTTTCAAAAATTTTGATGTAAATGACGGGTTGCAAAATGATGAATTTGGAGAGTTAGCTGCTTGGAAAACAAAAGAGGGTAAACTTATGTTTGGTGGTGTAAGTGGGTTCAATATTTTTGATCCAAACACCATAAAAAACAATAAAGTAAGTGGTGAAACTGTAATTACAGGATTTTCAATTTTTAATAAGCCTATTGATATAGGTGAAGAGGTCAACGGTCGTGTTATTTTGACTAAGGCGATCAATGAGATTGGTAAAATTGATTTAAAATATTCCGAAAACAGCTTTTCATTTGAATTCGCCTCCTTGCATTTTGCAGCTCCTAAGAAAAATATGTTTGCTTATAAGCTAGAAGGTTTTAATAAGCACTGGGTGTATACAAATTCGGATAAAAGATTTGCCACTTATACAAACCTAGAGCCTGGAGAGTATACCTTACACGTAAAGGCATCCAATAATGATGGTGTGTGGGATCCAACTCCTACTAAATTGAAAATTAAAGTGATTCCGCCATGGTGGAGCTCTAATTTAGCTAAAACAGGGTACTTGATACTTTTTGTGCTAAGTTTATTTGGGTTTAGAAGGTATACTTTGATTAGTTCTTCTAAGAAACATGATTTAGAATTAGAGCACTTAGAAAAAGAACAGCATGAAGAAATTCACAGACTCAAATTAGAGTTTTTTACTAATATTTCTCACGAGTTCAGAACGCCATTAACATTGATTCGTGGACCGTTAGATTACCTTAGGAAAAAAGGAGATTCAATATCCAAGAAAGAAATCTCAGAGCAATATGAGCTGATGTTCAAAAACGTGGATTATTTATTGCGTTTGGTAAATCAATTGCTTGATTTTAGAAAAATGGATAAAGGTAAGATGGATCTTGTTTTGGGAGAGAGTGATATGGTTTCATTTGTGAAAGGTCTAGGAGAGCCTTTTCAGTTCTTAAGTTTAAAAAAGAAAATTAATTTTGAAATATCCTCGGATAAGAAAAAAATATCTTCATGGTTTGATTCTAATGCTTTAGAAAAGATAATAAACAACTTATTGTCTAATGCATTTAAATTTACTCCAGAAAATGGTTCTGTAGTTTTGATGGTTCATGACGGAGAAACATTTCAAATGCCAGATGGAATAAAGCAAGTAGAAAATCAATCTAAATATGTGGTTATTCAGGTCAAAGATTCTGGTCCTGGAATACCAAAACATAGAATTCAACATATTTTTGAAAGATTCTATACACAGGTTGGAAAAGCGAATCTAGACATGAAAGGTACAGGGATAGGCTTGTCATTTACTAAAAAACTAGTTGAGCATCATTCAGGAATAATTGATGTAAAAAGTGATCCATCCTATGGGACTTCATTTTTTGTATTTCTTCCAAAAGAAAAAGAAATGTACCATGTTTCGAAGGATGTGAGTTTTAGAGATGGCGATGAAAGTGAACCATTGGTTGGGCAGACAGATGCCGAGACTCATGTAATGGGAGTTTTGGATGATATTGTTGATCAGAATATTTCTAGATCAAGATCACAATTACCTGTGCTTTTGATTGTGGATGACAATCCTGATATTAGATCGTTTATTAAAAAAGGTTTAGGAGAGAGTTATTATATTTATGAAGCAGAGAATGGTGAAAAAGGATTTGAAATTGCAAACAAAGTAGTTCCGAATATAATTATTACCGATTTGATGATGCCAATTATGGATGGTGTTGAGCTTTGTGGTAAATTAAAAACAACTAAAGAAACGAGTCATATTCCAGTGGTTATGTTAACAGCCAAAACCTCTGAAGAATCTGAAATAGAGGGATTGAAAATTGGAGCAGATGCTTACATTAGAAAACCTTTTGATATGGAATTGTTGGAGCTGAAATTGTCAAACATTTTAAAGCACAGACAAAAACTAAGAAAAGTATTCAATAGAGAGATAGTACTACAACCAAAAGATGTTACTGTAACTTCTACTGATGAAACTTTCCTTCAAAAGGCGATTGAAATTGTTGAAAAGCATATGATGAATTCTGAATTTAGTGTAGAGCTTTTGGTAAAGGAGATGGCTTTAAGTAGAAGTAATTTGTTTTTGAAAATTAAAGAATTGACAGGTTTGTCTTCAAGTGAATTTATCAGAAATATCAGACTAAAAAGAGCGGTTCAGTTATTGGAAAAAAGTGACTTATCGGTGAAAGAAGTGATGTACATGACAGGATTTAATACAGCATCCTATTTCTCTAAATGTTTTAAGAAACAATTTGGTGTCATCCCAAGTAAGTATGTTAGACAAGCGGATAGAACCTCTGAAGATTCTGAAGATACAACCGCGTAAACCATTTGTATTGGTTTATTGGACATATGTATTTTTGATATTAGTTAATTAATTCAATCTTTGTAGAGAAGATGTAAATTAATATTAAATCTAATTTATACTCGCTTTTTTAAAGCGAGTTTTTTTTGAAACATATGAAGATAAAAATTGGAATTCTAGCTTGTTTGGTTGTACTGGCAAGTTGTGGAAATAAAAAAGAAAAACAAAAGGTAACCAGTAAGCCAAATATAGTATTTGTTTTTACGGATGATCAAACCTATTCCTCTATTCATGCCTTAGGGAATGATCAAATAATCACTCCAACTATGGATTCTTTTGTCGCCGAAGGAACTACTTTTACACATGCCTATAATATGGGGTCATGGAGTGGAGCAGTATGTGCTGCTTCTAGAGCGATGATGAATTCTGGGCGTTTTGTTTGGAGAGCCAATAAATTTCGTCAAAATTGGAAGTCAAATGATTCCAAAGCTTTTGATAAATCTTGGTCAAAGGTGATGGAATCCGCAGGATACGATACTTACATGACGGGAAAATGGCACGTGGATGCTCCAGCTGGAAAAGTTTTTAAAAATGTAAAACATATCCGTCCAGGAATGCCCAAAGATGCATGGGACCATTTTGCAATGGTTGAAAAATTCAAAAAAAATCCTGAGTATAAGAAAAAAGGATCGGAAGTTATTATGCCAGTAGGATATAACAGACCACAAGATAAAAATGATACTTCTTGGTCTCCGACCGAACCTAGTTTTGGAGGTTTTTGGCAAGGAGGAAAGCACTGGAGTGAAGTGTTGAAGGATGATGCTATTGAGTTTATTGATCAGGCAAAAACAAAAGACGCGCCGTTTTTTATGTATTTGGCGTTCAACGCTCCGCATGACCCTCGTCAAGCTCCTCAGGAATATCAAGATATGTATAAGGTAGAAGAAATGGAACTACCTAAAAGTTATATGCCAGAGTATACTTATCGTCATTCTATTGCAAATAGCAACGATTTAAGAGATGAGGCATTGGCACCATTTCCAAGAACAGAGTATGCCATCAAAACGCATATCAAAGAATATTACGCGAGTATTACACATGTAGATGCACAGATCGGAATGATTGTAGAGGCTCTTAAGAAATCTGGAAAAATGGATAATACCTATATAATTTTCACTGCGGATCATGGTTTGGCTATGGGTAGACATGGATTATTAGGAAAACAAAATTTATATGACCACAGTATGCGACCACCAATGATTATTCTGGGACCTAGTATTCCTAAGAATAAGAAAATTGATGCGGATGTTTATCTACAAGATGCTATGGCTACTGCTATTGATTTGACAGGAACAGAAAAACCAGCATTCATTGAGTTTAATAGTTTTTTAGATCTAGCTAAAGGAGAAGCAACAAAAAGTCATTATGATGAAATTTATGGAGCTTATTTGAGTGTTCAGCGAATGATAAGAAAAGATGGATTTAAATTATTGATATATGCTGAAATCAATAAGGTAATGCTGTTTGATATGAACAAGGATCCAGAAGAAATGAATGATATTTCCAAATTGCCAGAGAACAAAGAAAAAGTAAAGTCATTATTTAATGACTTGCTAAAGCTGCAAAAAGAAATGGACGATCCTTTGGATATTACATCCGTATTTAAAACACTATAAATTTCAATCTAATGGTAAAGAATTTATTATGCACCGTTGCAACAGGACTTGTTTTGTTAAGCTGTGCAACCAAAGAGAAACAAATTCAAAAAAAACAAATTTCTCAGAAACCAAATATTATCGTTGTGTTGACTGATGACCAAGGATGGGCTGATGTCGGATTTAATGGAGGGACAGATATTCCGACACCAAACTTAGATGCAATAGCCAAAGAAGGAGTTATTTTTTCAAATGGGTATGTTTCTCATCCATATTGCAGTCCTTCAAGAGCAGGCTTGCTTACAGGAAGGTTTCAAGCACGTTTTGGACACGATTGTAATATGCCTTATAATACGGTTAACGATGAAACTGTAGGAACTCCATTATCTGAAATTATGATATCTGAAGCTTTGAAGGAGAAAGGATACCGTACAAGTGCTATTGGAAAATGGCATGTAGGTGATCATCCTGATTTACATCCTCCAAAACAAGGATTTGACCATTGGTTTGGCTTCCCTGGAGGAGGGATGAATTATTGGGGTATTTCCAATGGACCATTGCAAACAGTTTTTAGAAATGGTGTAAAAGTGCCTGAGAATGAATTGAGTTATTTGACTGACGATTTTACAGATGAGGCTATTGATTTTATTTCGAAAAAAGATGAAAAACCATTTTTTATGTATTTGGCCTACAATGCTCCTCATGGTCCCAATCATGCTACCAAAAAATATTTAGAGAACACCAAGCATATTGAATATGGTGGAAGAAGTGTGTATGGAGCTATGGTAAATGCTGTGGATTTTAATGTTGGTAGAATTGATTCTACTTTAGTGGCAAACGGAATAAAAGACAATACTATTTTAGTGTTTTTAAGTGATAACGGAGGAAGAGGTGAATTTGCTGATAATCGTCCAAATAGAGGATACAAGGGAATGTTGTTTGAAGGTGGGATAAAAGTTCCTTTTTTTATCAGATGGCCTGAAGG
>NZ_JAQWGB010000133.1 GCF_029238425.1 Flavicella sp.
GAAATAGTCATTCTTGAAACTATCAAATTCTCCGACTGAAGATCTATTGTATGTGTATAAAAAGAGGTCAAAATCATACAACCTAATAAAATCTTAATATACTTATTCATAACAAAATCAATAAATGGCTATTCTACAAATTTAAAATAATATAAGGAAAGTACCGCATATACAAATCTACCTATCAAAAATGAAACAACACCACCATAAATCGGATAAATAGGAATAAAAATTACTCCTGTGGCAATCATAGAAATTATCGATATAAGTGTACTCTTTTGATATTGCAGATCTTTATATTTTATTAATAATCCGTTCACCCCAAATACAGAATTGACGGCTATGAACATAGGAGCAACACTTAAAATCTTTATTAAACGAATTAAGGTCTCTAAAGAAGATCTTTCATTAAAGGGCATCCATAAATCAACAATAAACTCGGCCATGACAAACATTACAATGGATAAAACAAGACCACTACCCATTAAAAGTAGACGCATTACAAAAAACCAACTCGAATTGCGATTAACTACGGGATAAAATACCGTTGTCAATATTGTAACAACTGTTGAAAAAATGGCTGTTAATTTTAAACTCAGTTGTAAAAAACTCAATTCACTTGGTAGTACAATCAACCCTGCAATAAATATAAGTATTATTGTATAAGTAGAAGGCAACAATAAATTAATAAACGAACTAAAATTAATTTTCAGATACATCCATATCTGTTTTAACGAAAGCAACCTTAAACGAAAATTAAATTTTTTTACAATCAGAAAAAAACCTCCAATTGTCGCCACAGACATCCCAATCCCCTCAAATAAGGCTATATAAACAAAATCTTGCTCTAGAGTTACATAGAGCAGCACTAGGATAATAAATATGAAATTTCCAACCAGACTCATCAGTGTAATGTATTTCATTTTTTCCAAACCAAAAAAGAACCAACGCGTTGAAAACACTTCCGAAAATAAAATAAGGGAACCAAAAAGGTACAAAGAAGAATGGTTTTCAAATTTTGGGACAAAACAAACCAGAAGTATTAATACCACCATCAAAACGGCATAGAGCAATAGTTTTACAGAAAAGACCTCGTTGACACAATTGTTTAGAAATGTTTGATCATTTTTATGTTTGGCAATTTCTCTTACGGTTGACAAATTAAATCCGTAGTTCATGATATTTACCATAAACAGCAACAATGCCATCGCAAAAGCATACACACCATAATTATGAATTCCGACTTTTACAATCAGAAACGGAATCAAACCTATAGTCAAACCTAGATCTATTGCTTTTAAGGCAAAAAGAGAGATGCTATTTTCAAATATTGATTGATACTTTTTAAGCCTCACTTAGTTTTTTAGATTTTAAATAGTTGAAAATAACCAAGTATAAAGAAATACACACAAGAACAACGCAACAAAAGGTAATTAATTGTACTTGAATACTTTTTTGATAGGTTGCCAACACAACTATATTGATTCCTAACTGTAACATAAAGTAACTGATAGCAACTTTCATATGAGATAAGCCAGAGACATCTACCAATTTCTGATAGATGTGATGCCTATGAGGATCGGTTAATTTCTCTCCCAAATACTTTCTATAAAACAGCGTAATGATGGCATCTACTCCATACACTACCGAACACAATATTATCACGGGGGCATTTAATTTATAAACTAAGGAAGTTCCAACATAGAATAAAATTACTGCTATCGATATACTTCCAATATCTCCAGCAAAACAGCGTGCTTTTTTTCGGAAATTGTAATAACCAAATACTACTAAAGAGATCATAACAATTCTCAACAAATCTTGGTCAATGACTAAAACCTCTTGATTGATCACATATAAACCTGAAAACACAGCCAAACTATACAAGCCTGTAATTCCATTGATACCATCCATAAAATTATAAAAGTTTATAAAACCAACACCAACAATGGCTATCAATAACAAACTCCACCATGGGGTATCAAACAAGCCCATTTCTTGGAACACTAATATTACAGCAATCAATTGAAATGGAAATCTAACTTTAGAGCTTAAGGTTTTTATATCATCGACAAAGCTTACAATTGCAATTAATGAGACACCAAGCACCAAATAAGGATATGTAAAATCAGATATGATAAAATAGATCCAAAGAGCAAACAGGAACAAACTTCCTCCTCCACGGATGGTGGGTATGGTATGAGAACTTCTATGATTGGGTTTATCTATGATATTAAACTTATCTGCAATTTTCATATAAACCATCGATAAGACGATTAACAAAACTGCAATAATTCCATATTTTTCCATTTCTAATTAGCTATTTTCTTCGGTCGGAGCAAAAGTAACTAATTTCTATGGTTGTTTTTAATTTTCAGCTTGATAAATTGTTTTGGG
>NZ_JAQWGB010000146.1 GCF_029238425.1 Flavicella sp.
TTTTTTAAATATAAATTTTTGTTAGAAAAGAATCCTAAAAAGTTTAATAGATGGGTTCTTCCTATAGGAGCCGATGTTGGTTTTATAAAAAGAAATCAAGAATTTGAAGAAAAAGTATTGATGTTTAATTTTGCGATTGATGGTGGTGTTCGGTTTTTTATGACAAAAAATATTGGGTTAGAGTTGGGGATAAATTATCGATATAGAAGTGACTTAGAGGAAATATACCAAGATAATTTTCAGATGCGTTATAATGTTTATTCTGGATTGGTTTTTGTTTGGGAATAAAATAAATGGGTTTAAAAGGAGTTTGTTAGGTAGGGTTTTTTTATATAAAATTGTTTTATTAGAGACCCACGATTACTAATTTAAACTACTCAGCATGAAAAATATTTTATTTTTACTCAGTCTGCTACCTTTGGCTTTCAGTTGTTCTGATTCTATAGTTGAACAAGAAGAAGAGGAAATTATTATTGTTGAAGAGGAAGAAGAAACAGAGTCTGAACCTGAAATAGACAGTGACCATCCAAATGTTTTATTGATTATTGCTGACGATATGGGGATGGATGCTTCTCCTTATGATACTTCTTTTAACGGAGCGAGAACACGGAAACCTGTGATGCCTAATGTTCAAAAGTTGTATGAGGACGGAATTCGTTTTGAGAATGCATGGGTGTATCCGACTTGTTCACCAACCAGAGCAGCGATTATTACGGGGAAACCTTCTACACAAACAGGTATAGAAACACCAGGAGATCATTTAACAGGTTCTGAAAAACTTTTGCAAGCTTTTATAAATGAAAATACAAATGATGCCTATGATACAGGCGTTTTTGGAAAATGGCATTTGTCTACGAATTCCTCTGTGATTGAGCCAATGGGAATAGATACCTATAAAGGAACAACGAGTGGCGGTGTATCGGACTATTATGTTTGGACTTTAGAAGAGGATGGTTTTTCCACTTCAATAACAGATTATTATACAACTACCGCTTATACAGATTATGCTAAAGAATGGATTTCTGAACGCGAAAAGCCTTGGTTTTGTTGGGTGGCTTATAATGCGGCACATACAGCAAACGAGGTATTTCATACTCCAAAAGATGCTGCTTCTTATACTACTACAGGAAGTAATAACCTAAGAATGTATATGCAAATGTTGGAGGCAATGGATTATGAAATTGGTAATTTATTGAATAGTTTGGATGAGGCAACACGGGCAAATACCATAGTTATTTTTGTTGGAGATAACGGAACGCCAGGAAAAGTGGCGCAAGCTCCATTTTCAGGAGGAAATGCAAAAGGCTCTTTACATAGCGGTGGTGTTAACACACCCTTTATTGTAAGTGGTTATGGTGTTGATAGAATAGGCATTTCCGATAAATCTCTAATAGAAGGAACCGATTTGTACGCAACTATTGCGGATATTTGTGGTGTTGAAAATCATGATTCAGAATTTAGTAAAAGTTTTAAAGACTTGTTAAGTTCGGATGTGGGATCTAACCGAACAACAAATTTCTCGGCTTCGGCAAATGGGTATACTTTAAGAGATATGAATTATAAATTAACCATAGAAAATGGCATTGAGTATTTATCTAATTTAAATTCCGATTATGAAGAAACCACAAATTTATTGGATTCGGAGTTGGAGATGGAAGCACAGACTTCTTATGATGTTTTGAAATCAGCTTATGATCAGATAAAATAGTTGTAATTGAGAACAAAAAAACCACGCGAAAAGCGTGGTTTTTTATTTTTAATACTAAAGTTTATTTTTCTTTCTTGAGCATTGCGTCCCAGCCTTGTGCCGTCAATTCCATTTTTTGATTGGCTCTAGTAACCAAGTTGATTCCTTCGTTCTCTTCCGTCATATGACCAATGATCGAAAAGTGCGGATTTCCTTTTATTTTTTCAAAATCGTCTTGTGAGATGGTAAATAACAATTCGTAATCTTCACCACCATTCAAAGCGATCATGGTGCTGTCCATATTGAATTCTTCAGCCGTTGAAATCACCTGAGGATCCAATGGAAGTTTGTCTTCAAAAACATTGGCACCAACTTTAGAGTTTTTACACAAATGAATCACCTCAGAGGATAATCCATCAGAGATATCTATCATGCTTGTAGGAAGAATATCTAAGTCCTTTAAAAGTTTCGGAACGTCTTTTCTCGCTTCTGGCTTTAATTGTCTTTCAACAAGATAAGTATATTGATCTAAATC
>NZ_JAQWGB010000163.1 GCF_029238425.1 Flavicella sp.
TGAGCCAATAATCTACTGGCAACTCTATCAAGTTGACGTTCCATTAGTCTAGGGGCTCTTTGAACAATAGTGATATTAACGCCTCTTTTGTTCAAAGCAGCAGCCAATTCAAGTCCAAGCAATCCACCTCCAACAATAACAACATGTTGCTGGTTGAAAGGAAGTCCCGTTTGGTCTAAGTAATTTTTAAGTCCATCAGCATCTGCTTTATTACGCATGGTAAATCTACCCGGTAATTCAAGTTGAGCATCTTGAGGAACAAAGGCTCTACTTCCTGTAGCCATTATTAAAACATCATACTCATGAACAACACCGTGATTATCAGTAATGGTCTTGTTTTCACGATTTATAGCTTCAATTGAAGTACTGGCATGTAACTTAACTTTTAATTTGTCAAGTTCACCTTTTTTAATCTTTTGTAATTCTTCCCATGTCATTTCCTCACTTACATATTCCGGTAATAGTACACGGTTGTAAAATGGAGTAGGTTCTAATGAGAATACTTCTAATTCATCAGTTTCATTGTTCTCTCTGTATGTTTGAACAAATCTATAAGCGGCTGCACCACCACCAATGACACATATTTTTTGCTTTTCTTTTTTGTATTTGCTTACTTGAACAGCACAATATTTAAAATCAGGTTCCTTAGAAACAGGATCGATTAAATTGTTTGTTAGATTATTTGCTCTACCATGATCGCTGTTTAGGATTTTTCCAAAATGCATTGGCATAAAAACAACTCCAGTACGGATATCATAATTAATTTGAACGGTAACTCTAACCTCACCTCTCGTGTTTTTAACAACTACGATATCTCCCTCTTTTAGATTACGGTTGTGAGCATCCACACCGTTCATCTCTAAATATGGTTTTTCAATATGCGTTAATAAACGTTGTACTTTACCCGTTTTGGTTCTTGTATGCCATTGATCTCTAATTCTACCTGTATTAAGAATTAGTGGGTATGTAGAGCTAGTTTGTTCTGATTTATTTTCGGTGTTTGTCGGGATGTTAAATGCAGCTCTCTCCGTAGGAGTGTCAAATTTAAGATCCGTATACAAACGTGGAGTTCCTTTGTGAGTGTTATGAGGAACTGGCCATTGCATGGTTCCTTCATCAATAAGCCTCGCATGTGAAAGTCCAGATACATCAATGTTTGTTCCTTTTGTTAAAAGACAGTGTTCATCATAAACTTCACTCACAGTTTTGTAATTGAAACCTGGGAAATCCATTTTTTGTGCAAACCTCCATAATATTTCGGCATCTGGAAGTGCTTCTCCTGGTGCTTCAATACCTTTCGGTAAATAGCTTATACGTCTTTCTGAGTTGGTCATGGTACCTTCTTTTTCTAACCAACCAGCGGCTGGTAAAAGAAGATCTGCAAATTCTGCGGTTTCAGAGTTATGTGATATATCTTGAACCACAACAAATTTTGCTTTTTTCAAAGCACGTTCAATTTTGTTTGAGTCAGGTAAACTCACAACAGGATTCGTACAGATTATCCAAATCGCTTTTAGTTTTCCGCTATCTA
>NZ_JAQWGB010000164.1 GCF_029238425.1 Flavicella sp.
TTTTCGCATCCATGGCACATTCCTTTTCCGAAATACAGTAAATTAAAATTGGGTCACTGAGCCTGCCGAAGTGGTCGAAGGGTCGTGCCTCAAAAGCAAAACGCCATTCCATTCTTGTTTACTCAGCTGGTCACTGTGCACGTAGTAGTGCTGTCGAAGTACCTCTGGAAATGCATCGCACTGGCTGACATAAAGTGTATAAAAACAACAGAAGCATAAACTTCCTTACTATTTTTCACAAATCACTACTAGTTTACTATCGTTTGTATATATTTATAAAAAATCTATCGAACAATATAAGCTAAGGTTAGCCCTTTGTCAACTCCTGTTATGAGCAACCTTTATAGTCAACTAGTAACTTTGCATATTTCATAAGAAAATGAAACGGAAAATTAGCTCAATTATTAATGCTGTAACCTCTATTTCCGTAATGTCAATAGAGAAAATTATCAGTCTTGCTGAAATCGTTTATTTTAAGAAAGGCGAAACAATCACTTCCGTTGGTCAAAATAATAATTTGGAGTATTTCTTAATAGATGGAATCTGTAAAACTTTTCTAATTACTCCTGAAGGTGATACTATTACGATTTCCTTTTTTATGGCTAATTCAATAATCTCTCCAAGTACTACAAGAAATAATTTTGGCAAGTCATTACTTAATATTCAAGCAGTCACAGATGTAGAAATTATCAAAATAAATGCTACAGAATTTGAAAAGTTAATGATAGAAGATCTAGAGATTCGTGATTTTGGGAATTCTGTATTAAGAAATGAACTCATGACCAAAGTCCATAAAGAAATTGGCTTAGCATCACTGAAAGGGAAAGATAGATTAGCCTTACTACGTAAACAATTCCCTAATATAGAAAACCAAATCCCACATGCCGATATAGCATCATATTTAGGTATTACAAACATTTCTTTGAGTCGTTTAAGAACACAATCTTAATCGTTATCAATTGATAATAGTTTCATCTTTTAAATTGACAACCTTTGATCTCTAATCAAAAATATTCTTATGTCAATTTTTAAATCCATCCTTCAAAAGACTTCTTCTACAAAAAACATCTCACTTCTTTTTATTGTTAGCCATCTTGTTTTACTAGTAATGATGGTGTTTACTTTTCCGATAATTAATAAACAAATACAAACCAATGCATTCGACTTACACTTTTTCGGTTATTCAGTAACAACAGCACGATCAATTGTCCAGCATTTAACATTTCAAACCACTCAACTATACTTATTTCCGCAGCTAACATTGTTCGATGTTTTTTATCCAATTCTATTAGCATTATTCCTTAGTGGTCTATTATTTCGTCTTATTAAAACAGATAATAAATTACGGAAAGCAATTGTGTATGTTCCATTTCTGGCGATGATATTCGATTATTTTGAAAACATTTGTATCATACTAATGATCACAAAAACAGTAGAGATATCTGAATCTATTGTATATCTATCAAGTTCTTTTACAATTCTAAAAAGTATGCTAACGACAATCTCTTGGATCGCAATACTCATATATGCAATGAAGTTGACAATAGTGAAAATTCAAAAAAAGAAGATGTCGTTATAAAAAGTAAGCACATTACAGCTTGCTCCACTCGTACCTCATTCCACAACTCCAAAGCGCTATCATTCGCGTAATAAAACCACAATCCAAACCTCCGCAAGAAAACTCTGCAAACTCGGAACTAATAAGGTGCGCATCCATGGCACATTCCTTTTTTGAAATACTATAAAGTGCTTCCTAAGCATATGCCTTGGTCACTGAGCCTGTCGAAGTGGTCGAAGGGTCGTGCCTAAAAAGCAAAAAGCCATTCCATACAGTTCAGTACTAACGGAACATTTTCGGCAAGTAAGCAGTATGTTAGTTCCGTACGCCAATTCGGGGTTAAAAGGTCTCTCTCCTAAAGTCGTTCGGACGCACCTCCCTTTATTTTTCAAAACCACTGAGTAATTAACCTGTTTATTCCGTCACAAAAAATAAATCGGCGCTACGTTCTTATAGGGCACGCCCCTCGGGGGCAAAAACAAAAGTCTCACATCTTTCAATAATTTATGCATCCATAAAGCACAGTATCACTCACTACAACCTGAGTGCTATGCCAAATGCGTTGAAAACGCTTCCCCGCTTTTCTGTTTTTGCCCCACGTCCTGGGCGTTGCCCCCTTGCTATTCGCAAGCATCCCCCTTCCTGCCGGTGGCAACGGCTTTTTATACTTTTAGGAAAATAGCATTGAAAAAAAACACACCAAACAAAAACTATAATCCTGCTTTCTGAAAAACAGAATCGTTTGTTTGGCTTTGATTTTTTT
>NZ_JAQWGB010000171.1 GCF_029238425.1 Flavicella sp.
ACATTTCCGGTAGCTCTTAAAACGCCACCTGCCATTAAGCCAACTGTTAACAAAGGAATTCCTACTAATAATGGAATGATATACAATTCAATCAAAGGTAAAATAGCGGCATCAGCTCCCATAAAGGTAAAAATACTTGCAATATTAGTAATTCCTAATATTGAAATAACTAAAGAAGCAGTAAAACTAATACATAGGGCAATTACCGTGGTTTCATTTACTTTTTTACGATCATTTGATCCCATGGCACTACCAATGATGATAGATACCCCCACCGATAACCCTATAAAGAGCCCCACGACCAAAAAATAAATGGTAGAAGCAAAACTCAAGGCTGCTAGTGCATCTGCTCCCAATTGCCCCACAAAATAGGTGTCTATGACTTGAAATAAAAAGGTAGACAACATCCCAATACTTATGGGAACCGACATAGAAATCAATGCTTTTGTTGTTTTTTGTTCTAAAATCAAATTTTTCATACTACGTTTTATTAAAATTTATATTGTAAGGCACTTGCCCAATAAAAAACATTTTTTCCGACACCAGTTTCCATAGGATAAGGACCTGCCTCTACATGAGAAACAAAATTCAAGAAAGTAAAATGCTGATTGATGATATAAAATACATCCAAGGCGAATTGATTTCCAAGTCTACGCTTGTCACTTGTTATGTTTGGTATGGGACGTACTTGTACCATTCCAGGTGTATAAGTTCCGTCTTGAATACTCGTTCTAGCAAGATAATAATATCTAAAATTAAAAAACAATTTATCTGTAGGTTGAAAACCAAATGTTGGACGGATATGGGAAATATTTGTCGGTCCTTGTGGAATGGCCAAGCCATAAACCGGTTTCGGATACATAGGATCAAACGTATTCATTTGATTGTCGTTGGCATCATAATCTCCGGTAATATAACTCGCCCCAATTCCTATCATCGGTTTCCAAAAAGCCGATTGAAAAATATAACGAACCTCTCCTGTAACATTCAAAGCAGCTACCTTGAGATCATTGAATTTTCCTGCTTGCAACATGGTTTCCACATCATAATAAAATTTTGACCCATGATTGTGAGCTCTCATTCCTACGGTATGTCTACGATTTATTCCTGAAACATAATTAAATTGTCTTCTTTCAGAATAAAACCCTAGATAATACGCATCTAATTTATTGTTCTTGGTTTGTCGTAGATTTGCATACCCACCCCAGACATACTCTTTGATGTGTTTGTTGTCAAATATCCCAGTCTCAATAATAACCGGCGTTGCAACTAGTAGATGTATGTTATTGGATAGGGTATTCGTTAGCAATGTAATTCCATCAAAAGACAATCTATTATTAGGACCTTCTCTTGAAGAAATCAACAAACCGTTTCCAAAATCATACTCTTGTCTCCCTACTCTAAGGCTCATTTTTCGTTGTTGCTTTTGTTTTCCGAACTGGTACTCAACAAAAGCCTGATGCAAACCAAGTCCATCTACTGCAATTTCAGGAATCGGTGCATTTTGATTTCCAAATTCCAAAGTATTGTTCAATTGCACAAAGGTTCTTACACGATGACCAAGTTGAAAATCTGCGTGCAACATCAATCGGTGTTGAAGAATCCCATTTTTATTATCTACGGAGCCCGGTGGTAAATCACCAAAATTGCTGTTTTTTCTATATTCATACCATTCACGGACTTCTCCTCCGAAAGAAACATAATGATTTTTATGAGATAATGGAATGTACTTTAACTTATCTGTTCCCTTCTTTACAATAGCTTCCGATTGTAGATAAGAGAAATCATCATTGTACCTTAGGTTTTTGATAGGCCCGGGTTGCGCAAACAATTTGCTCCAGGATAACATCAAAACAAAGAACAAAAAAGAAAATTTAGTAAAGGTTTTCATTGGATAGGTTCCTATATTAGAATAGAAGCTGTTTGATAATTTATTTGATCAAACAGCTTCTATAAGATTGGATTAATACTTACCTGCAAATGGGTAAAAGTGTAATTTCATGATTTCTACAAAACCACCTTTGATTTTTTTATCTGTAAAGGCTTTTGGATTCGTATAAGAACGTAACATCTCTGCGCCTGCACCTTCCCAAGTAAACGGAATTGCACCTGCTTGAACCATTCTATCAATCGCGGTATTGTGAGCCATTTTTGTAGCATCTCCCATCAAATCCGTTAAGATATATACCTCATAACCATCTAACAAAGCGTCCAATGCCGTATAGGTTGGACAACCTGAAGTCCACAAACCTGTGATCAATATTTTTTTTCTCCCCGTTTTCTTTACTGCTTCAACCAAAGCTTTATTTTGCCAAGCATTCAATGAAACTCTATCGATGTTTTCTACTGATTTGGGAATCAAATTTTTCAATACTGGTATCGTTGGTGTAGAACCAGCGGCTTTGACACCAATAGTTGTTTCGATAATTGGAACTTCAAACAAATTTGCAGTTTTTATCATCGCTTCCATATTATTTATCATAACATCTTGTTCAATATTATACACCATATTGATCAAGTCTTGCTGCCAATCAATCACCAATAAAACTGTATTTTCTCCTGTCAATAGATTGTCTGTTTTTGCATTTTTATGTACATAATTGGCATCTGCTTTTTGTGCAAATGCACTTACTGTAATCAATGCCATTAGGATGGCTGTTTTTAAATTTTTCATATTATAAATTGTTTCTATTTGTTAGATATTCTTGCTTTTACTAATGCTTTATTTAATAATACCAATGATTCCTCTTCGTAAGGAGATTGCACAATCTCTACCTCTTTCCCTTGTAATTCATAGATCAATTGATAATATTGCTCTAAGGTCCATCCCTGCGTATCTATAGATCCTCCTGGAATTTGTCTCTTGGCAGCACTAAACCTACAAGCCCCAGGAGCGAAATAGATGACTGACCATTTTTTTGATTTTAGTTTTTCTATAAAATCTACATCATCTGTGGTAGGAATGTAGTTGGCACCACCAATTAATGGAGGTACTATTTTTGCGAATCGTTGTGATAGTTCTGGATCACATCCTCTCGCTAAAACGCTTTTTTGAGAGTTGTCTGTTTGAATTTTTGTTTTCGTATCCATCTTGTTTATGTTTTTAAAGTTTTTATCTGTCATACATCCTGCACAAAGCAAGACCGCAATAATCATATTCTTAATAAGCATATGTTCTTATGAAATCTTTCCAAATTTTCCTTCTTGAAAATCTCTTTGTGCCTGTTGAATTTCTTCTTTGCTATTCATTACAAAAGGCCCTCCAAATGCAATGGGTTCATTTAAAGGAGTTCCTGCCAATAGTAACAATTGAGCGTTCCCTTCTGTTGAAATTTCTATTTCTGAGCCTTCCTGCGACATTACTCCCAATTGAAATGCTTCTAAAGTTGTTCCTGAAACAGTAGCGGTTCCTTCCAATACATAGAGCATTACATTGGAAGATTTTTTGAAAGAATCTATAGTCATTTCTCCTTTCCCCTTTGCAATAAGATGCCCAACCTGAGTTTCTGTCGTGGTGTTTATTAAGCTATCCACCCCATTTAAAACCCCTGAAATAACTCTAAGTTCCATTGCATCTTTTTTAATTGATGGGATGTTATCCACTGTGGCATTATGAATTTCCGGAGTTGACATTTTCTTTGATTGTGGCAAATTGACCCATAGTTGCATTTCATGAAACCTACCGGTGTTTACGTCAGCTTCCATATCTCCACCATGAATTATTCCTGAACCGGCGTTCATTCTTTGTACAGAACCCGAATTTAACTCCGCCCTGTTGCCCATAGAATCGCGATGATTCATTTTTCCTTCAAACATAAAAGTCAGTGTTTCAAAACCTCTATGTGGATGGTCATGCCCATCACCATTCAATTTCCAATCCTTTCCAACAACCTGCGGACCGATATGGTCCAACATTAAAAAGGGATCTGAATTCGTAAAATTATTCGTCGGAAAAGCTCTGTTTCCGATAACTCCTGGAATCAACCCGTTTATGGAGCTTGGTGATTGTATTGTTTTAATTTTTTTATTCATAACTACTACATTATTTGTAGGTACATATATTTTTGTAAAAAAACACAAAAATTACCCTCTTAATTTTTTTATCAATTCTGTTAATACTTCTTGTTCCTTTTGATTTAGGTTATCCATCATAGGTTGATGAAATTCTTTGACTTTAGCATCCAATTGCTGCAACAAGTTTTCTCCTTCCTCCGTAATTAAAATATCCATTTTTCTTCTATCTTCAAGTGAGATGGTTCTTTCTACCAAACCTTTTAAAGCAAGCTTATCTACTATACGAGTCACATTACTTGATCTTTGTACCATTTGGTCTAAAATCGCATTTACAGATATAGGACTTCCCTTTTCACTTTGCAAAATTCGTAAAACATTATATTGAGGCTCATAAATACCAAATTCTTTTAACTCCTTAGAAATTGAATCTGTAATCCAATGCCCGGTTCTAATAATTTCATGAATTGCTAAATAATACTTACTCATAACACATACAATATTTGTAGGTACAAATATATAACACTTTATTGAAATAGCACTATGAAATCACATAAAAATAATACTCCAGTCAGAAATCAACTATATTTTTTCTTTAAAACAATATGCAGGTACTATAAAATAAGGCTAACCAAGAATGACGATTAAAGAAACTTTTTAAAGAATTTTAAGACAATGATCGGCGCTAAAATCAAATCAACAGCTAAAGTAATAAAGACAATCAAACCTACTAACACGCCTAAAGTATAAATTTCTAAAGAAATGGATTGCATCAACATAAAAAAACCTCCCATCAGAATAATGCTTGTAGCTAAAATAGCTTTTCCACATTCTAAAACTGCTTTTTTAATGGCATCTTCAATAGAATTTCCCTTTCTCCTCTCCCATTGAAATTTACTCAAGAGATGGATTGTATCATCCACAGCGATGACAAAACCTACGGTAAATATAAGTGCTATTTCCGCTCTTAATTCCACACCACAATAACCCATTATCCCTGCAGTAATTAACAGAGGTATGATGTTTAACACAATGGCCAAAGCCCCAAGAGCGATATTTCTAAAAACCAAACTTAAGGTAATTGAAACGATGATTATGGCTATCAGAAGTCCAATGAAAGTGTTTTTTATACTTTTCTCTTGGGAAATACCAATCAATAAGTCAATACCAGACAGTTGAGCTTTTAAAGGATGTTCGGCAACAATTTCAGATACATTTTGAAGAATTTCTTTTTCGAATGCTGCCATTTTTTCGGATCCCAAATCTTTCATTTGAGCACTAAACTTAAATCTTGTCCTATCTGAGTTTGCCAAATAATCTTTGGACATAAACAAGGATAATTTCTTGTCGTATTCTTTTAAAGAATTCAGATCTATGTTTGTTTTATTTGTAGAGGCAATACTTGCATTTTGCATCTGCCTGTAATAATTGACGGGAGATTTTAATTCATTCAATTCTGATTTAGATCCTAAATAATCCTCTATTTTCAGGACTTGCACAAATAAAGTGGAATCTAAAAGACTATAACTATCTGGGGTACTTACAATCAATTCAAAGGTTCTAGAACCCCCAAACTTTTTCTCAAAAAACTGGTAACTAGCATACAAATCAGTATTTTCTGGAATAGAATAATGACTTCTATTTTTGCTAATAAACTGAATTCCAAAACTACTTATTATAAGTAATACAGCAAACGTAAATAGAACCTGATTGGGTTTCTTGTAAATTTTATGCAACCACAAATTTAGTTTTTGGCTTAAGGTTGAAAAGTTATTTCTGATTTGAAACAAGTGTTTGTCCTTTATTTTACTGAAATAAAATGGTAAAAAAATCAATGTTAACATAAAGGTGAGCACCACCAAAAATGCAGATTCTACCCCAAAATGACGAATTGCTTTTATGGGAGAAAAATACAATACCATAAAACCTACGGAAGTTGTGAAAGAGGTTATAAACGTTGTAAATCCAATTTCTGAGATGGTATTTTTAATTGCCTTTTTGATTGGGAGTCCTTTCTCTGATTCCGTATCAAATTTAATGCAGAGATGCACAACATCCGATACAGCTACGATGAGGATAATGGTTGGTAAAAGGTTTGACATGGTTGTCAGCGGTCGATTTAAAGCTGCCATACCACCTAAAAACAAAATAATAACCACCAACACTAAAACGATTGGAAAAACTATGGCGATGGGTCGTTTAAAGATGAGTAATAAACTTACGCATAGAAAAAGAATTACCCAAAATAAAAATTTTCCAATTTCTTGAACTAAAATATTTTTGAAGCTCACATCCACTACTTCTCTACCCCATAAAAATGTATCTGCATGGGACTGCTCTCGTATGCTATTGATATCCCCAATAAGTTTTTCTAGAGCAAAAGGATCTATATCTGGAACAATCTCAATCCATATAAACAAAGCCTCTTTCGAAATAAAGCTTTTAAGCAAAGGCTCATTTTTTATTTTGTGAATATTAACCTGGTATTCATCTTCTTTATTTTGATTGATATAAGGTAAAGGAATGAGGCCAAAACTCGTTTTAACAGGGTAAGAAATAGTTAGAATACTGCTTACTTTTTCTATGGACTGATGCTGTTTTAGTTTATTTGATAGGCTATCTAATTGAATCAATGCATCTGTGCTCCAGCTAGAGTCTTTGGTTTTGATTCCTAATAAAATGACATCCTCTTGATTGGCAAACTCGGATTTTAATTCTTGATACAATTCATAATCTTGATCGTCTTCATGGAAGAATTGAGAAATATCAGCATCAATTTTTATAGCAGGTATATTAATCAACGATACGATCAATAAAATTGCCAGAATAAAAAAAGATATATTCTTAAATTTAAACAAGTTATGAATCATTTAGGACTTTTGCTTTTTCATGGAAAGATACGAACAGAAAGCACGGATAGAAATACTTTTTTATAAAAATTAGGAGGCCTTTTAGAATTATAATATTGAAGAGACTTCGACAGGCTCAGCCTCCGACATGTATCCGGACCCTGAGCTTGTCGAAGGGTAACCTTAACGAGACTTCGACAAGCTCAGCCTCCGAGAATATATTCAATTACCAACCATGTCAGTTCGAGTGATCTATTTTTCATGGATTGTATCGAGAACGATTAGAGTACTACTTCTCGATACTAATTTCTTCATTTCATTCTTAAATTCACTCGAAGTGACAACGAGATTTTGACGAGCTCAGCCTCCGGATAGAAAAGAGACTTCGACAGGCTCAGCCACCGGGAATGTAGCTCAGCCTCCAAAAAAAGCCCAATCAAAAAATGATTGGGCTTTTAAATTTTATAACTGATACGCTTAGTAGTCTCCTATTTGCAGTTGTACTATGCTTGATACAAGTTCTTTACAAAACGGATACGCGTACTTTTTTCTTTTTCAACCTAGTATTATTTAATTTCTGTGCTAATTTAGATGCTATCGATTTAGGCACTGCGACAAAAGCACAATCCGACTTAAGCTCTATTACCCCTAACTGATCTTTATTTATATTTCCTTGTTTGAAAAACAAACCAGCGATATCTCCTTTAGAAATTTTATCTTTTCTACCTCCAGAAATAAACAAGGTCTCCCAAAAAGGTTCTTTTATTACATTATTTCCTGAAAGGTTTAGCACGGCAGATTTCCCTACAAACTCTGGCAATGATTCTTTATTCCATTTGATCATATAGGCCGTTCCTTTTGCATTTACTCTCGCTGTTCTACCATTTCTATGCGTAAACTCCTCAGCTCCTTCTGGAATTTCATAATGAATGATATATTTCATTTCAGGAATATCAATTCCCCTTGCAGCCAAATCACTGGCTAGTAAAATAGTGGCAGATCCATTCCTCAAACGAATCAAGGCTCTTTCTCTTTCTTTTTGGTCTACACCTGCATGAAAACAGGTATGAATGATTTTTTTCTTTGTTAAAAAAGCACTTAAATCCTCAAGTGTGTTCTTTTGATTACAAAATACTATTCCAGGTTCATCTCCTAAGTTTTGAAGTAATTCCACCAAAGTATTGTGCTTGTTTTTAGACGCAGATATTACCGTCTTTAAAGTAAGCTTAGAATCTTTCTTTTCAGATAAATAATTTAATGTAACCGCTTTTTCCATCTGGATATATCTTGGGATATCCATATCCTGGGTAGCTGAAGTCAATACTTTTTTATCAACATTAGACAAAGATTTAACAATATTCTGCATATCGCCTCCTGCTCCAACTTCAAAAGAAATATCAAACTCATCAATAATCAAGGTCTTTACTTCCTTCGTAGTAAACCTTTCTTTTCCAAAATGATCTGCCAACCGACCCGGAGTTCCAATTAAAATTGACGGTGTCGTTTTTAAATCTATCTTGTCCTTTGCAATCGCTCTACCTCCATAAATAGCATTCACCTTATACCCTGAACCCATAGAACGTATCACTTGTTCTATTTGTATCGCAAGTTCTCTAGATGGCACCACAATCACAGCTTGAACTTCTTGTACCGCTGGATTCAATCTTTCCAGTAATGGCAGTAAAAAAGCGAGTGTTTTTCCTGTTCCTGTAGGAGAAAGAATCACCGTACTATCATTAGCATCAATGACCTCTATAGCCTCTTCTTGCATTGGGTTCAATTGGTAAATATTCAATTTACTCAATATCTCCTGTTGGTTTTTTATTGTATTGGCCATTACTTTCTTTTTTTCTTTTTTGAAGTTTCCTTTACCAAAGCACTATTCTCTTGTTGCAAAACATAATTTGCAAACATTTTCTCCACCAATTCTTCTTTGGTCAAATGATGGAAAATTGTATGAATTTTATTCTTGTATTCCTTAGATACATTATGATTAGGCTTCGTTTTAAATATTTTCTTTGCCCATAACAAGCCGTTATTTTCTTCTATACTCTCTGCGCTAGCTTTTTTAAACTCATCAAAACGAATTCCTAATTCATTTTCTATATCCTCTAAGTCATTTAATTCTTCTTGTTGGATTACAGACAAAGCCAAACCATCAGCACCTGCCCTCGCTGTTCTTCCTGATCGATGTACATAAGTATCATAGGTGTCAGGCAAATGGTAATTTACCACATAGGCAATATCTTTTACATCAATCCCTCGAGCAGCCAAATCTGTTGCCACAAGAATATTGATATGCCCCATTCTAAATTGTCCCATGATTCGATCACGTATTCCTTGAGACAAACTTCCATGAATCGCACCGGAAGAAAATTTATTGATCGCCAAATTTTTAGCCAACTTATTCACCGCTGCCTTTGTTTTACAGAAAATTATCCCTTGAACACCTTCATTCGCATTTAAGAAATGCATCAAAACATTCAGTTTTTCTATAGGCTCAACGACAACATATTTATGATCAATTTTAGTATTTCCAGTAACCGACATATCCACAGAAACCTGCGTAATATGTTTCGACATATAGTTTTGAATCAACTGTTTTATTACTCCCGGCATGGTTGCCGTAAACAAAAAAGTTCTTCGTTTTTTAGGTAAAACCTCAACAATTTTATCAAGACCTTCTTTTAAGGAACTGATCATCTCATCGGCTTCATCTAATACAAAATTCTTGGTATTTGTTATATCAATTTCTCCACGTTGAATCAAATCAATCAATCTACCCGGAGTTGCAATCACCACTTGTGGTTTCGCTTTAATCAATTCAATTTGAGGTTTGATAGGAACACCTCCACAGATGGAAGCTATAGAAAGGCCCTCTAAATGAACAGAAAAAGTCTTTAAATTCTCATATATCTGCTGTCCTAATTCTCTTGTAGGAGCCAATATTAAAGTTTGAATGCTATCATTTGAAACCTCAACCATCTGTAATAATGGCAAACCAAAAGCAGCCGTTTTACCTGTTCCTGTTTTGGCCAATCCCACGAAATCATCATTTTTGTTTAGGATCACCGGAATCGATTTCTCCTGAATTTCAGTTGGAGTTTCTATTTGTAACCCCTGTAAAGCTTTTAACAATTCTTCTTGAATCCCAAGACCAGAAAAAGTTTTAGACATATCTTTCATTTTTTGCAAAGATACTGTTAGCCTTTCAGATTATCGCAGTTAATACAATATTTAAAGTAATTCTTCTATTTTCATTTTTAAAACAGGAAGGATTTCATCTTTAAACCAACTGTTTTTTTTCATCCAAATATTATTTCTCGGAGAAGGATGTGGTAACACAAAAAATTGAGGCAAGTACTCCGAATAACTTGCAACAGTCTCCGTTAATGTTCTCTTTGCCATTTCTTTTAAATAATATTTTTGAGCATAACTCCCTACCAATAGAACAAGCTCAACATTTTCTAATTCTGTCAGTATTTTAGCATGCCACAAGGGAGCACATTCTTTTCGTGGAGGCAAATCTCCAGACTTCCCCTTACCAGGATAGCAAAACCCCATAGGTACGATAGATATAAAATCTTCATCATAAAACAAATCGGCATCTATACCCATCCAAGCTCTTAGATTCTCCCCACTCTTGTCATCCCAAGGAATTCCAGTTCGATGCACAACAGAACCGGGAGCCTGGCCGATAATAACGATTTTTGCTTTTTTTGAAGCAGACAAAACAGGTCGGCACCCCTGTTTTAAAAAAGGAGCACATTCCTTACAATTTCTAATAATGTGAAGTAGTTCGTCCATTTTCTATAAATCAGAAAACAGCGCACCGTATTGATCTCTAAAGGAATATCCTTCTTCCACTCTCTCTTTATTTAATTTTTGAAATTCTACCAGAGCCCACAGCACAAATTCTTTCAAGAAATAAGAATCCTCTTTAGAAGTTTCTTTCGCATAGGTTTGAATCAACTCATCCAAAGGAGCAATATCATCTAAAGCAGATTTGTATTCTATTTCGGAACCATTGTCAAATAGTTCAAAAGTAGTTTCTTCAAAAAACCAATCTAATAAAGGATCATACGCATCTTTTTGATTTTCTTTTTTAAGCTTCGATATTTTTGGGAATTTTTCTAGAAATAAGGTCTTCACTGCTTCACCAATTAATTTTTCAGCAACAAAAGCCGCACCTTCTTGTTCTCCTTCATAGACTAATTCAATTTTACCAATAATCGAAGGAACCATTCCTATAACATCACTAAATCTAATAGAAGTGCTTTTTTCATTAGATCCCAAAGCTCTGTATTCTGCGCTACTCAACAAATTTTCATAGGCAGTAATACTCATTCTTGCACTTATTCCGCTTTTGGCATCTACATATTCGCTGTTTCTCGCCTCAAAACCAATTCTTTCTACCAAATCCTTTACCAATTCTGGTATGTGAATCGCACACAATCTTGAGTTTTGCAAAGCAGCCTCTTGCGCCGTAATAGTCTTCGCTACTTCTAGGTTCTCTGGATAATGTGTTAAAATTTGAGAACCAATTCTATCCTTTAAAGGAGTTACAATACTTCCACGATTTGTGTAATCTTCAGGGTTTGCTGTAAATACAAATTGCAAATCAACTGGCATTCTTAATTGAAATCCACGAATTTGAATATCTCCTTCTTCTAGAATATTGAACAAAGCAACTTGAATTCGAGCTTGTAAATCTGGTAATTCATTGATCACAAAAATACATCGATTGGCTCTTGGAATCATCCCATAGTGCAGCACCTTTTCATCTGCATAACTTAATTTTAAAGTTGCCGCTTTGATAGGGTCTATATCGCCAATTAAATCAGATATTGTTACATCTGGTGTTGCTAATTTCTCAAAAAACCGTTCCTCTCTATGCAACCAAGCAATGGGCGTTTTATCACCCAAACGAGCTAAAGTCTCTCTACCAAAAGAACTGATTGGTTGTAACGGATCATCATGAATTTCAGACCCCTCAATAAACGGAATATATTCATCCAACAATTGAACCATCAATCTAGCCAACCTTGTTTTTGCCTGTCCTCTTAGACCTAATAAATTTATATTGTGTTGAGATAAAATTGCTCTTTCTAATTGAGGAATTACAGTATGTTCGTATCCATGAATTCCTTCAAAAGAGTTTTTGTTTTCTTTGATATTTACAATTAAATTATCTCTTAATTCAGCTTTAATACTTTTTGATGTATAGCCTGCCTTTATTAATTCACCTAAAGTTTTTATTGTTGTATCCATAATTTATCGCATGCGTTTTTTTCTGTTATTTTCGTAATCGTGAAAGATCATTTCTCCTAATCCTTCTAGTCCTGTATAAAAAGCTTTTCCTTTATTTGATTCTGTAAATTTATCTACAAAGTTTTGAAGATACGGATCTCTAGCAATCATAAAGGTTGTGATTGGAATGTGCAGTTTTCTTGCATAAGCTGCCATATTGTAACATTTCTCCGTAATATAAGGGTCAAGACCATTGCTGTTTTTATAATACCTTCCATCAGGCAATCGCAAACAACTAGGTTTCCCATCGGTTATCATAAAAATATGCTTGTTGGTATTTCTTTTTCGTCTTAAAATATCCATAGCTAAATTCAATCCTGCTACGGTATTGGTATGATAAGGTCCTACTTGCAGGTACGGTAAATCCTTGACTTTAATGGTCCAAGCATCATTACCAAAAACTAATATATCCAATGTATCTTTTGGATACCTAGAAGTAATTAGTTCTGACAAGGCCATTGCTACTTTCTTTGCAGGTGTTATTCTATCTTCACCATAGAGTATCATACTATGGCTGATATCAATCATTAACACGGTACTCATCTGTGATTTATGATGTGTATCCTCTATGACCAAATCCTTTTCGGTCAAACTAAAGTCAGATAATCCATTGTTGACCTGTGCATTTTTTAAGCTTTCAGTAATAGAAAGACTGTCTATGGCATCTCCAAACTGAAATGCTCTGAAATCCCCTGTCTTTTCATCCCCTAATCCACTATTTTTAGTCTTATGATTGCCTAATCCGTTTTTTTTGATTTTCCCGAAAATTTGATCTAGCGCATTCTTACGAATCGCCTTTTCTGTTTTGGCAGTTATTTTTGTTTTCCCTTTTCCATTTGGATCCACTTCATCTTTTAGATAACCTCTCTCCTTTAATTCATCAATAAAATCATCCAGAGTATACTCCTCATCAGTTAATTTATATTCTTTGTCTAAGGTTTTCATCCAATTCAAAGCCTCTTCAAAATCTCCTGAAGTATGTGTGATCAATTCCTTAAAAATGCCAAATAATTGGTCAAATTTGGATTTCTCCTCTTCCTGGAAAGGGGTGAATTTAAAACCATGTCTGTTTTTATCTGATACCATATTCTTTTTGTTTGTGCACGTTAGTAAAATTACAAAAAACATTTAAAATATGTTTACCTAAAAACATATTTAATTAAACAAAAAAAAGACATGGGAAACCATGTCTTTTCAAATATCTTATGGGTAGTATTAAATTTTAGTTGCAATTATAATTAAAGCTATCAATAATGTATTGATTACAACTACCGTCTGAATTACTTTTTGTCTAGATACTTCCTTTGTTTGAGTCATGTCGTCAGTTTTAGTGTTTACTCAAAGTTCATAAAATAATGCTTTAAATCACATATATTTAGATGAACTACTTGTTACTGTCGACGAAACTCCAAAAACCTTACGTAAACTGTTTGTTATTTTTTATTTCATAAGATAAGAAGCAATCAATTCATTCCTGTTAAGAATATGGTTTTTAAAATTCAGGTCTGTTTTGTCCCATACCATTTCTACCTCCTGATGGTCTTGGTGCTCTTTCTATTTCCTCTTTTGAAAGAAATCCATCTTCATCAGCATCAATTTTATCAAAATCATTTGCCAAAGGACCTTTTACTTCCTTTTCAGACAACTTGCCATCCTTGTCAGTATCCATTTTCTCAAACAACTGCTCTACAGTCGGCCTTTTCTGTTGCCCTCTTTCATTCCCTCTTTCATTTCTATTTTGGTTTTGTTGACTTGATTTGCAACTAGCAAAAAACACCAAGACAAGTACCAAACTGATAATTACGATTACTTCTCTTTTCATATGATTAATTGTTTAAATAATTAGTTACTACTGTATTTCTTGTTGGACAATGTGCTTTGATGGTTGCAACTCCCGAGATAAAAGCAGAAGTTCCACCTGATAAATTAGTATAACCAGACGCTTCTGAAGTCGCACTAGAAGAAATCAAACTTGATAGATTATCGTAGATAGCATCCATATCATTTGGCACATAATAATTGTTATTAAAATCCTCTAAATAAGATTTATAATTTTCTTCGTATTCAGGAATTGCAATTAAATAAGAGATCAATGGCCAATCTGAACTTACCTCACTCATATCTATAGAAATTGCGCCAGCGGGTCCACCACTACTATTAAATGCTTCATTATTATCCCAAACAATCCATTTGATCAAATCATCAGCAGGATCATGATACAAATAATAATTATGTGTCATATTCGCATAGGTATCCCAATTTTGAATGGTATTATTAACCGCTAAATATTTTAAGAAACCTTGTACATCAAAAACAGCTTCCAAACCATCTTTCCAACTTTCAACATCCGTTGTTCTTGTAGATGCATGTAAGGCGTCATACATGGCTTGAATATCTGACCAATCTGCTTCATCATCATTTGTTTTCTTTTCAAAATCATTCAAGGTAAACCCACTAGAAGAAAATTTAGCCCCATCACCATCTGGCTTGTAACAATTCCCTGTCTCACTGCCAAAAACAGAATTCAGCATTGTATCAAACACTACCTCATCCATCGTATACAATCCATAATATATTGGAGTACCGTTCCCTTCATCTACATAAATTTCATAATACGCTGTTTTCACTGCTGGAACACCAAAACTTCTGAACAAGTCGCAAGCCGATTTTTCCCTCATAAATGAATCATCCTTATAATTACTATTCATAGAAAGATGCTGGAATCCATAAAAACGTTGATTTTTTATTTCTGAGTAATCATCTTCAAACTCATCAAACTTAAATCTTAAAGGCAATTTTCCGTTTCCACTACGGTAAGCAGAATACAAACTTGAATTCCCTTTGTATCTTACCCCAACCTCATACCATTGCGTATTATTAAAATAAAAATCACAGGCCACATACATAGGATCTTCATCAGAAAAGTTTCCGCCACCACCTCCTCCGGGTCCACCTTGAGTAGATCCAACGATAGAAGCTAAATCAGACTGCATACTTGCATGTTCTGTCGCTGTTAATACGATGTCTATTCTATTTACTTTATCCTGAGGAAAAACTACCTCGTAATTTATAGTTCCATCTTTAGTATGAGTATCGGTTGTCCAATCTGCTAAACCTTCACCAGGTTCTTTATCATCCACGTCAATTTCTGACTCTAATTCATCGGCTTCTACATAAATAGTCTCTTTACATGCAACAGATATTACAACCAAAAATGCGAATGCTACGTATCTTATTTTATTAATTTTCATAATTTTTTATTTTAATGAGTAAGTATATTTAAATCCAATAATGTTTCTTGACTTAGGAAATGAAGCATTCAACTCCTCTTCATATCTATAAAACACTCCTATTTTTCCTGCTGTATGCACTTTAAAGGAAGTTCCCAGTGTTAAACGGTATCCTTCAAGTTGATTATCTTCCGTTCCTAAACGATTAAACAATTCACTCGACACCTCTGGATCTAACTTCCATTTTCTAATATTATATTCAGCACCAGCTTTCAAACGAATGTATTGCCGAGCTTCATCTTCCACTCCTAATTCATTTTTATTTTGATAACGTACTCTGTATTTGAACTTGAATCTTTTAGACTTGTGCTTGAAAATCCCATCCAAATGATATCTAAAATGGTTTTCATAACCTTGGACATTTCCGGTATTGTCATTTTTTCTCACGTAACGTAAGGCTCCTGCAAAGGCAAAATGCTTGAATGGAGAATATGTAAGATCATATTGCCCAAAATACTGACTCACTTCTGAACTGTTATTTTCAAGTCGTAACTGCCCTTGAAAGGACATTTTCCAAGTTTTATTGACCTTGTATTTTAAATTTACACTAGACCAAGTCTCTAAATCCCGTACTTCAATATATTCTCCTTGTGCCATCCCGTGTTTAGTAATTAAGCCCAAAAAGATCCAAAGTGATATTTTTATTATTTTCCTATAGTTTTTCATTCTCCTAAGAGTTTCCGTTTTCATAATACACTGTTATTTTTACCCTTTTTTTTAGGGAAATTGATTTCACCTATACTTATTTTTTCAATAGTCAATCCTGTTTTAAATTCTAAATCTTGTTTGAGAAGGTTATAGTTGGATGGCTTTATGTTTTCCAAGACATCATAAATGATCTCTTTTGAAACCTGATGCTTTAAGGTCCAGAACCATTCTGTAAGAGATAGGACAATAATTATTAAAGTATTAGCTCCAACAATCTCAGCATAACTCATTTTTCGGTTGGCCAAGGAGTTTATAACAGACACCCCTATAATGATAAATAGGTAAGTCATTTCTTTTATTTGAATCGAGTTGGTTCGGTATCGTATGATTCCGAAAATGGCAAAAAGTCCAAGAGCCATCCCCAAGTCTAATTCATACTTTTTTAAGGTAAAGCATAAAAAAAACACGATGACACTAATCATGTAATAGGTAAAAAAATATTCCTTGTTCTTAGATCCTCTATAGTACAAGAATCTGATGATAATCGTAAGAAAACTGATATTGATACAAAATCTAAAAAGCATTTTGTAAAAATCATCGTCAAAAACGGGGATTTGGTAAATTTCCATTTGAATAGGGTTTTTGAGTTGAAACAACTCTTGTTCTGTTATTAAAACAACATCAACAATAAAAACCCTAATTAAAAATTTACAATTTCTTAACCTAGCGGTTCCCCTAGCACTTCTACCAACTAAAGCTCAACGACTTAAATTATTTTTTTTTGCAAAAAAAATCCGAATACAAAATTGTATTCGGATCTCTATATCTATAAGTAATTGGGTTAAATCTTCTTAACCTTTACTGCATTCATTCCTTTCATTCCTCTTTCAAGTTCAAATTGAACTTTGTCATTTTCTTTTATTTCCTGCAACAAACCATTTACATGCACAAAATACTTTTCTCCATTGTCAGCATCATTGATAAACCCAAAACCTTTTGAATCATTAAAGAATGCTACTCTTCCTTTGTGAACTGGATCAATATCCTCTTCCACTTTTTTAGGAATTCCAATTTCAATGCTTTCTGCATCAATAATTACTTTTTCTGCAGGATCTGGCGGAGTCTCTGTTAGGTTACCATATTGATCAACATACATCATCATATCACCACCAGTAGCATTCGCTTTACGCTCCTCCTTTTTCTTCATTTTCAATTCACGCTTTTTCAAACGTTTCTTTTCTTTTTCTTTTTTGTTGAAGCTTTGTTCTGATTTAGCCATGTAATATAATTCCGTTTCTGTTAATTAATTTCAATACTCAAAATATAAAATTTCTCTGAGAATTGAAAGATTTTGTTTAAAATTTTTCTTGATGCAAAGATAGTCTTAAATATTTTTATACCACCCCAAACAAACCCATAAATTTTATGAGTTAACTGTTTTTTAAAATCTTCGTCTTCAATGCATAAAATAACACCTATTCCGTAAATGCGTTCAAGTCAAGTTCTAGAATATCATAATGAGAGCCATGTGCTACCAACTCCTTGTTTTTAACAACTACAGCTTGCGGTGACTGATGAATTACTTGAAATTTTTCTGCAATAGCACTTGATATATTTCTGAAATTCAATAGATCTAAATAGTAAAAATCTACTGTATCGTTTAAATCTACATGTTGTCTCTCAAAACGTTTTATCACAGAACTACTGATACCACAGCGCGTACTATGCTTAAACAAAACTGATGTTTTACTTAAATTCTCCAACTGATCTTCTGTAGTTAACTGTATCCAGTTGATGCCTGGTGTTTCTTTTTTTTCTGATTTTGATCCAAAAACTCCACTTAATATTCCCATTGTAATATGTTTTTTCTCTAATTGACGACAAAAATAAGCTATCCTTTCATAACTAACTATTTTTTAAAACCTGAAATAATGTCTTTTTAAACCTATTGAAATAGACATTTTGTCTTGATAAATAAAGACTTCCAAGACATTTTGACTTGTTTTAATTCATTTTTAAAAGAGGAATGCTATTTGACATAAAGAGAATGAATTTAAAAATTACGAGTTATGAATTTTAATAATTACACTATAAAATCACAAGAAGTTGTTCAAAAAGCCCAAGAGATTACTCAAGGCTTAGGACAGCAACAAATTGAAGTGGCTCACGTTTTTAAGGCTATCTTAATCGTTGATAAAAATGTAACCCCTTTTATATTAAAAAAACTAGAAATTAATATTCCTGTTTTTACTGAAGTAATTGACAGAACCGTTGAAGGCTTTGCTAAAGTCTCCGGAGGAAACTTAAGTCTTTCTGCTACAGCAAACAGAATGTTCATTGAGGCCAATAATATTGCTAAGAAAATGAATGATGAATATGTTTCTATTGAACATCTTTTGATTGCAATTTTCAAAAGTAAGGACACGGTTTCTCAACAATTAAAAGACCAAGGAGTTACAGAAAAAGGACTAAAAGCAGCTATTGATGAAATTAGACAAGGAGAAAATGTCAAATCTCAAAGCGCTGAGGACACGTATAATAGTTTAAATAAGTATGCTAAAAATCTTAATCAACTGGCAAATGATGGGAAATTAGATCCAGTTATCGGGCGAGATGAAGAAATACGACGTATTTTACAAATTTTATCACGTCGAACTAAAAACAACCCAATGCTTGTTGGAGAGCCTGGAGTTGGTAAAACTGCTATTGCGGAAGGGCTTGCACATAGAATTATCAAAGGTGATGTACCTGAAAACTTAAAAGACAAGCAAATATTCTCTTTGGACATGGGAGCATTGATTGCCGGAGCAAAGTTCAAAGGAGAATTTGAAGAGCGTTTAAAATCTGTAGTCAAAGAAGTTATAAATTCGGATGGTTCCATAGTCTTGTTTATTGATGAGATACACACTCTTGTTGGTGCTGGTGGTGGCGAAGGAGCGATGGATGCTGCAAATATTTTAAAACCCGCTTTGGCAAGAGGAGAACTGCGCGCTATTGGAGCCACTACCCTAGATGAGTATCAAAAATACTTTGAAAAGGACAAGGCGCTTGAAAGACGTTTCCAAAAAGTTATTGTGGACGAACCAGATACAGAAAGTGCTATCTCTATTTTACGTGGTATAAAAGACAAGTATGAAGTGCATCACAAAGTACGAATCAAAGATGAAGCTGTTATTGCTGCCGTCGAGCTTTCTGAGCGTTATATCACCAATCGTTTTTTACCGGATAAAGCGATTGATTTAATGGATGAGTCTGCTTCCAAAATGCGTATGGAAATCAACTCTAAACCAGAAGAGTTGGATGTTTTAGATCGTAAAATTATGCAGATTGAAATTGAAGTTGAAGCAATCAAAAGAGAAAACGACAAAACGAAACTTTCTTTTCTTAAAAAGGAACTTGCCAATATAAAAGAACAGAGAGATTCTATTTTTAGTAAATGGAAAAGCGAAAAGGATCTTGTAGACAAAGTTCAAAGAATAAAAGAAGCTATTGAAAGTCATAAATTAGAAGCAGATAAAGCGGAGCGTGACGGTGATTATGGTTTGGTTGCTGAATTGCGTTATGGTAAAATAAAAGATGCACAAGAAGAACTTGATCAACTACAAATTGAGGTCAACAATCAAGAGAATGCATTAATCAAAGAAGAGGTTACTTCTGATGATATTGCTGAGGTTGTGGCTAAATGGACTGGAATCCCTGTTCAAAAAATGCTTCAAAGCGAAAGAGAAAAACTTCTTAATTTAGAAGATGAATTGCACCAAAGAGTTGTAGGTCAAGAAGAAGCCATTGAAGCTGTTTCTGATGCCGTGAGAAGGTCTAGAGCTGGACTCCAGGATGACAAAAAGCCACTAGGGTCGTTTTTATTTCTCGGAACTACGGGTGTTGGTAAGACTGAGCTAGCAAAAGCCTTGGCTTCGTATTTATTTGACGATGAAAATGCGATGACACGAATAGACATGAGTGAATATCAAGAGCGTCATTCAGTAAGTAGATTGGTTGGAGCACCTCCTGGCTATGTTGGGTATGATGAAGGTGGTCAACTTACGGAAGCCGTGAGAAGAAAACCTTATTCTGTAATTCTATTGGATGAGATTGAAAAAGCACATCCTGATACTTTTAATATTTTACTTCAGGTACTAGATGAAGGGCGATTGACAGATAACAAAGGACGAATAGCTGATTTTAAAAATTCTATTATTATCATGACCTCCAACATTGGCGCAGAAAGCATTCAGGAGCATTTTGACAAAGCAACTTCTGAAAACAGAGCGAGCGTTGCTGAAAAAGCCAAAATTGATGTGATGTCGGTATTGAAACAGACGGTAAGACCCGAGTTCTTAAATAGAATTGATGAAATTATCATGTTTACTCCATTAAACAAATCGGAGATTAAGGACATTGTTAACATACATATTAAAAAACTAGCCAATATGTTAGCCGAAAAGCAAATTGTTTTGGATGCTACACAGGAGGCGATTGATGAATTAACAGACAAAGGATTTGATCCTCAATTTGGTGCGAGACCCGTAAAACGGGTCATTCAAAAAGAAGTTCTAAATTCCTTATCTAAAGAAATTCTTGCAGGCAACGTTACCGCTGAACAAAACATTCTCTTAGATGCTTTCGACGGAAAGTTTGTTTTTAGAAACTCCTAATCACTTCAAAAGGATTGATTTAAATAGTGCATTCGTTATACGGATGCGCTATTTTTTTTGCTTTACCCTAGTAATATTAAAGATTGGATTTTTAATATAATCCTTATATTTACTTACTAACTAAAAAAAACTCATATGAAATTTAACTTTGTAATTATTGCCGTGGCTGCTATCGTACCCTTGTTTATGGGGTTTATATGGTACAACCCAAAAGTTTTTGGAAGCTCTTGGATGAAGGAGTGTAATTTTACACTTGAAACGATGGAAAAACCCAATCCTATTGTTTTTCTTTATTGTTACATTTTAAGCTATTTGATGGCTTTTATACTTGGAACCTTTGTGATTCATCAATTTGGATTTTTCTCCATTTTAATGAACGACCCTAACTTAATGGTAGAAGGATCTGAACTGAATCTATATGCCGCAGATTTCATGGAAAAATATGGTAACAACTTTAGAACTTTCAAGCACGGAGCATTGCATGGAACTCTGATTGGAATGCTATTGGTACTTCCTATATTTGGAACCAATGCCATTTTTGAAAAAAGAAGTTTTAAATATGTTATGATCAATGCAGGCTACTGGATTGTTTCCCTTGCACTGATGGGAGGAATACTTTGCCAATTCGCATAAAAAACAAAAAAGCCCTTAAAATCATTAAGGGCTTTTTTTATTTCTTTTTTCTAAACATATAATACAATCCTACAATTATTAGAGGAATACTCAACCACTGTCCCGTGTTTAAATCCCAATCACCTCTATCATCAATTTGTGCCTCCTTTAAAAACTCTATCACAAAACGAACAGACCATAAGGTTGCAAAAAAGAATCCAAAAAGATATCCATACTGTTCTTTTTTATCCGTTTTCCAATATAGATACCATAGACAAACAAATATCGCTAAATAACTAAATGCCTCATACAACTGAGTAGGATGCCTTGGAAAATCTTCTCCCAACTTTTTAAATATAATACCAAAATTCGTTCCTGTTGGTTTTCCAATAATTTCAGAATTCATTAGGTTTCCAATTCTAATAAAAAAACCAGCAAGCGCTACTACAATACCTACCCTATCCAACACAAATAAAAGCGGTTTTTTAAGGATGTTTTTACTATAAAAGTAGAGTGCTGTAATAATTCCAACTGCCGCCCCATGACTCGCTAAACCTGCAAAACCAGTAAAACGAAATGGGTTGAATTTTACAGGTAATAAAATCTCTCCTAAATGATCTTTAAAATAAGCCCAATCATAAAAGAAAACATGTCCCAATCTCGCTCCCAAAATAGTCGCAATAATGGTATACATAAATAGTTTATCTAACTTATCAAGTTCAATCCCATCTTTGATATAGATTCTTTTCATCAAAGCCAAGCCAACACCAAATGCCAGCACGAACATCAAACTATAATAGCGAATTGTAAAAAAACCTAATTCTATTCCCAAAGAGGGATCCCAAGTAATTGCGTTGAAATTCATTTTTCTTTTTTATTATTTGCACTTTTTTTATCCGGAACCGGATCGTATCCACTACCACCCCAAGGATGACAACTTCCTATTCTTTTCAAAGCTAAAAAACCTCCTTTTAACACCCCATGTTTTTCAATCGCTTCAATACTATATTGAGAACAGGTTGGTGAATACCTACAAGTAGCAGGCAAATAAGGTGAAATCATAGCCTGGTAAATTCTTACCAAAGCAATGAAAGGAAATCTTATTATTTTCTGGATCAAACTCAATTTACAGTAAAACTAGTTCCTTCCTTACCATCTTTCAATTGAATCCCTAAAGCCAATAACTCATCTCTAATTTGATCAGACAAAGCCCAGTTTTTATCATCCCTTGCTTCTTTACGAAGTTTGATCAACAACTCAACTGTTCCACTCAACTTCTCTGAGTTGTCCTCTGTTGCCTCATCTACCAAGCCTAATACATCGAATACAAACGACTTTAGTACAGAGCCAAAACGTTCTAAATCTTCTTTAGAAATGGTTTCTTTCCCATCATTTATCAAGTGAATAAACTTCACTCCTTCAAATAAGTTTGCTATTAAAATAGGACTATTAAAGTCATCATTCATAGCATCGTAACACGATTGCACCCATTTTTCTATATCAACACTTGTAGACTTACTTGTTCTTAAACCTTCTAAAACAGTCAAGCCTTGAAACAACTTATTATAACCTTTCTCTGAAGCTTCTAATGCAGCACTTGAAAAATCTAAATTACTTCTATAATGCGCTTGTAACATAAAAAATCGAGTAACACTTGGACTAAATGGCTTATCAAGCACATTATTATCTCCTGAAAATATTTCACCTGGTAAGATGTTATTTCCTGTAGATTTAGCCATTTTCTGACCGTTTAAAGTCAGCATATTCGCATGCATCCAATAGTTTACCGGATCCGTACCATTAGAACAATTTGCCTGTGCTATTTCACATTCATGATGTGGGAATTTCAAATCCATTCCTCCTCCATGGATATCAAACTTCTCACCAAGATATTTGGTACTCATTGCAGTACACTCTAAATGCCATCCAGGAAAACCATCACTCCAAGGCGAAGGCCACCTCATAATATGTTCAGGACTTGCTTTTTTCCAAAGTGCAAAATCTTGTGGGTTTTTCTTTTCAGACTGTCCATCCAAAGCTCTTGTATTATGAATGGAATCTTCAATATTTCTACCTGACAATATCCCATATTCTTCAGATTCATTGTATTTCAAAACATCAAAATACACAGATCCGTTGACTACATAAGCCATTCCTTTATCTAAGATATCTTTTATAATTTCTAACTGCTCAACAATATGTCCAGTAGCTGTAGGCTCAATACTCGGAGGTAAATTATTAAACTTTTGTAATATTTGATGAAAATCTACGGTGTAACGCTGCACCACCTCCATTGGTTCGATTTCTTCTATTCTAGCCTTTTTTGCTATTCTATCCTCTCCAACATCAGCATCATTCTCTAAGTGTCCAGCATCCGTAATGTTTCTTACATATCTAACCTTATACCCAAGATGCTTTAAGTACCTAAAGACCAAATCAAAAGACATAAAGGTTCTCACATTACCAAGGTGCACATTACTGTATACTGTAGGGCCACAAACATACATCCCAACAGAACCTTCATTGATTGGTGTAAAAACTTCTTTTTCCTTGCTTAAAGAATTATATAATTTAAGCGAATTCTTTTTGTATAAACTCATCTTTATGTTATAGATTTTGAAGTGTGTAAAGATATAAACTATTCATTCATTAGAAAAAATATGAAGCATAGTTTATCTAGTGTTTTGCATAAAAAAAACGATAAACTTAAATGTTTATCGTTTTTAATATTTTACAGATGCAACTTTCTAGTAATCTCTAAAAATTGCGTGCATCATTCTCTTTTTATCGTTTATACTTTCTTCAAGAGAAATCATTGTTTCTGTTCTATTCACACCAGGAATATCATCAATCTGGAAGATAATGTTTTTTGCATCTTCAGTATCCTTAGCTCTAATTTTACAGAAAATATTAAACTTTCCAGCCGTTACATAAGCCACTGTTACATTTGAAATTTTTCTTAAATCTTCAATCACCTCTTTGGTCATTGATGTTCTTTCTAAGTAAATTCCGATGTGCGCAATAAACGCATATCCCATTTTTTCGTAATTCAATGTAAGCGTAGAACCTTTGATAATTCCTTCTTCTTCCATCTTTTTTACACGAACATGAATAGTTCCCGCAGAAACCAATAACTTTTTAGCAATATCAGTAAAAGGTGTTCTTGCATTTTCAATCAACATATCCAAGATCTGGTGATCTACTTCATCTAAATTATATTTTTTCATGTGTTTAATTTTGGTAATAAATCGGTATTCGGCAAAAATAATAAAATATTTCTATCAAAAAGACATTTACTTTACGAAATCTCTAATTTCTAATCCTTTTTCAATTCTTTTTTCTCTAAGTCATATTCTTTATGCCCTACAAAATCTGTTAATTGACCTCTATCCGCTTCTTGCTTCACAAAAACCAACTCATTTTTCATGACTTGATAATCATACTGAAATGCAACATCTTCAATTTTACCCTCCTTATTTTTTACATTTCTGTAAATAATATCATAACATTTCTTATCATTATTTGGAATATTAAAATAAGGCTTATAGTCCGTATAATCATCTTCTGTTGCAATAAAATGCATTCCTTGCAACATCGCAAAGAAATTGAATTTACGTACCTCTTCTCTGTCATAATCATCATAATAATGACCCGCCTCAATTAAAATAGTATTGTGACCTAACTTCTGGAAATTATCTCCAGTAGCCGTTGGATAAAACTCATCTGTATACCTTCCTATGTGATTAGGGATGATTTTAGACAGCAAAGCATCCATAGATACAATTACACTCATTGTTTCTCTTCTTCCTACCGTAAGCGTTCTCTCTAGGTCTTCTGAAGGAGCTAAAAAAGATATGGTCGCTGGGTTTTTCGTTCCTTGGACATTAAATATCGTTCTTTGGTCATGTAAATTGAAACAAAACTCTGGATTAAAAGCATCCAAAACACTTCTTAATAAATTGCTTTCTTTTGCAACTCTATTCACTGCATCTCTATTCAAATCGATCTCTTTACTATTTACCCTAGTAAATTTTTTAGACCCATCAGGGTTCAACATAGGAATAAACACCAAAGTACAATTATTAAGTATGTCGTTTTTTACAGATTCTAAAGAGCCTGGATTTTGCAAAAACTGAAATAAGTCGAAAACCGCTTTGGTACCTGTACTTTCATTTCCATGCATCTGAGACCAAATAAGAATCTTCTTTTTACCTGAACCAATTTTAAGTTTATAAATAGAAGTTCCTTCCTCCGAGGTTCCTAAAATCTCCTTTTCGAATTTTGAGGCATCCAACCTTTTTAATAACGGTTCAATATCTTCAAATAAAATTCTCTTTCCTTTTAAGTCTTTTTCAAAATTGGTCCCGTACCAATTTTCAAGCTCCGTGGTATTCATAATTTTCATGTTACAAATGTAAATAATCATCTGTTTACATTTGTAACGTCATTGAATTTTGTTTTTGTTTACTTTTGTATACAATCCTCCATCGGTTCAACCTGAAAAAAGAAACTAGATCCCTAGTCATGCGAAGCAACACTTTAAAAACCATCTAAAACAAACTTAATTCTTTACAGATCATATTATTATGTGTTTTATTTAAAGTTGTGGTTTATGTTTTTACGGTTTATTAAAGTGTTATTTTTCCATCTAAAACTAATTAATTACATTTGTAAACACAAAACAGCTTTACAATGTTAAACAACACCAACTTCTCTAACAGACTCAAAAAAGTAATGGAATATTATAATATTTCTGCATCAATCTTCGCAGAAACTATAGAAGTTCCACGCTCTAGCATCTCCCATATACTCTCCGGAAGAAACAAACCAAGCTTAGAATTTGTTCTCAAAACAATAGAAACTTATCAAGAAGTCGACCTCTACTGGCTACTAAAAGGAATAGGTCAATTCCCTAAATCTACCACTACTCCAACTTCAAAACCAAAAGAATTAGCTGCAAAAAAAACAACGCAACAAATCACCCCCACAGAACAAAAGGAATTATTTAGCGATCATACCAGCGCGCCCAACACAGAACAAAAACAAGAAGCACCTCAAGCCATACATACTTCAACAGAAGGAGAAATTGAAAAAATCATGATCTTTTACCGTGATGGTACTTTTAAAGAATACTCAAAAAGATAAACTTTTACTATTCCTCAAAACATATAGACACAAAAAAAGCAGCAAAACTAAGTTTGCTGCTTTTTTAATTATTTTTTATAGAATTCTAAATACGAATCAACTCCTCTAGAGCTTCATTCACAATCCCTATTATCTCTCTTTTATTTGGATTACTCATCTTATCCTGCTCAGCCACCATTCTTCTAAGCAATTTCACTCCTTGTTTGTCAAAACCATATTTTTTATACTGTTTTCCTTTTGAAACAATATCAGAAGTTATATTCTTAAAAGCCTTTATATTATTAGATTTAGCAACCCACTCAAACCCTTCTTGAAACATTTTTTTTGTCTCGTCACTATTAGAAAGATACATTCCTTGAACTATATAATTGGACACAAATTCTAACTCTTTATCATCCTGCTCTTCAATATAAATCTTAGCCAATGGATATGCAATCGTCTTCTTTACACTATTTGGTAAGGTTTTAGCCCTTGTAATTGCAGATTCTTTATCAAGATAATACAAAGCCTCCAGAGCCGCTCCCTTCACCTTATTAGAAGGCGCATCAAAACTTTGTTCAAAAAACTTTTGATAATCAAAGTAAACTAAACGCCCCATCACCTTGATGGCTGCTGCTTTCACATGGTTGTTTTTTGCCGTTTTTGCAATATTTTCAATTTTCTTAATCACCTTAGTTTTTGCATACTTCCCACTAAGATCAATTTTTTCTAAAGCCAAAACCTGCACTTGATAATTCTTATCATCAAAAGCATCAACCACCATTCCGAATATTTTTTTATCCATTTGATGTTTAGACAACTCCTGCAATGCCATTTTTCTATCCTCAAAATGCGGCGCATGTGTTAAGATAAATTTATACTCCGCTAAGGTTTTATTCTCTACAAATTCAGCCAACAACATATGGTTTGCATCCACATGAATCCAGTCTGGATACTTACCATAAGCGAAGGTTACCGACTTTTCTACATTATCAACAAACAACTCAATTTGGCGCTTTTTACCACTCTCATACACATCAATCACTACAGGAAAATAAAACTCCTTTCCCAACTGCCTCAAAGTCACCGTTACCGTTTTTTCTAACACATTATAATCATGCGAAACTCGAATTTCCGGATGTCCAGAACCATAATACCATTGATCAAAAAACCAATTCAAATCTTTCCCAGAAACTTTTTCAAAAGCCATGCGCAATTGCGGAACCTCAGTAGAACCAAATTGATTTTCAGTTAAATACAAATTCAAACCCTCATAAAAAGCCTTTTCTCCTATATAATCTTTAAGCATATGCAATACAGCCCCCCCTTTATTATAGCTCACTAAATCAAAAACATCTTCTTTATTCTCGTAATCAAAACGAACCAAATTCTTATGCTGATTCCCTCCGTTTTTATA
>NZ_JAQWGB010000192.1 GCF_029238425.1 Flavicella sp.
CAAAATATCGAAAAAAGATTTTTGATACTAAAGTTGGTGAGCGTATTGCCAAAGCCTTTAAAGCTTTGCCTAGAAATTAATTTAATTTAGGGTCGGAGGGAGCATTTGCCCAAAGTTTATATTTTCCACCAATTTCTAGAAGGTGATTTTTCCAGAAGGAGTTGTTTTTTTCTTTTAAAATATTTGGGTAGCTATTTTCTATGCAAAACCAAGAGTTGGTGTCCATTTCATCCAAAAGTTGATTGGAAGCCCATCCTGAATATCCAAGGAAAAATCGAATACTACTACTGTCTATTTTTTTGTCATTTAATAAATCTACTAAAGAGTCAAAATTCCCGCCCCAGTAAATTCCATTACCAACTTCAATACTATTAGGAATATGTTCGGGTATTTGGTGTATGAAGTATAAATTATCTTGTTCTACGGGGCCCCCTTGGTAAACTATAAAGTCACAATCAATGTCAGGTATCAAATCACGAAGGGTATAAGATAATGGCTTGTTGAGAATAAAACCAATAGAGCTGTCTTGCGAATGCTCGGTAAGTAAGACTACAGATCGATTAAATGAACTATCACTTAATATGGATGGTTCTGCAACTAAAAGTCTCCCTTTATGAGGTGCTAATGAGTCCATGTATATTTGGGTTTAGATATGAAGATAGTGAAAATATGGAACAAAAAAAACTTCCTTGGAAAAACCAAGGAAGCTTTTGATAAGATATTTTCTTATAATTAGTTTACTGAGTCGCTTAATCCAGCTCCTGCTTTAAACTTAACGATGTTCTTAGCAGCGATTTGAATAGTAGCTCCAGTTTGAGGATTTCTACCTTCTCTAGCTTCTCTTTTAGATACTGACCAAGTTCCCCATCCTACTAAAGCAACTTTACCTCCACCTTTTAACGTTTTAGTTACGTTGTCAGTTAAAGATTCTAATGCAGCTTTAGCAGCAGCTTTTGAGATTCCTGCGTCAGCAGCCATTTCACTAATTAATTCTGATTTGTTCATAATTATAGTTTTAAAAATTAAAAATTGGTTTTATATTTTTTTGTTTTGTCTTAACAAATATAGCAGGAATAAGGGTTCGTGCAAGTCTTGCACCTAAAAATACACCACTTTGTTAATAAATGAGGGTTAATTGTTAATAACACCTGTGTTTTTTACACTAATCCTTGGCTTTTTTATCAGTTCTACATGGTTTTTGCTTCTGTTTTGAAGCTGTAACCATTCAATAAACTAGCTGAATCCATACGTTTCTTCCCTGATAACTGCAGGCTTAGGACTTTTAGATAGCCTTCTTGGGTCGCTATTTTCAGGGATTTTTTATCTGCTATTATGGAACCTACTTCATGGTTGTGTTGTTCAAATTCTTTCTCAACATCATAAATTTTTAATTTTGATTCTTTTGAGTCGTTTGTGAAATTCGTCCAAGCTGCAGGATAAGGATTCAACCCTCTAATAAGGTTGTAAATATCATTTAATGGTTGGGTCCAGTCAATTTTGCAAGTTTCTGTATGGATTTTATATGCTGCTTTTGTGATTTTTTCTGGTTGTACTGTTGTTGTTGCCTTATCACTTTCAATAAGTTTTAAAGTGTCAATCACAAGGTCACTACCTAGGTGCATTAATTTATCATGTAAAACTCCCACAGTCTCATTTTCTGCGATGTCGGTTTCTTTTTGAAGAATGATAGCTCCTGTATCGATTTTATCATCCAAGAAAAATGTGGAAACCCCTGTTTTCCTTTCTCCATTGATAATGGCCCAATTGATGGGTGCGGCTCCTCTGTAGTCTGGTAATAAAGATGCATGTAGATTAAATGTCCCAAGTCGAGGCATGTTCCATACCGCTTCAGGCAACATTCTAAAGGCAACAATAATTTGTAGATCTGCATTTAAGGCTTTCAATTCTTCTAAAAAAGCGATGTCCTTTAAATTGGTCGGTTGTAAAACTGGCAATTCATTTTGAATGGCAAATTTCTTTACAGCAGATTCATTTAGTTTTCTTCCTCTTCCTGCAGGTCTGTCAGGAGCAGTAATAACTCCTACTATATTATAAGTCTCTTTTAGTAATTTGTCTAATATGGCCACCGCAAAATCTGGAGTACCCATAAAAACGATTTTTAAATCTTTCATGGTATGAATTGTTAGAATGTTGTATTTCTAAAGTTGCAAATATAAAGTACTAATGGAAAATAGGTGATGGTAAAGCTTATTGTTTTTTCGAAAGAAAATATTCTCCAAGCTCATTTCGTTGAATCAAATCGTCCTCTATTAATATAGACAGGGTATTTAATATTTCAATTTCTTTATACTGGGATAGTTTTAAAACGATCGCTCTTGAAGATAGTTGGTGGTTTGAATTGAGGAGGGTAAAAATTTGTTGCTTGAGGTTTTTCTCAGGAGATTTTTGTTTGTGGGCTAAACAGACATCACAGATTCCACATTTTTCAGATTCTTTTTCTTTAAAATAGTTAAGTAGCTGCACACTTCTACACGTGTTTTTGTTTTCAACAAAATCTGCCATTGCAGAAGCTTTAAAATCTTTATTATGTTGTAGTCTTGTCAGTGCTTTTGCTATACTGTTTATGGTTCTGTCATCATCTCTAGGAACTACAAATTTTAAATTAGCCGCTTTGCTGGCAGGGAAATATTTGATGATTCCATCTTTTTCAAGTTTTTCAAAGTTTTTTAGGACTTGTCCTACGGGGATATTTAGTTTTTTAGCCAGGTTGAATTCATTTACTTGGACAGTGTTTTCAAATATTCCTCCGAACGATCTTAGGATGGAAGTAATAAAATTATCTAGCGAAGGGTATTGCTGAGAATAATTTAGTACGGAATCACTAGAAGTGATAAATTTTACACTGGTTCTTTTTTGTAATCCCTCGGTAAAGGAAACTATTTGGTGGGTGGCTAAAGTTTTTAGCGCATTGTATGTTTTGGTGTAAGGTAGTTTGTAACTGTTACAAAATTTATTGATTTCAAAACTGAACTCTTCTGAAGGTAATTCTCCTAAAGAAACTGTGTAGAATTGGTTCAGTTGAAAATATGTTTTTTTTAGAAAATCAATGGTAACTTCTTGCTCTTTATGATGGGTTTTAAAAAGCTCGATATCATTTTTTTGTAGGAGCATTACAGCAAATGCTTTCTTGCCATCTCTTCCCGCTCTCCCGGCTTCTTGTAAATAATTTTCAATGCTATTCGGGATTTTTAAATGTATCACTACTCGAATATTGGGTTTGTCAATTCCCATTCCAAAAGCATTGGTGGCAACTATCGTTGGGGTTTTCTCAGTAAACCAACTAGTATAGGCTTCTTGTTTTTCATTATTACTTAAACCACCATGATAAAAGGTGGTTTTAAATCCTTCATTATTTAAAAGCGTGCTTGTTTTTTTAGTCTCATTTCTGGTACTTGTATAGATAATTGTAGGAGCCTTAATCTTGTTAAGGATTTGTTTTATCTTAAAAATTTTATCCTCGACTTCAAATATCTGATAGGCTAAATTTTCTCTTTTGAATGATTTTTGAAAAATCTCAGGGGTGTCAATTTTTAATTGTTCTGACATGTCCTTCAAAACTTTTGGCGTAGCCGATGCTGTTAAAGCAATTGTATTAGCGTTCGGACATAATTCTTTGAGTATTTGAAGCTCTAGATAGGAAGGTCTAAAATCATGTCCCCATTCAGAGATACAGTGAGCTTCGTCAATAGCAACTAAAGAAATATTTAGTTGTTTTATTTTCTCTTGAATAAAAGCAGTTTGTAGTTTTTCAGGAGAGAGGTATAAAAATTTAATATTGTTGAATTGAATGTTGTCAAAAAGAATAATAGTGTCGTTTTGCGACATCGGTTTATTTAAGGCAACCGCTTTTATTTTTTTTCTTTGCAGACTTTCTACTTGGTCTTGCATTAGAGCGAGCAAGGGAGAAATCACCAGACAGACACCTTCTTGCGCTAAAGCAGGGACTTGGTAGCAAATGGATTTTCCACCACCTGTTGGAAGTAATGCAATGCAATTTTTTTTAGCCAAAACAGTCGAAACTATTTCTTCTTGTAGTGGCCTAAAAGAATCAAAACCCCAATATTTTTTTAATATGTCTTTCGCTGTACTCAGTAGAAATCAGGTATAAAATTAAAAATACAATTTTTTTTTTAATGGATGTTTTTAAGGATGAAATCTGTTCTGTCATCAATACTTCCAAAAGGGATTTCGATAACAGAATATCCTTCTTTTTGGTAGCTTTTTACAAGTTCATTGTGAATTTTTTTTGCTTCTTCAAATGATTCGTAGCGTTCATTGTCAATAGTGTGAATCTCTTTCCAAGGAGGGCAGATAAAAACTAGGTTGTATTTATTTTTTGAAAGAAAATTTTCAAAATCTATAGTGTGGTTTGAGTTGGCAAAATTTAAATATGCAATGATGTCAATGACACTTCTGTCAAAGAATATATTTTCAGTTGCTGTTTTTTCTGCATCAAAGAATTGTTGTATTCTTTTTTCTAAAAGTATTTCGCTGAATAAAATAGGAGAGGATACAAATAAATGTTCAACTCCTTTTTCCCTGGCTTCTAAAATAACCTCCCTAGAAATTTCTTCCATGCATGGGTAGCCTTTTTTTACAAGAGCTTTGATAATACTAGATTTACCGGTACTTGGTCCTCCGGTAATAATATTTTTTTTCTGCATGCTACAAACATACTATTTTTAGCGTTGAATCGTTACTTATGGGAGCTTCAATCTAGGTATTAAGTCGGAATAAAATAAACAAAATCAACATTTCACAAGTCGTTGATTATATGTAATTTTGTGTTCTTGAAAATTAGAATAGAATACGTTTAGAAAATATAACAATAATGAGTAAACAATCAGAGTTTTACGATAAGTTAAAAGAGAGTTTAGATAATTCATCAACCTATCCATCAAAATATCTTTTTAAGTTTATAGTTCCTACTACTAAAAACCAATTGAAAGAGGTGAAAGATATATTTGATTTACCTGGGGTTGTAATCAATACAAAGGCTTCAAAAACAAATAAATACATCAGTGTTTCAATAACAAAAGTGGTGAAAAGTTCTGATGAGATTATTGCCAAATATAAAGAAGTAGCCGGTATAGAGGGAATTATTTCTTTATGATACTTTTAACACAGAAAGACATAACCATAGAATAACTTGCAAGATTGAATATAGAATAGGCCTAACACCTATTGTTTGTTTTAAAATATGAAAAACCTTATGCTTAAGAAAATCAAAACCATCGCCTTTTTTTTATTGATAGGATCTGCTGTTGTGGCGCAGAAAAGTAGAGATAAAGTTTTATTGAAAATTGACAAAGAAAAAGTATATGCTTCTGAATTTGAACGTTTGTTCGGGAAAAATAAAAATTTAAAAATACAAGGAGAAGCTCCGAGTATTGAGGATGATGTTCAGCTTTTTGTTGACTATAAATTAAAGTTGATAGAGGCGGAAGAGCTTCAAATGGATACGGTTTCTTCTTATATAGAGGAAGTGGCTCGTTATAGAAATCAACTGGTATTGCCTTATTTAAATGATGATAGTTTGGTAGATAGTCTTGTTTTAGAGGCTTATGAAAGAACTTTAAGAGAGGTAAGAGCAAGTCATATTTTAATTCGCGTTGATAAAAATGCAACAGATACCGTAGCTGCTTATGAAAAAATTACTGCCATAAGACAAAGTATCATTGATGGAGCGGATTTTGATGCTGTCGCAAAAGAAAAATCTGAAGATCCAAGTGCAAAGAATAACGCAGGAGATTTAGGATATTTTTCCGCTTTTAGAATGGTGTATCCTTTTGAAAGTGCTGCTTTTAATACTCCTAAAGGTGAGGTTTCAGAAGTGTTTAGAACTCAATTTGGTTATCATTTCTTAAAAGTTGTTGATGTTAGAGAATCTATGGGAGAGATGGAAGTGGCTCATATCATGATTAGAGATACAACAGCACCAGGAACCTCTACGATCAATAAAGTATACAAAGAATTAGTGTCTGGTGCTAGTTTTGAAGAATTGGCTAAAAAATATTCTGATGATAAAAGATCTTCGGTAAATGGTGGAAAATTGAATAGATTTGGCGTTGGTTCATTGCCTCCTCCTTTCGGAGAAATTAGTTTTGCATTGACACCTGAAAATAAATATTCAGAGCCTTTTAAAACAGCTTATGGATGGCATATCGTAAAATACTTGAATCATTATCCAGTGAGTAGTTTTGAAGATGCTAAGGAAGAATTACTTCAGAAAACCAAAAAAGATAGCAGGTCAAAAACATTGTCAAATCCTGTAGTCTTAAGATTAAAGAAAGAATATACAATTGAAATAAATGAAGCTGCAAAAAAGGAATTTGAGAATCCTAGTTTTGTGGTTGTAGATTCTTTGAATGCTTGGTTGATTAAAATCCAACAAGATACCTTGACGCAAAAGGACTTTTCTAATTATATTATGAATAGGAGAGATAAAACAGCAATGCAAAATTTCAACCCTTATTTAGATCAAGAAATTTTGGAATATTACAAGGTGCATTTAGAGGAAACAGATGTAGAATTTAAAAACTTGTTCCAAGAATATAAAAATGGACTTTTATTATTTGACTTAATGAAAGAAAAAATTTGGGATGCTGCTCAAAATGATTCCATCGGTCTACAGGAATTTTATACTTCTCATAAAACAAATTATATCAAGCCTGAATCTTTTAAGACAGTTGTGGTGAGTACTAAAATTACCGAGCAGGTAGAAGCTTTGAAAGAATTGGTTTCTGATTCAGATTCAATCTCAATGGTTACTAGGGTTGTAGCGAATAAAGAGGGTGTTTTGATCAAATCTGGTTCTTTTGAAAAGACCAATGGTATTTTTCCTGAAAATGTGAATTTGGTGGTGGGTGAAACTAATGTATATCAACAAGATGGTTATTCGGTAATCATCAAGGTATTTGCAAAAGAAGAGGCAATTCAGCAAGAATTTGATGATATAAAAGGGAAAGTAATTAGTGACTTTCAGAATAAAATTCAAGAAAATTGGTTGGCAAGTCTAAGAGCGAAGCACAAAGTAAAAGTTTATAAAAGGACCGTTAAAAAATTAGCTTCTGAAATGGAGATTTATAGTGAATAAATATATTTTTTACATATCGTTATGTGTTGCTTTTTCTAGTTGTGAAATGTTTCCTTTTAAAGAAAAGAAAAAAGATTCTAAGCTGATCGCTAAGGTGTATAACCATAAGTTGTATCAAGAGGATTTAGAATTGGTTTTTCCAAAAGATGTTGCCAGTAAAGACAGTGCAGAGGTTGCAAATAATTTGATTTTATCATGGGCTAGGAAAAAATTACTTTTGCAAAAAGCAGAGGTAAACATGCCAAGCCAAAATGAAGAGTTGGAAGTGTTAGTGGAACGATATCGAGAGGATTTGTTTATCAATTCTTTTAAAAAAGCTTTAGTTGTAAAAGAATTGGATACAGTAGTTTCTCATGAGGATTTGGAAAAATATTATGAGGAAAATAAAGAGAGTTTTAAAATCAACGAGGAGTTGGTTAAGTTTAGGTATATTGCCTTGAAACCAACGGACAGGAATAGGGCTAAATACAAACGTTTGCTTTTGTCAAAATCTATGAATGATCTTTTTATTCTTGACGAGCAGACCGATAAAATGGAATCGGCATTTTTAAGCGATTCCTTATGGTTTCGATATAAAGATGTGCAAAGAAAATTACCGGTTTTAAAAAAATATAGCAAGGCTCATGTTTTAAAACCAAATAAATTTATTGCTAAAAGCCATGAAGGAGATTTGTATTATGTTTATATAAAGGATGTTGTGAATAGAAATGAAATTGCTCCTTTGCGTTATATTTCTAAAACAATAGAGCAAATGGTGGTGCAGCAGCGTAAGTTGCAGATGATTCATAAAGTAGAGGAAGTATTGGTGGATGATGCCATGAAAAACAAACAATTTGAAATTTATTAAGATGACAAAAAAAATATTATCACTTTTACCAATGCTTTTTTGTGTGCTAGTTTTACAGGCGCAAAAAATTAAAGTGGATGGTGTCGCTGTTGTGGTAGGAGAAAATATCGTGCTAGAGTCAGATGTTGCTAAATTTAAGCAAGAGGTTTACAATAATAGTGAAGGAAAAGTCACCATGTCTGATTGCGAAATGCTTGAGCAAATTATGTTGCAGAAGTTGTTGGCACACCATGCTGTTGTAGATAGTGTAATTGTTTCTGATGCTGAAATTGAATCGGGTGTAGAAAGAAATATTGCTTATTTGAAACAACAATTAGGTTCTGTAGAAAAGGTTTACAAGATGTATGGTTTTGATGATGAAGCTGATTTGAGAAAAGAATTGCTTCGTATCGAAAGAGAAAACACTTTGATTCAAAGAGAGAAACAAAATGTAGTTTCTGAGGTGAATGTAACTCCTGAAGAAGTTCGTGTGTATTTTAGAAGTTTAGAGTCGCAAAACAATTTACCTGAATTTGGTGCAGAGATTGAAATGGCCCAGATTGTAATGCATATAAAACCTTCAGAAAAAGAAAATCAAGAAGTTATTGATAAATTAAAAGGAATTCGTCAAGATATTCTAAATGGTTCTAGTATGCGTATGAAAGCCGTTTTGTATTCAGAGGATCCAGGAGTGACGCAGAATGGTGGTAAGTATACATTGACTAGAGAAAGTCAGTTTGTAAAAGAGTTTAAAGAAGTGGCTTTTAGTTTGGATGAAGGTGAGGTTTCAGAACCTTTTAAATCTGATTTCGGATACCATATCATCCATTTAGAAAAAATTAAGGGGCAGGAGTTAGATGTACGTCACATTCTAATTCAACCAAAGGTTACGCAAGAAAAGCTAAAGGAGGCTGAAGAAAAGATTACTCAAATAAGAGATAGTATTCTTGCAGATGAACTTACTTTTGAGAAAGCTGTTATAAAGTATTCTCAGGACAAAGGAACACGTCAAAATAAGGGAATTATTATCAACCCTCAAACGAATGATGCCAATTTTGAGTTGACCAGAATGGATCCTAGTTTGTATGGAAGAGTAAGTTCTTTAAGCGTAGGTGATATTACGGAGCCGTTTTATGATGAAACGAGAGAAGGGTTAAAAATGTTTAAGTTAATTGTCTTAAGAGAAAAGAGAGAAGCTCATACGGCTGATTTCACAAGAGATTATGTGAAAATTCAACAAATGACTCTTCAGAAGAAGCAAGAAGACGCCATGGAGAAATGGTATAATGATCATGTGGTTGAAACCTTTGTAAAGATAAATGAAAGCAATAAGAGTTGTGATTATAAATATCTTTGGGGACAAGAATTATAAAAAAAGAGAGCTAATTAGCTCTCTTTTTATTGTTAGTCTTTTTCAAAAAAACTAAAAACATTTCCACCATATCTTTTCTCATACGAGAAATTAGGATGATCATTTAGTTTTGTCTGTTTGGAGTGTTCAATAATCAATAGACCTTCTTCATTCAGTAAATCCTTTTCAAAAATAATAGTAGCAATTTTTGAAAAATCTTCATCAGAAAAATTATAAGGTGGGTCTGCAAAAATGATATCTGCCTGAATTTTTGTTTTGTCAATAAATTTATAGACATCACTTTTGATGGTATTGATGTCAAAATCAAATTCTTTACATACTTCATTGATGTATTTGATGCAACCATAATGCTTGTCTACTGAAGTTATCTTTTGAGTCCCTCTAGAGGCAAATTCAAAACTGATATTTCCAGTACCGCTAAAAAGATCCAAAACTTCTAAATCTTCAAAATAATAAGTATTGTTAAGAATATTAAAAAGGGATTCTTTTGCCATGTCCGTTGTTGGACGAACCGGTAGGTTTTTAGGAGCGCTAAGACGTCTTCCTTTATGCTTTCCAGAAATGATTCTCATTGTGTATAAAGTCTGTTAAATATGACTGTTTAGTTAAAAAGTATAGCGTTTGCATGTTTGGGCAAACTTTGAAACTCTTCTCTGTTGGATAAAGCATTGGCTTCATAAAAAGAGATATGTCTGATGTAAGTGTAAAGAATAGAGTATAATTCTGACTCTTTTTCGATATCACCTATCAATACCAGTTGTAATGTTTCTGGGTCGAGTTTTAGTTGTTCAGCGGTAAAAAGTATGTAATAAATAAAATCTTCAGCAGTTTGAAATTCAAATCTATTCACAACTTGAAGCTGGTTTTGTTTGAACGCTACTAATTCAAAGTTTTTATTATTTACTTGTATGTAAATTTTATCAGAAGCAGCTGTCACGTCTTCTTTAGAAGTGATTTCAATAAGTTTTGTAAAACTATGGAAATACTCAAAAGAGCCATAAATATTGAATAAGAAATTATTGATATTTACAAATGGGATATATACGGTGTTTCTTTTTTCTGATGTATCGAAGCAAATAAAATCAATTGGTAAAACCTTTACAGTATGTTGTAGATAGTCTTTTAAATTGTCTTCATGAAACAGTTCATCAGGGACCAGGGTTGCCAACTCATTTTGGTGGACAACTTCGACTTTTTTAAAATCTTGACCTAGAAATTCATTTTGATCAAAAATAGTTTCAATTTCCCTGAGGTGAGTCTCGGGTGTAAGTGCTTTTTGCTCAAATTCAAAACGTTGAAAAACGAGTGGATTCTTTTCAGGTAGCGTATAGACACAAAAAGAAAATCCATCCAAATTAATTTGGATGGACAATTGAGTTTCTTTTAAATCAGTATTTTCAACCGATTTAGAAATTATGTTATTTAACCTTTTTGTCATAAAAAGGAGGCCAGTTTCCATTTGAGTTAACTTCTTCTAAAGAACCTACAGATAAAAATTCACCTTTTACCTCATCTCCACCAATAGCTTCTTTTTCTTGTCTTACTAAGTGAGGATCTAATCCTTCTAAAATTACTGCTTTATCAACTTTGGCAATAAATACAGGAACTTCTAGTCCAGCTACTTTAGTAATGTATCCTACAGTGATTTTGAATTCTTCATTCGTATCAGGTACTTTAAGCATCTGAGTATAGTCTCTTCCTTTGAATACTGTTTCTTTTACAGATTCGTATCCAGTTGTATCAGTTACTTTCTCTTCAACTTCCACCATAATAGGTTGCCATTTGGTTCCTTTGTTAACCTGCTTGATTTCGTTGTGAGTATTTGTAATAGCAAATTCTGCTGAGTCTAAAAACTTGATTAGTTTTTCTCCGTTTCTTTCAAATTTTCCTGTAATTGTTTTGTGTGCATCTTGTGCATCACGAATCATTCTTAAATTCTCAATTACTTTAGCGTATCTAACCTTCTTTTCAACATTGAAGCGAATAGGTCCCATAATACTATCATAGATAGAATAACCTAAATATCCTGCTACACCAAGTAGTACTATTGAAACAAGCCACTGAAGTTTTAAAGGAATGAATTTCATAATAAGGATAGCTAACAAAACTGCTACTGCAATCCCTGCAATTAAAGTAATTATCATTGTGATTTAAGTTTTAAAAATTGAATTAGACAAATCTACAATTTTTTTTGAACCATAAAAATTTTTAAGGACAAATCAATCCCTATCTTTGCTTTTTTTTGACCCTATGATTAAAACCTCCTCCAATTTTTATAAAGAATTGATAAAAACGTTTCCTTTTGAGGCTACAAGTACTCAAAATGAGCTGTTAATGATGTTGTCAGAATTTCTTTTCTCAAAAGATTCTGACGCAGTTTTTTTATTAAAAGGGTATGCCGGAACTGGTAAGACATCTACTATAAGCACTTTGGTAAATAATTTATGGAAAATAGGTCAAAAACCGGTTTTACTTGCGCCTACGGGTAGAGCAGCAAAAGTGATTTCTTTGTATTCCAAAAAACAAGCTTTTACCATTCATAAAAAAATCTATCATCCTAAAAAAAACTCAAATGGTGGGGTGGAGTTCACAAGACAAGTTAATAAGCATACCAACACCGTGTTTTTTGTAGATGAAGCTTCTATGGTGCCAGATGCTCCAAGTAATTCAAAGTTATTTGACAATGGTTCTTTGCTTGATGATTTAATGGATTATGTGTATTCTGGTAAAAATTGTAAGATGATTTTGATTGGTGATACTGCTCAATTACCACCTGTGAAATTAGAAGTAAGTCCTGCGTTGAATGAGGATAATTTAAGTTTTCATTATAACAAATCGGTTTCTTTAATAGAATTGGATGAAGTGATGCGTCAGCATAAAAATTCGGGGATATTGGTAAACGCAACAGAATTAAGAATGTTTATTAGCAATGATAGTTTTGCTGATTTTCAGTTCAATTTAGAGTATCCCGATGTAGTACGTTTGGTGGATAGTTATGATATTCAAGATGCGATTCACACGGCATACGACCAACATGGGATTGATGAAACTGCTATAGTAGTAAGGTCAAATAAAAGAGCCAACCAATACAATCAACAAATTCGAACGAGAATTTTAGACAAAGAAAATGAAATCTCCGTAGGGGATCATATTATGGCTGTAAAAAACAATTATTTCTGGTTGAAAGATTCCGCAGAAATTAGTTTTTTAGCCAATGGAGATACTTTTGAGGTGTTAGAGATTTTTAACACCAAAGAGTTGTATGGTTTTCGTTTTGCTGAAGTTAAAATTCGTTTGATAGATTATCCATCTCATCCACCTGTTGAGACTGTTTTATTGTTGGATACCTTGATGTCTGAAAGTCCATCACTCTCTTATGAGGAATCGAATAGGTTGTATCAAGAAGTAGGAAAGGACTATGCGGATATTAAATCAAAATATAAAAAACTCTTAGAGATCAAGCAGAATAAATATTTTAATGCCATTCAGGTAAAATATTCGTACGCTATGACTTGTCATAAGTCTCAGGGGGGGCAATGGGATACGGTTTTTATTGAAAAGCCATATTTGCCAGACGGGCAGAGTGTTGATTATTGGAGGTGGTTGTATACGGCAATTACAAGAGCAAAATCTAAATTATATCTTTTAGGTTTTCAGAACGAAGATATAGAAGAGCTTTAATTAAATTTATAGGATATTTGTATGCTTCCATAAGTGTTCATGTTTTCCTCTATTGCTTCTGTTTTTTTAGAATATTTGATGATGGAATAGGAAAGGTCAAATCTTTTTATCGAATACCTCAAACCGAATTCCAATTCATAAATAAAGGAATTGATCCCATAGGTAATTGGACTGTTGTCATTAAATAAACTTCCTTGAATGGTTGCATTGTAAAGTGCATATCCTAGTTGAGGTTTGATAAATAAAAACAACTCATTTTTCTGGTTTTTGTCTATGTCATTCAAATTACTAGCAAAAAGACTGCTGTTTGAATACTTGTTTAATGGCCGATTGAATAAATTAATTCTGCTGTAAATATTAGTGTTCAGTTCTGAAAAAATAGTTCCAAGTTTGAAAGAGGTGGTTGAGGTGAAGTCAATTCTCTTTTGTTCTTTTTTACTAAAGGGCTTTAAAAATAAAAATTGCATTCCAATACCCAAGGTGTTTTCAATTTGGTACTGCCATCCTTCTGCAGGAGAAAACCCATATATATTATGGATGATATTCTGAAGATCTTGAGCCAAAGCATCAGGTCCTAAAATTCCTAATTCAAAAGAGGACTTTAAACCGAAGTTTTTATCGGAAAAAAACAATTGACTGTAGTTGATAAAAGCATAACCTGCATAGGGACGATCTATTGCTTCCGGAAAATGTGAATTTGCAAATTGAGGTGTATACATTTGCTGACCGATTCTAAACTCATGAACCTTTTTTATTTTCGATTTTGTTCCAAGGTATCTAAAATATAAAAAGGTTCCATTTGTGTAATAACGATCATAATAGGTAGAAGTGTAAAGATCATTATCGCTGATCAATCCAAACTCTTTGGAAAAAGATTTTTGAGCACATGCTTCCTCAGTATTCAAAAAACAAAGGAAGAGGAGGTTAAGAAATAAGAAAAAATGGTTTTTCAAAGGGATACTGCTTTTATCAGGAAAAGATAGTAAAAAAACAAAAAAGCTCTGATTTAGAAATCAGAGCTTTTTTACTAACCAAACTTAATTTATGAAATGAAAGGTAACCACTCCCTTCGAAAAGGATAATGCAATTACCGTGCCAAAAAATAAATTTAGTTAATGTGTTTTTGAGCTTTGTATGAAGAACGTACCAAGGCGCTGCTCTCAACGTGTTTAAAACCAAGCTCTAAGCCTATAGTTTCGTATTTTTTAAATTGTTCTGGTGTAATGAATTCTTTTACAGGTAAGTGTTTTTTACTTGGTTGTAAATATTGCCCGATGGTAACCACATCTACTTTTGCTTTTGCTAAATCATGCAAAGTTTCAATTACTTCGTCTTCAGTTTCTCCCAATCCTAACATGATACCAGATTTGGTTCTTCTCTGACCATTGTCTTTTAGATATTTTAGAACTTCCAGACTACGATCGTATTTTGCTTGAATACGTACTTCACGAGTCAATCTTCTTACCGTTTCTAAATTATGAGAAATAACTTCTGGAGCCGCTCTTAACAAACGATCGATATTTTTTTCGATTCCTTGAAAATCTGGAATCAATGTTTCAAGTGTCGTGTTTGGATTAGCTCTTCTAATAGCCTGAATTGTTTCTTCCCAAATAATGGAACCACCATCTTTTAAATCATCTCTATCTACCGAAGTAATCACGGCATGTTTAATTTTCATGATTTTAATAGATCGTGCAACTTTTTCTGGTTCGTCCCATTCTACCGTTTCAGGTCGCCCCGTCTTTACACCGCAAAAACCACAAGACCTTGTGCATACATTTCCTAGAATCATAAAGGTTGCTGTACCTTCGCCCCAGCATTCTCCCATATTAGGACAGCTTCCACTGGCACATATGGTGTTAAGTTTGTATTTGTCAACCAAACCTCTTAGTTCCGTGTATTTTTTTCCAACCGGAAGTTTTACGCGCAACCATTTTGGCTTGGTAACTTTATTTTCTTTAATTGCTTCTTCTGACATAACCTGTTATTTTAGGTGCATGCAAAGTTACAAATAAAGTCGTTCAATTGTTTATGTAAATATTTTAAAAATAGCAATGCATAACTAACAAATTGAGGATAGAATTCTTTTACATTTTGAATTTAATAAACAGCAACTTTTTTAGATACAGTCCCCTTCGATGTTTTTAGTTTTACGATGTAAATTCCCTGAGCCATTTCTTTAGTATTGATTTCAAGATTTTCTTTTTCATATTGAATTAGTGTACCTAACGAGTTTGAAACAGTCAATTCGGAAATTTCAAGGTCACTTGGTTTTGAAATGGTTATTTTTTGAGTTTTTTTGTCAAAACGGATGTATAGATTTTCAACATCAGTTAACTCGTTAGCTAAAACTTCATTCTCCTTAAATACAATGGAGAAACGATCAGAGTATTTCCCCTTGTTTAATGTTAAAGTAGTTCGGCTTCCAGTCTCTAATGGAGTAATCGTTTCAGCTAAATTATCTTTAAGGAAAACTGGGTATTCTATATTTATCCTTTCATCTATCATCAAATAAGCATTTCCTGTGTAATTCATAGAGATGGTTAGAGGAACCTCTAGGTCTACAGAAATTTCTTGAATTCCTGCAATAGCATAGGCTTGTCTATCGCCATTGAATTGGAAATATGCGTCTGTTCCATCCAAATCAAAGACCTGGCTATCATAGCCCTCTTCTTGTCCAAAAGTATTACCCTCTTTAAAAGAAACAGCAATTTGCCTATGTAAATCAAAACCATCGTCATTATTGTATTCAAACCCAAGTTTTAGAACGGGTAATTCATCATTTTGAGATTTTGATTTTTTATTATTTCCTTTGAAAAAATGTGAATTACCATTTCCAACAGGAGTATGTGTGCTAAGTGCTCTTTGTGAGTTGTTGAAGGTAATGGTTCCTCCGTTTAGACCCGCCTTTAAAAAGAAACCTTGCGCAACAGGTATATGTCTTTGTGGAGCGTGATACGTTGCATTCCCTAGCCCTGCGGTGTTGTCAATAGCTACTGTTGCTGCGGTACCTGTACTCGCGTTTCTAATCCCATAACCTCCTTCGTACTGACCCTGGGTATGATTTCCTCCATCGCCAGTGTGTTCCCAAAAGTATAGAGTAGATATTATGGATGAGTTATCCGCAAAAAACTCATCAGCATCCAAAGGTGACGGATAAGGATTACCAAGTAAAGAGTTGTGCCCTGCACTAATAGTGGTTGTATAATCACCATCATGAGGTGTACCGACAAAAGTATAGTTTTGAGCAGCTCCAGGTCCTTTTAAAATAAAAGCTTCACCGGCATCGAAAGAGCCTGTTTCTTTTTGTTGAATCCAGGAAGTTCCTGTCAATCCATTTACATAACTATAGATCCAATAGTTTGCGATGGTTAGTGAGTTTCCTCCAGAGGCAAGACTACCATTTAGGGTGCTGTAGTTTCCTGTAAATGATTGGAAGTTTATTTCATCTGGCGTAGAAGTAGCTGTTAAAGGTGTTGTTCCGTCTTTTAAAACTTCCCCTACTGTAAACATACTCGATTGTCCTAGTGTGGAAACAGGAGAGGTTAGATAATTGTATCTAAAAACAGTCTCTGCTGTGGCGGTTTGCTCAATATAAAACTTTCCATTACCTGTAACTTTAGAGGTTCCAGTATGCGTTTGGATTAATTGTGCATCTCCTAACATTTTTAAATCTCCGTCCAACTGCAAGTCGTCCGCTATTTGTAGGTATAAATTTGTGTCAACACTCAAAACGGATCCAGATTTGATCCATAGACATCCAATCTCTATATTTTCATTTAGAATTGCGTCCGCACCGCCATTGCTATCTATAGTAACTAACTCAGTATCGTCAGTATCATCCGGTGCTCCCGAGGTTTGACTTGAAGATCCGCCAGACCATGCTCCTGAACCTCCATTGGCAGATCCGTCCCATGTGATACCATTTACTTCTGTAAATGTGAAATATTTGGTTCCGTCAAAGTCGAAGGTTCCCGTTAGTTGATTGATTCCATTAATGTTACTTGTGGACAATGATACAAATTCAACATTTGTAGTTAATGCTTCATTGTCTGCTACTTTTATGGCTATTTGAATACTCGGACTTGTATCAAGGTCAGTTCTTATATCAGATTCAGGAGCTGCTATCTGCACCATACCGACAGATCCAGTTTCTACGATTTTCCATACACGATTCAGAATTTGTGAAGAACTGCATAAAACTGAAGTTGCCGTTGTTTTTCCCGTTGCGTTGTTGTTTCCCCACATCAAAAAGTCTTTGTCGGTTGTAAAAGTATTCACATTAGAGGCGTTGTCTGTTGCAATAGATCCAAGTCCAATAGTTATTAATGCATCTGAGTTTACGGATTTTGATTGTTTTTGATTTAAGTTTCTTGTTTCATCCAATCCTATTCCGGCGATGTCATTGTGATGAGCAGAATTGTCATCATAACTCCAAACTTTGGTGGATCCGTTTGAAAGTAGGTAATCTCCTTCAGTAATAGAACCACTATTATTTGTGTCATCCAATGTGAATCCATACTTAATTCCTAAATAAGATTCAATAACTTGTCTTTCTGCATCTGTGTGAGCATTTGTAAATAACATGATTTCTGCTATGCTACCATCAATAGTTCTATCATTTATATTTCTATCTCTTCCGGCATAATAGTCGGTTGTGTTATTTGAAAAATTACTTGTGAAAATTCTTGATTGTAGTTCAAAGTTATCTGGTCTATCATGACTGTTTAAATCCGTATTCAATCCATTTACAAAATTTGAATTACTATCTCTAACTTCGGTTGGAGTATAAGTTGTATTGAAAACCTGTGTATCGTCAGAGTGGCCATGACCAATATTATTACTAGTGTTGGTGAATGGAGTTGTCCACGAAGCTGTGGAAGCATCATTATAAACGATATACATTGTTCTAGGGTTCATATTTGCATTTGAAATACTTAGAACATCATTGTTTCCTGGTGTAAACGTAATTACAGGGTTAAAGTTTAATAGGTTTTGTGTAGCATCCGGCTCAGAACCACCGCTTCCCGTAAAATTATTATCATCCGTAAAGTCGTTATTGTCATTGGTGTCACTTTGATCTTGCCAGGTAGTAACAGTCGCCCCGCCGATGACACCTGAATCTGCTCTTAGCCAAAGTGTATTTCCAATTCCAGAAGTAACATCAATAGTATCATCTCTAAAATCTACATCCCCTCCAGTTAACAAGTCGGTATCAGAATCTGGTAAACCTGTAAGGTTATCAATGTTTCCGTTTACGTCTAAGTAATCATTGGACGTGTATATATTGCTATCCAAACCATTCACACCGTTTGCTCCACTTAAAGTCAGCCCCGCTTCGATAGTATCGTCTTGGCCTTCGTTATCCGAATCTGTATCTATATAATCCTCATTATCAGTCCCGTCGGTGTTTACAGGTGTTAGTCCACCTAAATAAGCGGAGTTCACTCCATTGTTGTTCTCATATGTTTGGGAATCGTCGTTGGCAGGAGGGATATAGCTATTGGTAAGTTGAGCTTCAAGGTTATCCGGAATTCCATCACCATCTGAATCTAAATCTAAATAATTTTTGATTCCATCATTATCAGTATCTAAGATGGTTCCTTCTTCAGTGTCTAGAATTCCATCGTTATCATCATCAAGGTCAACGGTATCATTTACACCATCATTGTCATTATCACCTATGCTAGTTGCATCTCTAAAGTCCACATCTCCACCAAAATTCATGTCACCGTCCGAATCTGGTAAGTTTTCTGGATCGTTTAAAATCCCGTTTACATCCGAATAATTATCAATAGTATCAATGTTGTTGTCTAAACCATTAAGTCCTACATTTCCATTTAAAGTAAGGTTTGCTTCGGTGGTATCATTACTACCTTCATTATCAGAATCTGTGTCTAGATAATCTGGGTTGTCTACACCATCTGTGTTTATAGGAGTAAGTCCTGATGGATAGGCAGTATCAACACCAGAATTATTGTAAGTCCCATTTGGAGGTATGTAGCCTATTGTTGTTTGGGCTTCTATATTATCAGGGATCCCATCTCCATCAGAGTCGAGATCTAAAAAGTCGGATATTCCATCTAAATCAGTATCTGTTGGATTGGTTAATGGGTTGTTATCATTGTCTAAATTGGCATCTTCAACAGTATCATAAATCCCATCATTATCATCATCCAAATCCACATCATTTGCAATTCCATCATCATCTGTATCAGGGAACCCACTAATTAATTTGATAAAAATAGCCGAGTCATAAGAATTATCTGTTACGTCACAGATTGCAAATTTTACATGATATGTTTCACCAGGAGTCAAACCTGTAGCTGATGCTCTTATTTTTTTAGTTATTCCATCATATTCAATGGAGAGATTTCCACTACTATTGTCTGTGAAATAAGAAGATTGCGTCAAGTCGCCGCAATTAGCTGCGTTTCCACTAGAACCAACAGAACCATTGTTTAAGTTGTTTATTGAAACGGTATTGTTTGTCCCTGGAACCAAGGCGATATTTTGCGCACCTACAATTTCATTTCCAGAAACAAAATATCCGAATACGTCATTAAAACTAGAGCATACGTATTCGTTGTATTCATCCGATGCAAATTGATAATCTATAGTAAGAACCGTTGCTTCTTCGTCTAGTTCAGCATCAAATTCAAAGATTACAGGGTCATTCATAGAACCGCTTGCAAGTGGGTCCAAATCAGTGTCATTTGTAGAGGTACCATGACTTGTTGTGCTTCCCCCGCTTGAGTTTGTAGAAAAAGATTCTGTAACGGTTCCTGTTGTTAAAATAATTCCATCATCCACCTCAAGCCCTTTACCTTGGATAGCTCCCACAAAAGTTCCTATCTGAGTTCCTTGTCCTGTCGTTATTGTTTGGTTTGTGATTGTAACTCCTGGTCCTTCAATAGAGTTTTTTAAATCGGTAGCACTTGCACCTGTTGTAAACGAAAAAGGAGTGGATTGCGTATTGTCTCGGTAGTCAATATCACCTCCTGAATTTAAATCAGCATCGGTATCCGGAAGTGTTGTAGGATCATTTAAAGAACCATTTACATCTGAATAATCATCGATTGATTCATAGTTTGAGTCCAGACCATTTGAACCGTAAATTCCAGACAAACTGTAACCGGCTTCTGTGGTGTCATTGTCTCCTTCATTGTCCGAATCGGTATCTTGGTAGTCAGGGAGTGCATCTCCTTCTGTGTTTATTGGCGTAAGTCCACCAGAATAAGCAGTGTCTAAACCATTTGCATCGTAAGAATGATTTGGTGGGATATAACTATTGGTAGCTTGAGCCTCCACATTATCTGGAATACCATCATTGTCAGAATCTAAATCTAGATAGTCGTAAATACCATCATTATCGGTGTCTTCGGGAGTACAAGACACAATGTTTTTTAGCTGATTGATTTCACTAAAAGTAAGGGACTTATCGTAATGATAGATTTCATCCATCAATCCAGTAAAATAATGTCCACTACCGGAGCCAAATGCATTGTTTGAGTTTGTAGCACCAAATCCACTTCCGTTTCCATGGTTTGTCAAAGTGGCTTCTTCAGTATCTACGGAGCCAGAAGGAATACCATCCAAATAGAGGGTTAATATTCCTGCTTCAAAAGTAGCAGCAATATGATACCATTGATTTAGGGTACTTATGGTGAATGTAGGAGTGGTGAAGATGTTAGTGGCCGTGTCATTGTTGATCGCACATTCTAGTGTTGTTCCGTTAAGTCTTATTGCAAAACCTCTACCTGTAGCACCTTCTTCTACTAAGGTTTGTTCTCCACTTAAGGATTGAGGGTAGATCCAAAAAGAATATGTAAAGTTAGCAATAGTCTGATTTAAAAATGTACCATCACTATAATGCAATATAGTTGAAGATCCATCAAACTGAAGAGAAGTACTTCCTTGAATTGCAATAGGGCTATAGACTTCTGTTATTCCAGTTTGTAGGTTGTAGGCATTGTTTGTTGAGTCATTTGTGGTGTTGTCCAAAGACCAGTAAGCATCATAACCAGATATTGGGGTACAGGTGTTTTCTACTTCATCCAAAATACCATCATTGTCATCATCCAAATCAGCCAAGTCATCAACACTGTCTGCATCATTATCAGAAGCGAAAAAAGCATAGGCGTATGTTTGTGGGGTTTTCGTATCACTTAAAATATTTTGAAGGACACTCTCTTTAAAAATAAAAGAGGTATAGTCAAAAGAATTTGGGTCTATTGGTTTTTTTGCAAAAGCACTTGAAAAGCCGAAGAAAAACAATAAATATACCAATAAAACTATTGGAGGTGAATAGGTTTTTTTGAACATTTTAAACAGGATCTTAAGGGATTCTAAAAATAAGCATTTTTTCAGAGGGTATATGTTTATTTTAATAAGTATTAACCAATGTTAATACGCGGGTTAAAGTTGTTTTTACATTTATTACTACAAGGTTTGCGTTAGTTGATTTTTTTTGAGGAGATTTTTTCGATTAAAATTATATTTTAGCGGCATTAAAAATTAAATCAATTAAATTTATATGGGAATTATTTCATTTGTAGGCTTTACTGCTTTGGTAGCGATTATAGCTTATTTGGCAACAAGGAAAAATAAACAATCAGCGGACGGATACTTTTTAGGTGGACGTAGTTTGACAGGGCCTGTTATTGCTGGTTCTTTGCTACTTACAAATCTATCAACAGAACAAATTGTAGGTTTGAATGGTGCAGCCTTTGATGAAGGGATTTTAGTGATGGCATGGGAAACATTAGCAGCAATCGCAATGGTTGTAACAGCTGTGTTTTTGTTGCCGAGGTATTTAAAAGGAGGAATTACTACAGTACCTCAATTTTTAGAGAGTAGATATGATAAATTGACTAAAACTTTGGTTTCTGGATTGTTTCTATCAGGGTATGTAGTTGTTTTGTTGCCTATTGTATTGTATTCGGGTGCTTTGGCAGTAAATACTATGTTTGATGTTCCTAAGTTGTTAGGAGTAGGGGAGTTTACAGGATTGTATATTACTGTTTTTGCAATTGGAACGATTGGAGTTTTTTATGCAGTATTTGGAGGATTGAAAGCCGTTGCCGTTTCGGATTCAATAAATGCAGTTGGGTTGTTAATTGGAGGATTGGCGATTCCTGTTTTTGGTTTGATGGCAATTGGATCTGGTAGTATTGGAGAAGGACTAGATGTTTTAGTTTCTTATTCTAAACCGTTAGGTAAGATGAATTCTTTGGGAGGACCTGAGGCATCTGTACCATTTGGAACTATATTTACCGGGATGATGTTAGTTCAGTTATTTTACTGGGGAACAAATCAAGCTATTATTCAAAGAGCCTTAGGAGCTAAAAATTTAGCTGAAGGACAAAAGGGGTTATTATATGCAGCATTTTTGAAAATTTTAGGACCTTTGATGTTAGTGCTGCCAGGTATGATTGCATTTTATATGGCACAACATCCAGAAAGCTTTAACTTTTTTGCTGCTGGAGATGCGATCAACAAAGATCAAGCGTATCCATTGTTAGTAAAGCAAGTGTTGCCGGCTAGTATGGTTGGCTTTTTTGCTGCAGTTTTGTTTGGAGCTATTTTGAGTTCATTTAACGGAGGGTTAAACAGTTCTGTTACTTTATTTGGATTGGATATTTACAAGGCTCATATCAACACAGAAGCATCAGATGCGAAAGTTGTGAAAGTGGGTAAAACATTTGGAATATTTTTAGCGATTGCTGCCATGTGCATTGCTCCTTGGCTGATCAAAGCATCTGGAGGATTGTTTGCATACTTACAAGAGGTAAACGGATGTTACTCTATTCCAATTTTTACAATTATTGTGGTTGGGTATTTGACAAAAAGAGTACCGGCTATAGCAGCAAAGATTGGATTATTTTCAGGTGTTGTATTGTATTCAATAAGTCAGTTTATTATCAAGCCTATGATGGTAAGTTCAGCAGTTGCAGATGCAAAAGCATCAGGAGTTTCCGATGCATTGGAGTTGGCAATGATTGAAAGTACTGCTTATCCACATTTCTTGCATGTAATGGCTATATTATTTGTATTGAATATTGTAATTATGCTTATCATTGGAAAATTAAAACCGAGAGAGGTTGATTTTGTTCAGGAGTACACAGAACAAGTAGATATCAAACCTTGGAGTATTTTGAAGCCTGTAAGTATTGTAATTTTAGTAATTGTAGTTGGTATTTACATCTATTTTAGCTAAGGTTTAAAAATTAAGGATAAAAAAGAGCTAGTAATTAATTTTGCTAGCTCTTTTTTATTGTTCTCATAAACATATGTTGTCAAGCGAAATAAATTTGATATATTAGTGCCGCTTAAACACTAACTTAAATTATATATTATGACAACAGGATTTCATTTTTGGGATTACTTCATTTTTGTAGCTTATGCAATTCTTATTTTAGGAGTAGGATTGTGGGTTTCTAGAGATAAAGATGGACATCAAAAAAATGCGGAAGATTATTTTTTAGCCAGTAAATCATTACCATGGTGGGCTATTGGAACATCTTTAATTGCAGCAAATATTTCAGCAGAACAATTTATTGGGATGTCTGGATCAGGATTTGCTTTAGGTTTGGCTATCGCTTCTTATGAGTGGATGGCAGCCTTAACACTTATTATCGTAGGAAAATATTTCTTACCAATATTTATTGAAAAAGGACTTTATACAATTCCGGAATTTGTTGAAAAACGATTCTCAACAAATTTGAAAACTATTTTAGCTGTTTTCTGGATTGGATTGTATGTATTTGTGAATCTTGCATCTGTATTGTATTTAGGAGGATTGGCTATTGAAACGATCATCGGTATTGATATGATGTATGCCGTAATTGGTTTGTCTCTTTTTGCTGCTGCCTATTCATTATACGGAGGATTATCTGCCGTAGCATGGACAGATATTATTCAGGTGGTTTTCTTGGTGTTAGGTGGTTTGATTACTACTTATTTGGCTTTGAATACCGTTTCTGGAGGAGAAGGAGCATGGCAAGGTATGGTAGCTGTATATGAGGCAGCTCCGGACAGATTTAACATGATTTTAGAAGAAAGTAACCCACAATATGCAAACTTACCAGGAATTGGAGTTTTAGTTGGAGGATTATGGGTAGCAAACTTATATTACTGGGGATTCAATCAATATATCATTCAACGTACCTTAGCTGCGAAATCATTAAAAGAATCTCAAAAAGGTATTTTATTGGCAGCTGCATTAAAGTTGATCATTCCTTTTATTGTTGTAATTCCTGGAATTGCAGCATATGTGATTGTTAATGACCCTGAATTGATGGCTAGCTTAGGAGAGGTTGGGAAATTAAATATGCCAAGTGTAGATGCTGCTGATAAAGCATATCCTTGGTTGTTACAATTCTTGCCAACTGGATTGAAAGGAATTGCATTTGCAGCATTGGCCGCAGCAATTGTATCTTCATTGGCTTCTATGTTGAATTCAACATCTACGATCTTTACAATGGATATTTATAAGCAATACATTAACAAAGAGGCAAACGATAAAACAACGGTAAATGTTGGTCGTATCTCAGCAGCGGTTGCCTTGGCAATTGCAGCAGTAATGGCTCCTTTATTAGGTGGTATTGATCAAGCATTCCAGTTTATTCAAGAATACACAGGTATTGTAAGTCCAGGTATCTTGGGTGTATTTATGTTAGGATTGTTCTGGAAAAAGACAACAAACAAAGCTGCTATCTGGGGAGCATTATTATCAATTCCAGTGGCCGTATTGTTTAAAATGACGAGCATGCCTTGGATGGACCAAATGGGATTGACTACTTTGGTGACGATGGCCATTATTATTGCAATTAGCTTCTTGCAAAATAAAGGTCAGGATGATGAAAAAGGAATTGATTTGACTAAAGGTGTATTTAATACTTCGCCATTATTTAATATAGGTTCTTTTGCAATTATGATTGTGCTAGTTGCATTGTATGCGATGTTCTGGTAAAAGAAGAAAATAGAATAAAATATAAAAGCCACTCAAGTTATTGAGTGGCTTTTTTTATGTTAGATAAAATGGAAGAAAATTTATTCTTCTACCTCTTCTTCAAGTTCTTCTTCTAATGCTTCACTTTCTGTTTCTTCAGCTACTTCCTCAAAAGAGTCACTTGGTTCTAAAGGACGTAAGTTTTCAGGAACTTCTTCGTTTAAAGGTGCTTCTTCTTCACCATCATAATAAGGGAATACATCAAGTATAGGAGATTCAACAACACTTGGTATTTCGTAATTACTTACCGTGTCCGTTAAACTAGCAGCCAATACATCATACGCGTCTTTTACATCATTGGCTTGAACTAAAATATAAGAGTTTGCTCTTTTTTCAGATCCTTTTTCTTCGTCTATAGTGATGCATGATAATTTACACTTAAACCATCTATCTCCTGCTTCATTTGGGCAAATTTCAGCAAAGTTTGCCACCTTGATGTTTGTAATTTTAAACTCTGTAGAAATGTACTGTACCATTTCCTCATTTACCCTAGCTTCTGCTTCTGTAAAAGACATTGCGTCAAATAAATAGGGCTGGTTGAATGTTTTTACTCTATCATCTTCGTCAATTCTGCTATATTTTATTTTACATTCGTACCACATAGTTGTTTGATTTATAGTTAAAAATTTGAAGAGCAAATATAAACTTTTGGCCTAAATAGTACTCGTATGAAGTCTAAAATATTTATTAAGAATATGTTTATAAATCACCACCAGGTAATGAAGAGTTTGTGAGTCTCATTTTTTACGTTTTTTCTCCAAATAAGCGGTGCTCTTTTTTGCAGCATTAAACTTTGGAGTTCTTCAATGATTTCTGGAAAAAGATACCAATTCTCATTCGTTTTTGGGTTGCATAACCAATTCTGTTTGCTCGGTATATAGAACTCTGAATCAGTAAAAGGATTCGTTTTGAATTCTTCAAAAGATACATAATATCCACAGATGGCATTTTCGTTGATTTCTGGAAAAAGATCATGCTCTAAAGAAAGAGGTATAAAAAGCTGAGCTTTGAATAAAATTGCTTGGCTAATGGTGGACATGTCCAGATTTATTTTGTCTTTGGTTTCCTGCTTGAAAAGTAAGGGGAATTGATGGGAACTTAGTTTGTTGATTTTTTTTGATAGGTTATCATCCCTATTAGGACCGATCCATTTCTCAATATTATTTCCTGTAATATTTGGGTCGTATAAATAGAATTTATAAGCTATTTCTACATGTGTTATTTTTTTTGAATTCGTATCCTGTATAATGATATCCAATTCACCAATGGTTCTTCTTTCTTTCTGCACTTGAATATTCTCAAAACAAATATCAAATGTTTTTGTTGCTTTGAGCTCCGATTGAAAAAAAACTTCCACTCGCTTTCCAAGCATTAGTGTCTTGCTAATTGTAAAGTCAGGGATACCAGATGTTATGGGAAGATGGAATAATTCCTGTTCAAAAGGATTGTTTTTAGTTGTGAAAATAGAAGGGGTTTCTTTATAACCTTGGTATTGTAAATTATGGATTCTTTTTTCGTCCAATAGAATAATAGTTTGAGTAAGATGAAAGTACTTAGGTACTACGAAGATAGTTTTTTATCATTACTTTTGTAGGAAATACGGAACAGAGACATATGCCTGAATTAATTAAAATATATGAGCAAAATATCGATCCAAGACAAATACAAAAAGCGGTAGATGTTTTGAGAAAAGGTGGATTGATTATTTATCCCACGGATACTGTTTATGGTTTGGGGTGTGATATTACCAATAAAAGTGCTTTGCAAAAAATAGCTCAAATTAAAGGAGTTAAATTAGAGAAATCTAATTTTTCTTTTATCTGCAAAGATTTAAGTAACCTATCTGATTATGTAAAGCAAATAGATTCTTCAACCTTTAAATTACTTAAAAGAGCCTTGCCTGGCGCTTATACTTTTGTATTGCCTGGGAGTAAAACCTTACCCAACGCTTTTAAAAATAAAAAAACAGTGGGGATTAGAGTTCCGGATAATGCCATTGCAATTGAGTTAGTTTCCTTGTTGGGAAACCCTATTGTATCGACGTCAATTCATGATGAGGATGAGGTGTTAGAGTATACTACAGATCCGGAATTGATTTATGAAAAATGGCAATCTAAGGTTGATGTTGTTATTGACGGTGGTTATGGTGACAACCATGCCTCAACGGTTATTGATTTAACAGGGGATGAACCAGAAGTTATTAGAGAAGGGAAGGGTAGTTTGGATGTTCTTTAGGTTTGTGATTTTAAAATAACGGGTTGATTTCAGCATTAGGTATTTTAGTGTAACCTTGACTTTTGAACATTGTTTTTCTAAGGGGTTTCCATTTCTTTAGATATTTTTCAACAAAGCGTTTTTCCTGTTCAGCAGATTTAATTAAGTCTGGTAACCTGTCTTTTTCAAAATTTAGATGTTTGTTTAATTCAACATCTGTGGATGATATTTCTAATAGAGGATCTTTACATGCATTGAAGGCTTTACATGCGTTATCAACTAATTCTTTAATTTCAGAATCGTCCAATTTAGGAGTTTCAAATCGATTGTTTTTAGAGAATATATAATCGTTATAATTCTCTATAGCATAATTCAAAGTGTCAATAACCTTTGAGAATTTAAGATGTGCAATATGGTTCAAGTTCCAAGCCAGTTCTTCTCTTGTTGTTTTATTGGTGATGCCGCATTGAATCATTCTACGGTTTTCTTGCTCAACTTGTTTTATCTCATCAAGTGATTTATGTTCTTTTATTATTTTTTCAAATGGATAGTTGTCATTTCCATTGAGTCTTTCAAAATTCTTTTCGTTAAATTCAATTTGCCTAATAGGATTGGGTAAGAATTGCCAAATAGGGTCAAATGGGATATGTGTTTTTATGAAATTTTCAGGTTTGATTAAAAAATATTTATCACTAAAATGTCTAACATATCTGTCTTCTTTAATATAACCTGCTGACCAAGTAGTGTCGATAAAATAGTATTCTGAATCGATCTTAATGGCATTCCAAGCATGACCTACATCGGCGATTTCTCCTTTGTAATTTCTTGTGTAGCCTGACACAATAAAAGTATTTAAACCTACCGATTTTGTCATGTCTAGAAATAAATCAGCATAATGTTGACAAACTCCTGATCGTTTTTTTAAAACATAGTTGACGAAATCTTTTGAGCCTGTGTATTTAGGAAGGTTTTCTAACATTTGATAATCATAACTTATGTTATGTGTAATCCAAATGTATATGGCCCTTGCTTTTTCGGTGTCAGAATGTAAGTCCTTTGTCAGTGCAGATGCAATTTGTTTCGAGGTGTAAAGTGAATAATCTACTTTTTTCGAAGCATTGTCAATTAAAGTGTAATCTGTTTGGGTATAACTATAACTACTAATATGAATTAGTAAAATAAATGCAATCTTTTTTATCATAGCAATATGATGGTTTCTAGCTATTTTTACTAGGCAATTATAGATTTTTTGATTTTCTGATGTTTAAAACAAAGTGACTCCACACAATACTTGTAGTGTTGTAATATTTTAAATTATTATGTTTAAAGTTTCTTTTGGAAATCATTTTTTTTAGATTTCCGTAAAAGCTCATATGAGACTTGATGATCGCAACCATGTGAATTGGTCTTCCTTGTAGTGTAAATCTTATTCCTGCCACTGCGTCCAATATCATTCTAATAAAAATATAAAGCACAACTTTGTTAGCAGGTAAGTTTTTCAATAGAGAATATAAGCTGTTTCTGAAGTTTAGAAATGTCTTAAATGAATTTGCTTCACTCAGCGTAGCTCCACCTACATGGTATACTGCAGAAGTTCCAACATATTTGATGTCGTATCCTAAATTGCTGGTTCTCCAACACAAATCAATTTCCTCTTGATGGGCAAAATAATCTTCATCAAAACCTTTTAATTGATGGTAAATTTCCGATTTGATAAAAAAACAAGCCCCTGACGCCCAATTGATTTTTATAGTATCATCATACTGTCCTTTGTCTTTTTCTAAGGAATTGAAAATTCTTCCTCTGCAATATGGATAGCCTAAAATATCCAAGAATCCACCTGCGGCTCCAGCATATTCAAACTTCTTTTTGTTTTTAAAATCTAAGATTTTTGGTTGGATAATCCCTGTCTTTGGGTTTTTCTCAAATTCGTCTAGAATTGGATCTAGCCAATTTTCTGTGACCGAAACATCTGAATTGACCAACGCATAAATAGGAGTTTCTATATGTTGTAGAGCATCATTGTATCCTTTGGCAAAACCACCATTTTCAGAATTAGAAACAATATGTACAGAAGGGAAATTTTTTTTGATAAAAGAAACAGAATCGTCCGTAGAAGCATTGTCAGCGACATAAATAGAGGCATTTGCACTATATTTAATAATAGATGGTAAAAATTCTTCTAATAATTTTTTACCATTCCAATTTAGTATGACTACTGCAATATTCATTCTTAATAAATTACCCTAAAGGTAAATAGCGATTGTTTCAAAAGTTGATTGCAAACATACTTTAAAAATGCGAGTATTGTTCCATTCTAGATTGTTAAAAGAAATAGAAATGTACTATTTATAGGAAGGTATGTCTTTTAAAAAAGTATAGGCTTCTTTTTTATGATCAATTTGACAATAAAAATGAGAAAGACCGTTGGTGACAATTAGATAATTGGCATTTAATTTTAGGTTGTATCTTGCAATTTGATCAAAAGTACTTTGGGTGATTTCTACAGAAGGAGCTTTGCATTCTACAATAATATCTGGCAGTCCTTGTTTGTTGAAAATCAAAATATCGGTTCTTTTTTTTAAGCCATTTACTGTAAGTTGTTTTTCAACTGACATAATTGATTCGGGATAGTTTTTTTCTTTTCTTAAATAGGAAACAAAATGTTGACGCACCCATTCTTCTGGGGTCAAAACAATGTATTTTTTTCTAAGGTTATCAAAAATGAATCGCTTATTTTCGCTACTTTTGATTTTGAATTTGCAAGGAGGCAAGTTTAAAATAGTCATAAAACAAAACTAAGTTTTTTAGAGGAGAAGCAGGAAGCTTTTTCTAAAAAATAGAGACGCATGAATGAGGTAAATCAAATTGTATCAGATATTAAAAGTGGTAATGCCAAACCCATTTATATTTTAATGGGAGAGGAATCCTACTACATTGATAAAATATCAGATTATATTGAAAATAATGTTTTGACAGAGGAAGAACGTGGTTTCAATCAGGTCGTTTTGTATGGAAGAGATGTCACAGTCGATGAAATTGTATCACAGGCAAAGCGATTTCCTATGATGGCAGAGAAAACTGTAATTATTGTAAAAGAAGCGCAGGATCTTTCGAGGACTATTGAAAAACTAGTTTCCTATGTAGAAAATGTGCAGCCTACTACAGTATTGGTTATTAATTATAAGTACAAAACTTTAGACAAACGTAAAAAACTGAACAAACTTGCTTCTAAGGTTGGGGTGGTGTTTGAGAGTAAAAAGTTATACGAGAATCAGGTTGCAGATTGGATTCGTAAAGTTTTGAATGGAAGAAATTATCAGATGGAACCCAAAGCAGCCCAAATGTTGGTTGAGTTTTTGGGAACTGATTTAAGTAAAATTAGTAATGAATTGGATAAACTGGTGTTAATTTTACCAGAGGGAACTATTATCAACCCAATTCATATAGAAGAGAATATTGGGATCAGTAAAGATTTTAATAATTTTGAACTGAGAAAGGCGGTGGGGAATAGAAACGTTGTCAAGGCCAATCAGATCATTAATTATTTTTCAAACAATCCTAAAAGCAATCCAACAGTAATGACAGTTTCTTTGTTGAATAGTTATTTTACACAGTTGTTAATGTATCATGGATTGCAAGATAAATCCAAAGCAAATGTGGCGAAGAATCTAGGAGTGAGTCCGTATTTTGTGGATGACTATGTCGGTGCTTCTAGAAATTACCCCATGAGAAAAGTATCTCAGGTTATTGGTTTTTTGCGAGAAGCTGATGTAAAAAGTAAAGGGGTCGGTGCCTCCATCTCTCAGAATGATTTATTGAAAGAATTATTGTTTAAAATAATGCATTAATATTTTTAACATGCTGCGCAGTATATTTTTTTGTTTGATTCTTTTTTCCTTGAATGCTATGGGACAGCAGTCCATAAATCAATTAGATGCTAATGGAAAAAAAACGGGTGTTTGGATGAAAAAATATTCTAATGGAAACATTCGTTATAAAGGTCAGTTTATTAACGATAAAGAAGTTGGTGTTTTTAAGTTTTACTCTGAAGGCTATTCAAGTCGACCTGTAATTATAAAGACCTATAGTTCACAAAAATCACTTTGCAAGGTTGAGTTTTTTACAAATACTGGCGTTAGACAAAGTGTGGGAGATATGATAGGGAGACTTCGCACAGGCAAATGGCTTTATTACGACAATACTGGACAAAAAGTAATCTTAGAAGAGAACTATCTAAACGATACGCTCTCTGGCGAAAAAAAAATCTATTATCAAGATGGTTCCTTAACAGAGGTAAGTCATTATAAAAATGGAAAATTGCACGGAGAAAGTTTGCGCTATACGGATCAAGGTAAGCTTATAGAAAAGGTGCCTTATGAGGAAGGGGAAATCCATGGGGAAATTTTTTATTACCACAATGACGGAGTCATAAGAGAAACTGGTTTTTATGATCATGGAAAACGAGTGGGGCGATGGGAATTTTATATTGATGGAGAACTTGCAGGCTTTGAAGAACCCAATAAAAAAGTTGCAAAAGAGCCTGTTTCTTTAGAGGAAATCAACAGTAGAAAAAAGAAAAAATAAGTTACTTCCATTATTTTTCAAGCTTTTTTACAAAGCCTTTTTTTCAAATACTATTCCGTATCTTTGCAGTCTTAAATTTTGAAGAAAATGAAACGTGTAGTTGTTGGACTTTCCGGAGGAGTAGATAGTAGTGTTGCTGCTTATTTGTTGCAGAAACAAGGGTACGAAGTTATTGGCTTGTTTATGAAGAACTGGCATGATGATTCTGTAACGATATCTAATGAATGTCCATGGCTAGAAGATAGTAACGATGCAATGATCGTTGCTGAAAAACTAGGAATTCCTTTTCAAGTAGTGGATTTAAGTGAGCAATACAAAGATCGTATTGTAGATTATATGTTCCGAGAATATGAAATGGGACGCACTCCAAATCCAGATGTTTTATGTAACAGAGAGATTAAGTTTGATGTGTTTATGAAAATAGCCTTGGACTTAGGGGCAGATTATGTTGCAACAGGACATTATTGTAGAAAAGGGACTTTGGAGAAAGAAGGATCAGAGGTGTATCAGTTGTTAGCAGGTAAAGATGGGAATAAAGATCAATCCTATTTTCTATGTCAATTATCACAAGAGCAATTGTCTAAAGCGCTTTTTCCAATTGGTGAATTGACAAAACCGGAGGTAAGAGAAATAGCAAAAGAACTTGACTTGGTTACTGCCGATAAAAAGGATTCTCAAGGTTTATGCTTTATTGGTAAAGTGAGATTGCCAGAGTTTTTACAGCAAAAACTACAGCCAAAAGAAGGGGTTATAGTAACTATTCCTGCTGAGTTGGAAGCATATAATAGAGCCATACCAGAATTTTCTAATAAAGAAGAAGAATTAGCATTTTTTAGCAGCAAATATAAATACGCCATCTCTGATGGAAAAACGGTGGCGAAGCATCAAGGTGCTCATTATTTTACCAAAGGACAACGTAAAGGTTTGGCTGTTGGTGGGACTGTGGAGCCTTTGTTCGTGATAGATACCGATGTTCAGGAGAATGTAATTTATGCAGGAGAAGGTAAAAATCACCCGGGGCTGTATCGTAAGGTTTTATTTGTTTCAAATGAAGAACTGCATTGGATTCGAGAGGATTTGGCATTAAAAGATGGAGAATCTTTAGAGGTTCAAGCTCGAATAAGATATAGACAAACCTTAGAGCCAGCAACTCTTTATAAAGTAACAGATGGATTGTATGTTGAATTTAAGAATCCTCAATCAGCGATTACTGAAGGTCAATTTGTTGCTTGGTATTTAGAGGATGATTTGGCGGGTTCAGGAGTAATTTCATAAATATAGAATACATGAAGCATTGGATTCAGGCAGCTAGGTTAAGAACCTTGCCGTTATCGTTATCAGGGATTATTTTAGGGGCTTGTTTGGCAACCAAATACGATAGTTTTGATCTTTGGATTTTTGTTTTTTCTATTTTAACCACTATCGGTTTTCAGGTGTTGTCAAATTTCGCAAATGATTATGGTGATGGGGTTAAAGGAACAGACAATGAAAACAGAATTGGTCCAGAAAGAGCCTTGCAAAGTGGTGCCATAACTCCGAAACAAATGCTGAGAGGTATTTATATTACTGTTGCTTTGACTTTAGCGGTTGCTTTGGTACTTATATATTTAGCTTTTGGTGTTGAGAATTTTGGATTTTCTGTTTTGTTCTTTTTTCTTGGTTTGGCTAGTATTGCTGCCGCAATTAAATATACTATGGGAAAAAATGCCTACGGTTACAGCGGACTTGGAGATGTTTTTGTTTTTGCTTTTTTTGGCTTGTTGAGCGTTGTAGGTAGTTTGTTTTTGTATACAAAAACAGTTGAGATCAATACTTTTTTACCGGCATTCTCTATTGGGTTTTTAAGCGCTGCGGTGCTTAATTTGAATAACATGAGGGATAGAGAATCGGACATCTTATCAAATAAAAATACGTTGGTTGTGAAAATGGGGGCTGAAAAAGCAAAGCAATATCATTATTCTTTATTGATTTTGGCTTTTGTTGCAGCTTTGGTTTATGTGGTTTCAGATTATCATAGTCCGAATCAGTTGTTATTCTTGATTGCTTTTGTTCCAATTGCTTTGCACTTTGTGCGAGTGGTTAAAAATAAAGAAGCAGGAAAA
>NZ_JAQWGB010000212.1 GCF_029238425.1 Flavicella sp.
TTCAAATGATTTTAAACACTTTGACATTTGTAAATAAGCTATAATATAATATCTATCGCTATAGACTTTGATAGGCTCAGTCTACGGAATCTATATTAAATACTAGGTATTCGCCTATTTACTAATATTGATGTTTTTGTATTATAATGTTCTGCGTTATGTAACTTGAGCTTTGGTTAAAAGCGAAAGTATTTCTACAGTTTCTTAAAAAAAATTATTCTAAAAAGTTTCTTCTACAATGTTAATGGAACACTTTTTATGCGACGACGTAGGAGGGAAGCGTAATGTGTGTGGAATGGAATTAAAACAAAAATCATTCAATAAACTTCCCTTTTTTCTGAGCTATCAAAATACCCCAATCAATAATCGTCTTGAGCAATGGAATAAGCGTTTCACCTAATTCTGTAAGTGCATATTCAACTTTTAGTGGTGGCTTTTTGAAATAAGCTTTGCGACTTACCAATCCATCAGCTTCCAATTGTTTTAGTTGCATGCTTAACGTACGTTCATTTAATAAAGGAATTTCTTTTCGCAGTTCATTGTATCTTTTTTTACCAGGAATTAAGTGTGATAATATCACACTTTTCCATTTGCCACCAATCAATTCCATAGACACACTAGCAGGACAACCAAATTGTTTACCAGCCAATTCTATAAGCGGCTTTTTTTCATACAACACTTCTAAATCCAATTTGCCATTATCCTTATATAAGGATTTATTTTCTTTAGTATTCATATAGTTTATTGGTTTTTAAAGCACAAAGATATTAAACTTTACTTTATATAGCAGCTAATATTTTTTTAGTTGTTTTTTGTATGTGTAAAGTGTTAATTTTAAGAATAATAACATGAGTAAAGCTTACTAACCTTTTTGTCCGTTATTGTTTGGTAACCAAACTATATATATATTGTAACTGTAAAAAGTTTAATATAAAATAATAATTATGAAGGCAATAGTATTAGAAAAAGCAGGAGGTGTAGAAAATCTACATGTAAGAGAAATAGAAAAACCCAATATCAAAGAAGATGAAGTTTTAGTAGAAGTAAAAGCAATTTCTATTAACCCTGCCGATGTTAAAGCCAAATCCTCAGACGAAATGCTTACTATGATGTTTGGTTCTAAACGTCCAGTTATTCTTGGTTGGGATATTGCTGGAGTAGTATCTCAAATAGGAAACAATGTGTCCGATTTTAAAATTGGAGACAAAGTTTTTGGAATGGTTAATTTTCCTGGAGTTGCCAATGCGTATGCCGAATTTGTAGCTTCACCTGCAGAACATTTAACCAAAATTCCAGAAAATAGGTCATTCGAAGAATCAGCAGCAACTACTTTAGCCGCTTTAACTGCTCTTCAAATATTGAAAGGAAATATAAAGAAAGGAGATAAAGTTCTTATTCATGGAGGGTCTGGTGGTGTTGGTCATTTTGGCATTCAAATAGCTAAGGCATTGGGTGCTTATGTTATTACCACAGCATCCGCTGAAAATAAAGATTACGTACTTTCTATTGGTGCAGATGAACATGTTGATTATCGCAGTCAAAAATTTCAGGAAGTATTGTCTAACATTGATTTTGTGTTGGATTTATTTGGTGAAGAGTCAATTAAAAAATCCATCAAGGTTTTAAAACCAGGAGGAACTGTTATGTCTACACTTATGCTGCAAGTTCCTGAAAATGTAAAAACTATAGCTGGCGAAGCAAATGTAAGGGTGCAAGGCATTTTGGTAAAATCTAATGGAGAGGACATGAAAACCTTGGCTATGATGTTAGCCGAAGGAAGCCTTAAACCTACAATTCATCAAGTTTTTCCTTTTGAACAGATGAGAAAAGCACATACAACAGTAGAAAAAGGGGGCTTAGTAGGAAAAGTAGTAGTGAAACTATAACAACGAATTACTATAAAAAATGAAATCTATAATCCTAGCAATAATATGTGTAATAACAGTAACGAGTTGCGCAACTAAAAATGATACAATGAACCAATTAGTTATTTTTAATTTGAAGCCAGAAATGGCAAAAGAATTTAAAGAAGCAGCCATTAAAAGTTTACATCTTTCTTTAAAAGAAGAAGGAAATTTAGATATGAAGTTATTTGTGGATGTAAATGATGAAAACATACTTTATGTATATTCTAGATGGAAAAACCAAAAAGTTTATACCTGGCATTCAGATCAAACGTATACAAAAGATCTGCAAAAACTAGCAGCAATCTCTTTAGCAGCTACACCAAAAGTTTTCAAGTTAGGAGAAACAAAGCCATTACCAGCTTACGATACGCAACATAAAAATGTTGAAAATGAGAAAGAAATATTGTTTTTTATTTTCAAATTTAAAGAAGGTTACAAAGAGAAAATAATAGAACAGTTTGAAAACCATATTCTTAACACTCGAAAAGAGTATGGGAATTTACTATTTGATTTATATACCATAGAAGGCGTCAATAATGAACTAGTTGTCTATGAAGAATGGAAGAGCAAATCTGACATTTTTGATATTCATTTTAAACAACCTTATGCTGTTAAAACAGGTGAATTAATGAATGAAGCTGTAATAGGAGATTTGGAGCAGTATATGCATTTTGTAAAGGAAATTAAATAACCAAACATATGAAAAAAGTAATTTTATTAATTACAGTAGTACTAACAATTACTAGTTGTAATACAAAAAATACTAAAACTATTTCCGAAAATAAAGTTGAAGTATCTAAAAAACAAGAAAAATTAGTAGCTGATACTCTTAGGATTTATACTGGGTTAGGAAAAGAATTATTATCAAAAGTTTCTCTACGATATTAATGGAACACTCTTTTTACGAAGCGACGAAAGGAGCGTAGTGGAATGTGTGTGTGAAATGCTAAATAAGTGACTTAATTACTGGTTTGTGAAGTTTTCTAGATATTGAAATTCAAAAGTGATTTTATCTGAAACTGAATATTTTTTTTACTAATAAACCTTTTCTAGTTTCAATTTGGGTGTTTTTATCCAAAGGGTAACTTAATTATCATGTTTTAAATAGTATTCATATTCCTGATTAGTAATGCGCTTATTGTCATTTCCATTAATGTAGCCATATTTATCTTTTAAAAAACCGTATAATTCTGTTTTCTCTATACTTTTTATATCTAAACGCTGAATATTTTTTTCAGAATGATTTTTCAATCTGAGTGTGTCTCCAATAGAATTGTAAACAAATTGTTTATCCTTGAACTATCCTCCAATAATAATATCAATATCCTTATAATTGCCTATATATATTTTTCTGTCTAAATAGAAATAATTGACACCATCTCTTGCCCAAAATGGATGTTCTGGTATAAAATCAAAATTTTGAACTGAGGTAACATTTAATGCCTTTTCTCTATAAAGTATAGTGTTATTGGTTTTAGCATATACATTATAATCGTTAAATACTTTAATGATTTCAAAACTATGGGTTTACCATTGAAATAGACAGTAGATTTATCTTTTTGATAAGGGCCTTCTAAAACCTCAAATGATTCAGAATCTGCCCCAATGATTGGTTTACCTGCATACCATACATTTTGGTTATCTTTTGCAACAATTCCAAAAATTTTAAACTTGTTCCTATTTACATTTTTAAGTTTAATATATACACTTTTACCTGGCCCAGCTGCTGAGGGAAGCCATTCTGGATCGGTTGAATGGTAGTAGCGAATTTCTGATTCTACTTCTTTATAACCTATGGATTGTCCACACCCAAAAAACCCAATAGTAATTATTATAATTACCATTTTGAATATATTTTGAAACACTAATTTCATAACTATTTTTATTTTGATTAAAATTTAAAAACCTGATATAAAGTATGTTTATTTCTTTCTTGCTGTAATAAGTAGTCCAATAATAAAGCCTATTAGCATTCCAATAACAAGGCCAATTATGGCAAACATTGCAGCAGCAATTTCACCACCTTTAGAAAAAGAGCCCATTAATTGAGTTACTTCCCAAGTTCCAAAAAAACCAAGAATCGCACCAGCAATTGTACAACCTAAAGTACCAAATATAATATTAGCAGGTTTTGGCTTTTTAGTTTTTACATTTTCGACTTCATTCTTAGGCTCTTTTTTAGCTTTCAAATAAATAAAACGTAATAATAAGAACAGCACTAAGTACTTTAAAAAGGGATAAACATAATTATTCAGAAACAAAATAAAATCAAAAGCTTTGGTTATTTTATCTACTGGTTTTGGATTGTTATCGTGCTCATATTTATAGAGTTCAGGAATAGAGCTAAAAGGTTGATATCCTTTTTTTATAAGCAAATTTCTAACCACAATACCTTTAGATTTTCTCATTTCACGAGAGATAAGATCAGCAAACCAAAACTGATCACTGGTTTCGTTTTTATTTAAAATTTCTTTTAATTCTAATTTAAAATCTTCGACTTCATTTTCTTTAATTTTGGGAAGATTTATGAGGCTGTCATATTTTTTCTGAGTAAAGTAACTTTTAGTGCTTTTCCGTATATTGTTTTGCAATACAATTTCTTCATTTTTATCTATCAAATGATTGATTAATTCTAATTGACTTTCTGGAGAGTTAGAAGAGATATCACCTTCGTTAATGATGAGTTTATTGTTTCTATTTTCCAGTAAAATTAAATCTAATCCATTAACATAAGTGGTAGATAAGTTCTTGACAATTAATAGTTTTTTACTCTCTGAAATGGGGTAATCAACCTGAACTTTATATGTGATTGTTGAATTATCGTATTTACTAATAATCTTTTTTGTTATAATAGATTGGTCAATAGTTAAAATGTACCTTTCTTTGTTTGATTTTGAATCATAATAATCATATTTATAAACTCCTTGAGGTAAGTTAATTGTTCCAAACCTTTCTTCTAAAACCTTTTTTCTTTTATTTACCAAAGCAAAATTTTTCTCAATTTCTTTTTCAAGAATAATTCTCTTTTTTCTTTTTTCAACTTTTTCATAAAAGTTATTGAACTCTAGTTCTGATTTAAACTGTTTTATTAAATTCTCTTGTTTTAAGGAAATTATTTCTTTTTCTAATTCGAGAACAGCATCAATATAATCTTCACTATTTTTAGCATTTAAATAAACTTCAGTCAATTTCATATACGTATTAAAAGGAACTTTGTTTTTCGCTTTTCTATTCGCGTCAATAGATCTTCTAAGCGCAGCAGACTGTCTTTTAGGGTTTTTATAACTAATATTTAAACCAGCATTAAAAAACACTCTTTCTGCATCACTATAATAACCGTATTTATAATTAGCTTCACCTGCTTTTAAGTACCAAGTAATTAGTTGTTCTTTATCTTTTAACCATTTTGCACCAAAACCATCTGTTCCTCTTAAATAACTAACCATTTGATTCGCCATAAAAGGAATGAATTTTGGGTCTTTTTTTTCAAAATATTTATACGCTTTGGTAAAGTTTATGGTATCTAATTCTTTTTTGTCAGATTTTAAAAAATGTAGATATGAACTTCTGTATAAATAGCGGTTCGTAACATCTTTATTTTTTAGACTGTTGCTAATTTTGCCATATTGTAAAATGAATTTATCAGCTAACTCGAAGTTTTTATTTGAAGTATAAAAACGTACTATTTGATCTAAGCAGTAGGCTTTAGGTAGCCCAATAGTTGTTTTTGATTGATAAGCAGTAAGTAGAGAATCTATATTATTAGAACTAAAACTTCTGCTTTGAGAAATTCCGAATACACTATAAAAGAAAATTACAATTACTAATAAATTTTTGAGGAATTTCATAAAGTGACCTAGTAAAAAGTTGAAGATTATCTTTTAAAAGTACTGAATAAATTAACAAGCCTTTATAAATGCCTTTATTATTGCCATAAAAATGATCTTGTAGATACTATGATGTTACAGGTGATAAATGGTTAAATGGCCTCATAAAATTTTGGTCAAAACAATAGGAGAAATGAGCGTCCATATTTTTGGGGTTTAGTACAACAGTTTCTTAAGTCTTTCAATTATAAAAAAGGTTTCAAAGCAATGTTAACGAGTTACAATGTTTCCTAAAATATAGCGAATGAGCCGTTAATTGTTTCCAAAATTATATGCAGCCCTGTCTGCCGACAGGCAAGACTTGAATTAGCCAACAGCATCAGCTCGCTCAAAAAACTAAAGATTCTCAATCTTTAGTTTTTATGCCGTGTTTCAAGACATTATTTTAAAAGAATTGATTGAGTATCAATTTTTTCAAATACCAATAGTGAGAAAGCATTGAAATGTAAATTGAAACTCTAATTAGAGCATTGACGAGAGTTTTAAAAATTGATTAAGTATCAATTGTTAAAATCTGCGGGTCGATGCGGTTGTAAAATTTATCCTTCTTAAATTTTATACTCTTGCGACAAGCCTACGAGAATTGTCTAAAAACTTTTTTACCGGCTTTGTCATAAATACGAGAATTTCATTAAAAACTAAAATCTTTGCTTTTGGGTACTTCGACAAAAGCTCAGTATAAACTCATGAGAGCGTTGGAAAATTGTGTTTTAAAAAATTATAGCGTCAGCTTAATTATTTTAAATAAAACAATAAAAGTGGCTGATAGCGGCAATTTTACATAATGGCTAATTATAGTTACAAATATTCGTCAATAGTAGCAGAATTAAAATTTTATGGATTGTATTATCCCAAGCACACAATTCAACCAATACCTAAAATGGGTTTGGGCTATTTACACATAATACAAGATTTATAAAATTGATTGAGTATCAATTTTATAAGCTGTGAGTTGATGCGGCTGGGGATAACTTACAAATGGTTTTTAAATACATTGCGTTTGTAAATAGGCTTTAACATAATATCTATCGATATAAAACACTGCGCGTTAATGATATCTATAATTATGTTAAATACTGCGTATTCGTCTATTTACTTATCACCTATATTTGTATTATAATTTACATTATGTTAAATAAGGTTTCTCAGAACATGGCTCCTGAATCATTCTTCAGTAAAAACTACTTTCTAAGAAGCTTATTTTAATTTGCGTGTTTCTCGTCGTAAGAAAATATACGTCACAACTGTGGCACCCACATCAGCAATTGGAAATGCATACCATGCTCCATACACACCAAAATAATTTGGAAGAATCAAAATCAAAGGAATTAGAAAAAAACCTTGTTTGGATAACGTCAGCAATAATGCTGGCACTGCTTTTCCAATAGATTGAAAATAGGCACCGCCAATCATATTCACAGCAATCAATGGCGTTGCTAAAAATATCAATCGCAATGCCGGAACTGTTTGTGCGATCAATTCGGGGTCGTTGGTAAATGCCTGTACTATATATTCAGTCAAGCTCATGATGATTGTAAAAATAATCAAGGCAATCACCGTTGCTGCTTTCATTGATAAGGTTACCAATTCCTTGACACGTCGGTACAACTTGGCTCCGTAGTTATAGCCTAAAATCGGAACTGTTCCTTGCGTAATTCCCAATACCGGGAAATTGGCAAACATCAGCATCCTGCTGGCAATTCCGTATGCTGACAATGACATTTCTCCACCATAAGCAAACAACGTATTGTTCAGCACCACAGATAACAAACTTACTGCTCCTTGTCGGGCTAAAGTTACAGAACCAATGGCTCCAATTTCTTTGATAATAGACCTACTGGGATGAATGCATTTTAAATTTATTTTTATTTGAGAATCTCCTTTGATAAAAAACCACAAAGTGAACAAGGCACTCGCCATGTATGAAATACTGGTAGCCCAAGCGGCTCCTTTGATTCCCATGTCAAACCCTATGATAAATATAGGATCTAGAACAATATTGGTCAAGGCCGGAATTAACAAGGTCAGCATAGCCATTTTAGGATAACCTTCTGCACGAATCACATTATTACTCATCATGGCCCAGGCTAAAAATGGAACTCCGATCAAAGTAATTCCAAAATAATCTCTGGCAGGTTGTAAAATTTCTCCTTTTCCACCAAATGCATTTAAAAACTCATCTTGATATAAAAAACCGAATAACACAAATAACAAAGCCAAACTGAGGGTTAATAGCATTTGATTTCCAAAGACTTTAAAGGCTTTTTGATCATTTTTTTCTCCAAAAGCTCTAGAAATAATAGAAGCTCCTCCTACACCAATAGCCATTCCAATACTAGAAATTAAAAAGGTAATAGGCATCACCACCGTAATGGCCCCAATACCATAAGCGCCTACCCAACGTCCTACAAAAATAGTATCTACAATCCCATATACAGACATCACCAAAATCCCTATGGATGCTGGTATGGATTGTGCTTTTAAAAGTTTGCTTAGCGGTTCAGTACCAAAAATTTCTTTGTTTGTTGTAGCCATGTCTCTGCAAGATACTTGTAATTCTATAAATAACCATTCCCTCAGTATTGAATTTGATTATGGTACAATTGCTAGGATCAGTGTATCGCTATTTTTTGTCCCACTCGCAGCATTGTTTTGGTCGTGATATGATTGCTTTTACATAAATTAGGAATCGATACTTGGTATTTATGAGATATAGAAGAAAGTGTATCTCCTCTTTTTATGATGTGATAGGTGATTTCTGGAGTTGCCATTGTCTGTGCTTCTTCTAAAGTATGACAGATATAAATGTCTGCTTGGCGTCTAGAATTTTGTGTGTATGCTTGTGACCATTTTTTATTGACCCATATTTCTGAAGCTCGAATTTTATTTTCAGGACCGAAATCAAATAGATATTCTGGGTTGATGCAGGTTCCTTGAAAGCGAACTTCTAGGTGTAAATGACTGCCTCTAGCGTTTCCTGAGATGCCTCCTTTTCCAATAATTTGTCCTTTTTTCACAGAATCATTTACTTGAACTAATTGTTTAGATAGGTGCGCGTAAACCGTCTCTAGACCATTGTAATGACGAATTACCACGATATTTCCATGACCGTAGTGCCACTTTACATAACGCACCTTACCTCCCATCATTGCCAGTACTTTATCTCCTGTGTACAAATCGATGTCAATTCCTTTATGAGCACGGCCTCTTCTCCATCCAAAATGTGAGGTCACCACCTTTTTTCTAAGTATGGGAGATGCAAATACACTGTCCTTAAAAGTCAGTTTAAAAGGATATTCTAAGAGGGTATTTTCATAAGGATTAAATCTTGTGGTGATCCAGTTTTCGGCGATATAATCTTTTTCAGGAATCACCACAGGTGCTATGACTATAGGTGTTTTAGAAAATTCTCCCACCACCACTTTTTCTAAAATTTCAATTTCCTTATTGGCTTGAATCATTTTAGAAGCGATATAACCATCATTTTGAGCAAAAGATTGGAACACGACGAATAACAGCGCAAAAACCGTCAAAGGTTTTGTCTTGTCAGAAAAATAAAAACGTGGAGATAACAATAGAGAGAGACTTTTAAATTCAGCCCAAATATAACAACTTTGTTGATAGAGCTTCCTTTTGAATTGTTTCATAAATGTTAAAAAACGAAAATGATTTAAGGTCTAATACACCATATGCCTAGCCTGAGCAAGTGTGCCCTGAGACTATAGAAGGTGTCCTAGTGTGTTCAAGGCATTAACCTTTATTGGTCTTCGTCATCTTTAAAAAAACGCTTCAAACCCATTCGCTTTAGCATCTTTTTTTCCATAGCCCAGAAAAATTTAAACTGACCTACACACCAACCTACGATAGGCAATGTTGTTTGGTAGACTACAAAAATTAAAAGAATACGAATTGGCCAATACACCCAAGCATTGGTGGTTTCATAATCCAAACCAATGGCTTCCGTTAAAGGGCGTGCTATATAAGAAGAAAAAGAACCGTTGATAGAAAAGGCAATAATAATAAAGAAGATATCCCAATTAGACTCTATTCCCCAACGTTGTTTTAGTTTTTCCATTTTCTACTTCTAAATTTGACGGCAAAAATAAACTTTTATCTTAATTCAGCATACTTTTTTAGCAAGATCTCAAATAAATTATGTTACAATTCCTAATTTAGAGAGCAGTAGAAATAAACCGTTTAGTTTAAAAATATTTTTTCTGTGTTGAGCTCCATGCCATCTACTTTTGCTTTTAACAAGTACATTCCTCTAGAAACATCGGAATAATCTATGTCTATGGCCTGTTCAATAGCTGTACGGATGGTGTTTTTAATAAGCTTTCCAGAAAAATCAATCAAAGAAAGTTCTACTAATTCCCCTGTACTTCCCATCAGATTGATTTTTGTGGGTCCCTTTGTAGGATTGGGAAAAATAACAAGAGATCCTGTTATATTGGAAGCAATGGTTCCTTCACATTCTTTTTTTGAATGTATTTCTATCAAGTCCCCAATAGTACCGTTTACATGAAAAAGAAAATCATGCGTCTCTGCAATGACCTCTCGGTTTAAAGAAATAGTAAACGGAGGTGTTCCTTGTAATATATTAATTTCTGTTTTGTTTTGAATTTTTTTGCTCGCAAAGGAAAGTTTTTCTGTAGCACTAATAAAAAATGAATAACACTCTTTGTTAAGTTGTCCTTTGGGAAAAACACATAAATCATAGGTTCCAGGTGTCAAGTCATCTAATATGATCGATGTCTCAAATTCTTTGTCAACTCCATTCAAACTGGCGATACAAGTCACGTCTAAGTCGGTATTGATGGTGATTTTACCATCGTTGTTATCTGGGCATGTTTCGGATTGTGTTTGGATCACAAAAGTTGAATTTCCTTTCACCAAGGGACAGCCGTATTCGTTTACCAAAACCCCCGAGGATGTATTTGGACAGTTATCATAAGCATCTAAAACACCATCTCCATCTGAATCAATACTGGCAATTGGCGTTTCTGTCAAACCGGCTCTAATCAAAAGAGCACCAACGGCACCTTCTTTATTATCAGGGAAATTTACTTCAATAGTATTGATCTCTTTCAGTAAACTTCCAGGGATTTTTATGGATTTCGTAGTCGCGTAATCATCATCACCCGCAATTCTATCCGCGCAATCTTCCAATGGAACCTGTAGTTTTGTACCGTTCAAGGTAATTTCAACCTCTTTAGAAAAGGAAATATCTCTGTCGATTCCTACACGTAATTCTCCATATTTGATTCTATTGAACTCAGGAATTTCTACAGTGAATTCTTTTTTTCCAGAAAAAGCAGTCACAACATCCTTGCTATAATATATCTGTTCATCAATAGATTGTTGCACTTGTATAGGATTCTTGTAGTTTACCATCACCACTAAAGAACCTTGTGGGTCTATGGTTAGCTCTTTTAAATTTTCTCTTACACTCTCTGTCAATACAGGTCTAAAATCTTCTTTTCTTTTGAGTTCTCTTACACTATATCTAACAATAGGGTTTTGTAATAAGTCGTCAATATCGATAGAGATTTCTCCAGCGACATCACTTTGATTGTGTAAAACCAAAATCAATTTGTTGCCGTCTACAAAAGCATGTTGTTGCATATCTGGATCTTCAGAAAAGGATTCTACTCTTCTACCCTGAACGTCTTTAAAAAACTGATAAAAATGGATCAATTTAGATTCAGCGAAATTTTCACTGTTCTTGTCAAAGTTTTCCTTGATCAACAAACTAGAATAATAATACGTATTCCATCCTGAAGTTTCTAAAAGAATAAATGGCACCGTTTTTTCTACCACGTGAGGATGATTCATAAAGGTAAGCGTATTGGCAATCGCACTGTTTACCATTAAAAAGTTGTCAATACTCCTTTTTTCCATTTCATGTTCAAAACCTTCCCCAGGGAAATAAGTATCTGCTAAATAGTCCAAAGCTTGTTGTCTATTGTCTGAGTCAGAGATATACCCACCATGCTCAGAAGCCACATAACTCAATTCTTTTCCGTATTTGTTATAAGTATAAGAAGCCAAAACGTCAAAAACACTTTCCAAAGGCAATCCAGAGGTTACACTACCTATAAATTTTTTATTGTCATGATCCCAACGCATATAATCATAGGTATGGAAGGAATAGAAGTCCAATTCGAAATTGGTTTTGTCAATAAAATCCACAATTTGATTTAAGTTACCAAAACCTTTCTTATAAAAATAAGAAACTGACATACAAGGTCCTCCTACTTTGGTTGGAACATTTAATTCGTCTACTTTAAGTTTTGCTTTTAGATGAAACTCATGAAACCTAGCATCTCCCCAAAACTTCCAGTGAGGTTCGTTTACCAACTCAAAATAAGCAGGTCGTTGAAAGTCCGTATAATTGTACTTTAAAAAATTAGCAACAATCTCTGCAGCCGCATCATTATTAACAGGAAAATGAGTGTCGTGTGTATCCTCTTTAGTATAAGTTTCCATAAAACTAGGATAGGCTGTATGGCGGTCGTGCATCGCTAGATCCTGATTTTCTCCTAGTAGGGTTTTCATAAGATCATAACCTGTATCATTAGGATTCAACTTTGATTTCATATAATCGATATCTGCAAATCCAGGTCTGTTTGCATCCTTTCTAAAAGAATTCCCCCATCGATTCTCAGAATAAACCATTCCCAAGGCTCTTCCCAGAGTCATTTTTAAATCTTTAAAATAATAATTGATTTGCTCGTTGTCTAAACTCTTAACAGCTTCTCTTGAGGAGCCTGCCAAACTGAAGTATTTTTTACGATTAAGATCTAAATGCCCATCAATAGAAGTATTGACGGATGGTGATACTGTCATTTTTATTTTTTGTTGTGCTGTAGACTCTAAAGGAATGCATAAGCAGCATATAAAAACAGCTAAAACCAAGGTGTCTTTAGGATTTAAAAAATTAAAAATGTGGTTGATTGGTTTCATATTGTTCATTTTAGAGGACCAATATAACCTGAGGAATTTATTCTAAAAAGTCAGAATACGATAGTAGCGCTTAATAAGACATTTGTTCTGTCGATACTTTAGGGAGCGTTTCATCAACCATGAATTTAATGGAAAAATGGTTTTGAATCATAAAGACTCAAAACCATTTTATATAAGAATTTGTGGTAATTCTTAGAATGTGTATTTGATTTCAACAACACTCATAACACCTTCAACAATAGTTTTCCATTGTCCAGTGAACTCAGCACCATAAGATGCCGCAATAGAAGCTCCTATTTGTTGAGCTTCGTCATTGCTCCAGATGGGACCAGCGATCACATCTGTTTTGAATTCATTGCTTCCAGATGGTTTTACAGGAAGTTCAACTTCCACTACACTCATTTGTGATTCTACCACTGTGTTCCATTGCCCTGTCCATTTACCTTGGTGTGCAGCTGCGATTTTTGGAGCTTTTTCTTTTGCGTCTTGGTCATTCCATAATGGACCTGCTGGGATGTTTACTTTGTAAGTTGCCATAATAATTTTTTTTTAAAGTTTTCTTACTCTGTTCAATTGGATTTTCAGATACCTCCATTAGAAATCGTAAAGCAACGCAGTAGCTACAGTACGTTAGGTTGATTTCTTTTATCAAAGTTCAGAAAAAGTAGGGATGCTATTTTCAGAAATGCCATAAACGTATGTTAAGATGCTAAAAACGATCCTAAAAAAGGTATAAGACTGAACTACAATGGATTACCATTGTTTTTAGTGAGCTATAAATAAGGATAAAGCTCTCTAAAAGAATTGGTTAGTGGTTTTTAAGGAGTCGATGATTCTAGAATGTTGGGCATAAAAAAAGGTCTGATAAAAATCAGACCTTTGAAACTGTGGGTGGAAGACGGGACTCGAACCCGCGACACTCGGTACCACAAACCGATACTCTAACCAACTGAGCTACAACCACCATGTTTAACGGATGCAAATTTACATTTTTTTTCCAATTTCAAAACATTTTCACAACATATTTACGGGAATAAGTTTACTTTTTGGGCATAAAAAAAGGTCTGTAAAAACAGACCTTTAAAACTGTGGGTGGAAGACGGGACTCGAACCCGCGACACTCGGTACCACAAACCGATACTCTAACCAACTGAGCTACAACCACCATGTTTAACGGCTGCAAATTTACACTATTTCAACAATTGTGCAAGCATTTTTTTTAAATTAAATCATCTAATTTATCAACGGCTACATAACGTTCTGATACAAAACCTTCTGCACTTTCTACCCCAATCAATCTTCCTAGATCATTTGCACGATATAAGACACTATCGATAAAGTTTTTACTGGTTATAGGCGATTCAGGCTCCTTACTATTAGGATCAAAAAATTGAGACGCATACGCTTTGACGGCTTTTGCTTTGACATCCATATAGCCTGTTACATCCACCACAAAATCTGGCTCCATCGGTTGCCACTGTATATAATGATATACTTTTTTAGGTCGCCACGCTTCTTGTGTTTTGCCTTCCAATTCCGTTTCAATCTTTCTAAGTCCAGATAAAAAGCAGGCATCAGAAGCAAGTTTACTCCCCTTTGGATGATCTATATGCCTGTCTTCTGTGGCATTACACAACACCACCTCAGGTTTGTATTTTCTGATGATTTTTATGATTTCTAATTGATGTTCTTTGTCATTGACAAAGAATCCATCTGCAAACGCTAAATTTTCACGTACTGAAACTCCCAATATTTCTGCGGCATCTGCGGCTTCTTTATCTCTAATCTCAGCAGAACCTCTAGTCCCTAACTCACCTCGAGTCAAGTCTAAAATTCCAACTTTTTTTCCATTTGCAATTTCTTTGGCGATCGTCGCACCACAGCTCAATTCAACATCATCAGGATGCGCTCCAATAGCAAGTATATCTAGCTTCATATATTATTCTTTTTCTATCCAAGCAATCATCTCAGGATCGTTTGGTTTTGTTTTTGGGGAAATTACTTTTTCCAACTCCCCTTCTCTATTGATTAAATATTTTTGAAAATTCCATTTGACTTTAGAATCCTCCAAACCATTTTTATTCTTTTCAGTTAAAAAAGAATAGACGTCGTTCTTATCACTTCCTTTCACTTTAATTTTTTGCATCATTGGAAAGGTAACTCCATAATTTTCTTTACAAAAGCTAGAAATCTCCTCAGAGGTCCCAGGTTCTTGCCATAAAAAATCGTTAGAAGGAAAACCAACCACAACCACTCCATCTTTCTCGTAGGTCTCATACAGCTTTTGAAGTCCTTCGTATTGCGGTGTCAAACCACATTTAGAAGCGGTGTTTACGACAATTATTTTTTTCCCTTTTAGAGTGTTAAAATCAAACTCATTTCCTTGTAGGTCTGTGACTTTATATTGGTAAATCTTCTGTGTTTCCTGAGGTAATTCAGCATTGTTTTTATCTGTAAAGTCCACATTTTTTATAACAAAAAAACTAAGGATTGCTAAAAGTCCGTAATACATATATGGGGATTTAATCATTCGCATAATCAAAAGTACAAATTCCTTTCCTAAAAATAGGATTGCTTTGTATATTCGCTGCATGATACCTGTTGTTTTACTTGGTGGTGGAAATTTAGCATTTCATTTGGCACAAACTTTTGCTGAAAGTGAGGAAATTGATTTGCTTCAAGTTTACAATAGAACATTGGCAAATATCGAAGAATTTGAAAAATTTGCTCCTACCACAGATGATCCAGAAAAATTAGTTCCGGCGGCTGTTTATATAATTGCTACGAGTGATAAAGCAATTGCAGAGTTATCGGCTAAACTAAACGATGTTTCTGGTTTGGTAGTGCATACTAGTGGAGCTATGGAGATAAATATCCTGAGTCCTAAGAGAAAGGGAGTTTTGTATCCATTACAATCTTTTACAAAAGATAAAAATGTAAATTTTGAATCCATTCCGTTATGTATTGAAACGGAAGAAACTCAAGATTATGTGCTGTTAGAAAAATTGGCAAAAACGATATCGACAAAAGTGTATCCTATGACTTCTGCTCAGCGAAAGAAATTACATATTGCTGCGGTGTTTGTAAATAATTTTGTGAATTATATGTATGGAATGGGAGAACAAATATGTCAAGATCATGGCATTCCTTTTGAGGTCCTGCTTCCACTGATCAAAGAAACGGCTCAAAAAATGGAAACACTGACTCCAAGCCAAGCGCAAACAGGTCCAGCGAGTAGAAAAGACAAAAAAACAATAGCCTTGCACAAACAAGAGCTGACAAAAGAACAATTAACAATATACAATTTGCTTAGCGAAGCGATTTTAAAAAAGAACAACGATGGAAATAAGTTATAAAGAATTAATGCCTCAGATAGATACCTTTATTTTTGATGTAGATGGTGTGTTGACCAATGGAATTGTTACGATTTTCCCCAATGGAGAGTTGGTGCGTCAGATGAATATTAAAGATGGCTATGCCTTAAAATCTGCGGTAGATGCTGGATTCAAAGTATGTATTATTTCTGGTGGTTCAAATGAAAGTGTAAGAACAAGACTGCAAGATTTAGGGGTGACAGAAATTCATTTAGGGGTTCATGACAAAATTAAAGTTTATGAAGAATTGCTAGAGAAATTCAGTTTGACACCTGAAAATGTATTATATATGGGAGATGATGTTCCTGATTATCCTGTGATGGAAAAAGTAGGTTTTGCCTGTGCTCCTAACGACGCAGCTCCTGAAATTAAAAATATTTCTAAATATATCTCACCTAAAAAAGGCGGAGAAGGTTGCGCTAGAGATGTGATTGAGCAAATTATGCGTGTGCAAGGAAAATGGAAAGGAAAGTTTTATGCCAAGTTTGATTAAGACTGGCTTCTGTTGTTGTTCCATATAGATACCAAAACGTATAATAAAATCACCAAAGGAATGGCAATAAATTGTAAGCTGATCAATAATACAACTGAGGTTCCAAGAAAAATAAACTTATAGTTATTGTCTTTCCAAGAGTAGTTTTTGAATTTTAAAGCGAATAATGGAATCTCAGCATTTAACAAATAAGAACATAAAACTGATAATCCTATCAGTACATAGGCATTTTGTAATATTGTTGTAAAAAAATGAATTTCGCTGTAAGCTAAAATCCAAGGCAATGAAATAATCAACAAAGTGTTGGCAGGTGTTGGTACACCAATAAAGGAAGTACTTTGTCTCGTGTCAATATTAAATTTCGCCAATCGGTAAGCCGATGCTAGAGTAACAAGCAATCCTAAAAATGGAAAAAATTCAAAACCATCTTTTTGAAACAAATTTTCTATGGATGAATTTGTAGTCGCTCTTAATATCAACTGAAATAGAATAATACCAGGTACCAAACCAGAAGTCACCATGTCCGCTAAGGAGTCTAGTTGTTTTCCTAGCTCTCCTTGAACATTAAATATTCTGGCAGCAAAGCCATCAAAAAAGTCAAATACAATTCCAAGAACTACAAATACTCCTGCCAATTCTAATTCTCCGAACACGGCATAAAAAACTGCGATGATTCCTGATAATAGATTCAACAACGTAATAGTATTTGGAATGTGTTTTTGAATGTTCATTATATTTTTTTTGTAAAAATAGACATTCCTAATAAATACAGAATGATAATGATTCAAAGTTTTTGCGCTTCAAAAAATAATAAGAGTGAATGCAATAATCTAAAGATATTCTCTAGTATCTTTGCTATAATTACAGATATATGCCACTGATACACTCTTCATTTTCTGCCAAATTTCCTTTTACGAGTAAGCATTTTAGTACCATGTACCGAACCGTTTTTACAAGGCCTACGGCTCAGTTTATCAGAAGACGTATCGAAACTCCAGATGGTGATTTTTTAGATTTGGATTTTTCAAGTTGTCATTCCAAAAATGCCGTACTGATGATCCATGGATTGGAAGGAAGTTCTGATTCTAAATATGTTTTGGCGACTACCTCTTTTCTTAGCTCAAATAATTATGATGTGATTGTGATCAATTTAAGAGGATGCAGCGGTGAATTGAATAAAAAATTCAAAGCCTATCATACTGGTGAAACTGGAGATTTACATTTTGTTCTAGATTTTTTGACTCAGAATTATGATTATGCAACTATCTCTTTGTTAGGATTTAGTTTGGGTGGAAACGTAGTGTTGAAATACGCGGGTGAACAAAAGGGGAATTTGAATCCTCTAGTGGACAAAATAATTTCAATCTCCCCTCCTTGCGATTTAAAAGGAGCGTCTATGGTGCTATCGAAAAAAAGCAATATCATTTATATGAAACGTTTTTTAAAAACGTTAGTATCTAAAGCTTTGCAAAAAGCAGTAATGTTTCCAGAACAAGAATTGGATACAGAAAAGTTGGTTAAAGCTGCGAATTTTGCTGATTTTGATTCCTTATTCACAGCGCCATCATTCGGGTTTAAAGATGAAGAGGACTATTGGGGAAAAGCCAGTTGCAAACCTTTTTTAAAGGATATTCAAGTCAAAAGTTATTTGTTAACTGCTAAGAATGATCCTTTTTTATCAGAGTCCTGTTTTCCTGTTGAAATTGCTAAAAAAAGTAATTATTTACATTTGGAGCTTACAGAGAAAGGAGGACATATTGGTTTTGTGAAATCAATAACAAAAAGAAACGACCAATGGTTTGAGAAAAAGATTTTGAATTATTTAAAGGATTAAGAGTATTGGTTTAAATACTCACAAGAAATACAATATATTTGCATATGACGCTTTATGCGTACCAAAAGAATACTATCAATTGAGAAAAATAACCTTCATTATATTCCTTTTTGTTGTAACTAATACTATCGTTGCACAAACCACTCGTAAGTATTCCAATGAGTTTTTAAACATTGGTGTAGATGCGGCTGCTTTGGGTATGAGTAAATCTGTGACGGCTACTTCTTCTGACGTAAATTCTATTTATTGGAACCCAGCCGGTTTATCAAAAATCAAAGTGAGTCAAGGTGCTTTGATGCATACCTCCCACTTTGCCGGAATAGCCAATTATGATTATGCAGCTGTTGCTTTGGCTCCTAAAGAAGAAGATGGATTGGTTTTGGCTTTTTCTGTGATTCGTTTTGGGGTGGATGATATATTGAATACAACGCAATTAATTGATAACAACGGAAATATTGATTTTAATAGAGTCAGTCTTTTTTCTGCTGCTGATTATGCCTTTACCTTTGGTGTAGCCAAAGAAATAAAATCTGTTAAAGGTTTGAGTATAGGATTGAACGCAAAAATTATTCGTAGAACCATTGGTGAATTTGCATCCTCTTGGGGATTTGGAATTGATGCTGCTGCACAATACAGTATTCAAAAATGGCAGTTTGGTTTGATGGTGAGAGATATAACAACAACCGTAAATACATGGACCATAGACTCAGAGGGTTTTGAGGCTATTAAAAATGCTATCCCTGGTCAGAATGACGAGCTCCCTACAACAACAGAATTAACGATTCCTAAAGTGCATTTGGGGATTGCTAGAAGTTTTGATTTTAAAAACAAAGATTTTCAATTATTGACAGAAGTAGATTTTCACACAAGATTTGCACAAACAAATGATATCATCTCAAATGAATCTTTTAGTATTGATCCTTCTTTAGGTTTTCAATTGGATTATCAAAAATTAGTGTTTTTGAGATTGGGGGTTGGAAATTTTCAAAATATCAATGAATTTGATGATACTACTTCACTTAGTTTTCAGCCTAATATCGGTCTTGGTTTTAGTTATCATGGAATTCAAGTGGATTATGCACTTTCAAATATAGCAAGTACCGGAAATGCATTGTACTCCAATACATTTTCTATAAAAGTAGATTTCGATTTTATGAAACCTAGAAAACAAAAATAATAGCATGAAAAAATTAGTACTGGCGATAGCGTCAGGGTTACTTCTAGCCGTTTCCTGGCCAACCTATGGTTTTCCGTTATTTTTATTTATTGCTTTTGTTCCTTTATTAGTTCTTGAGAAAAGTTTAAGGGAGAGTACTGTAAAAAAATCAAACCTGAAAATACTTGGATTTTCTTACATTACATTTTTAATTTTCAATGCCATAACTACTTGGTGGTTGTATTATGCAACGCCTTTTGGAATGTATTTTGCCGTTTTTGCAAATGCTTTGTTAATGAGTATTGTTTTTCTGCTATACCATATCATCGCAAAGAAAATATCTCAAAAATTGAGTTTATGGATGTTGGTTTGTTTATGGATCGGTTTCGAGAAATTTCATTTGAACTGGGAATTGTCATGGCCTTGGTTGAATTTAGGAAATGGATTTTCTGAATACTACAAGTGGGTACAATGGTATGAGTACACTGGAACTTTTGGTGGTACCTTATGGATATGGATTGTAAATATTTTATTTTTCTACGGATGTATCGATTTTCAAAAACACAGAAACAGAAAGCTTTTTATCAAATCTAGCTTACTACCTATTGTTGTTATTGTGATTGGGGTATTTTCTTCTTTATACATCTACCATAGCTTTAAAGAATCGGAAGAAAAAGTCAATGTAATTGTACTGCAACCCAACGTTGATCCTTATACAGAGAAGTATAAAACGACCAATGATGGTATGGCGCAGGATTTAATTGACTTAGCCAAAACAAAATTAGATTCTAATAATTATTTTGTAATTGCACCGGAAACAACGCTTTCAAAACCTGTGCAATTGGATAAGTTTAAAAGAACTAAGGCATACTATAAACTAAATAGTTTTGTGCTTTCTAATAGGAACGTAGCCTTTTTATCAGGAATTACTTTTTACGATAGTTTTGATGCCGACCAAAAGCCGAATGCTACGGCTAACTATTTTAGAAATAGTGAAAATTGGTACAATAGCTACAATTCTTCCTTTTTTCTAAAAGCTAAAAAGGAATTTGAATATTATCACAAATCTAAGTTGGTTGTAGGCGTAGAACATATTCCTTACAGAAACGTCATTTCTCCTTTATTAGGTGGTTATATGATTGACTTAGGGGGATCGATTTCAACACTTACCACTCAAGAAAATAGAGAGGTGTTTACAAACGATGTAAATACATTGGCCCCGGTTATTTGTTATGAATCCGTTTATGGCGAGTATGTCACAGACTATGTGAAAATGGGAGCCGACTTTTTAGCAATCATCACAAATGATGGTTGGTGGAGCACGAGTCAAGGACACAAGCAGCATTTAAGCTTGGCTAGATTGAGAGCGATTGAAAATAGACGTAGTATCGCAAGATCTGCCAACACGGGAATATCTGCCCTTATCAATCAAAAAGGAGATATAATGCAAAGTATTCCTTATGGAGAAAAAGGAGCTTTAAAAGGTTCAATTAGAACAAGCAAGCATACTACCTATTATACTGATCAAGGTGATTATATTTTTAGAATTGCCATGTTGGTGCTTGTAATTGTTTTACTGACTTCCTTTACCAAAAGAAAACAGCGCTTATAATAGTTTGTATACCTAAAAACTTAAAGTCCTTATTTTTTATGAATAAGGACTTTTTTTTGATCGATAAATTAAATTTCTGCGTTCTTTTTGTGATTTTTTACTTTCATGAATTTATCTGGTGGTCTGTTTTGTACAGATAATTATTTTTGAAAGAACAACTAATGCTCTTTTTAGTATATTTACTTACGAACCAAACCAAATTGCATGAAATATTTTTTAGTAATACCCCTGCTATTCCTAACTATTTGCACGTATAGTCAAAAAGAAATTTATTCAAAGAAAGACAGTCTACGTGGTGGATTTAACGAAAACAGAAGTTGGTGGGATTTACAGAAATACGAGTTAGATATTAAGGTTGACATCAAAGGAAAATCCATTTCGGGGAAAAACAAGGTTTTGTATAAAGTACTACGGGAGGCTAATATTATGCAAATCGATCTTCAAAAACCTATGCATATTTCAACGATTTCACAAGATGGTGAGAAGTTAGCATTCAAAAATCAAGGAGCCATTTATTGGATAGAATTAAAGAAAAAGCAATATGTAGATTCGATCAATTCTCTTGACATTGTATTTAGTGGTGTGCCCAAAGAAACGACGAAAGCACCTTGGGAAGGAGGATTTACTTGGGGAAAGGATTCTAATGGAATTGATTTTATTGCTACTGCTTGTCAAGGAGATGGCGCAAGTTTATGGTGGCCTTGTAAAGACCATCTTGCAGACGAACCAAATTTGGGAATAGATTTGTCATATACCGTCCCTGAAAACCTTGTGGCTGTAGGAAATGGACGTTTGGTAAAAACAGATTACGATAGTATCCAACAGGCGAAAACTTATCATTGGAAAGTAGTCAATCCAATAAACAACTATGCTGTTCAAATGTCGATTGGGAATTATGTTTCCTATGCTAATACCTACCAAGGAGAAGCTGGAGATTTGTATTGTGACTACTATGTGTTAAAGCAAAATTTCTACAAAGCGAAAAAACAGTTCCAACAGGTAGATAAAATGCTCGAGGCTTTTGAATTTTGGTTTGGACCATATCCTTTTTATGAGGATGGCTATAAATTGGTAGAAGTCCCTTATTTGGGCATGGAGCATCAAAGTGCGGTTAGTTATGGGAATAACTATGAAAACGGTTACCTGGGCACTGATTTAAGTGGCTCCGGCTGGGGACTGAAGTTTGATTTTATTATTATTCATGAGTCGGGACATGAGTGGTTTGGGAATAATATCACTAACAAAGATATTGCGGATATGTGGATTCATGAATCCTTTACAAATTATTCTGAAGTGATGTATTTAGATTATCTATATGGATTGAAAGCAGGAAATGCCTATGTACAAGGAATTAGAAAAAACATTAAGAATGACAAACCAATAATTGGTACTTATGGAGTGAATCAAAGAGGCTCTGATGATATGTATTACAAAGGAGCCAATATGTTACATACCATACGATATGTCATTGGAAACGAAGGGACTTGGAGATTGTTGCTTAGAGGTTTGAATCATAAATTTTACCATCAAACGGTTACAACGAAAGAGATTGAAAACTATATTTCTGAATTTACAAAAATAGATTTCTCTACCGTTTTTGATCAGTATTTGAGAACCACCCAGATTCCGACCTTAGAGTATAAAGTTGGTAAAAAGTTTATAAAAGTGCGTTGGTCTAATTGTGTTCCTGACTTACATTTACCCGTACGGATTTATATCAATAACATTCAATATGTTATCAAACCAACATCAAAATGGGAAAAAACAAAATTCAACGTAAAAATAGAGACTTTTGATGTAGATCAAAATTACTATATCAACACCAAAGAAGTCGATTGATTATTTGTATTTCGCAGCTAGTCTTTCTGCTTCTGGAATAAACGCCTGTAATTCTTTGATTCTAGTATCATTGGATGGATGTGTGCTCATAAATTCAGGTGTAGAGCTAGATCCCGTTTCTTTCATACGTTTCCATACATTTACGGCTTCTTCTGGATTGTATCCAGCCATGATCATAAAAACCATTCCTAGTTTATCTGCTTCTGTTTCATGTTGACGACTAAATTTTAACATACCAAGTTGAGATCCTAAACCATAGGCCATGTTCCACATCAACTGTTCTTCTGTTTCTTGTCCTGAACTTCCGGCAGCTACAGCAACGGCACCAATTTGCTGTACTTGCTGAGATGACATTCTTTCTTGACCGTGTTTTGCAAAAGCATGGGCTACCTCATGACCCATAATAGCAGCAATACCATCAGTGTTTTTTGCAATAGGTAAAATTCCGGTATAAAAAACAACTTTTCCACCTGGCATACACCAAGCATTCATCGTTTCGTCTTGAACTAAATTGAACTCCCATTCATAACTATCCGCTTCTTTGTTCATGTGATTCTCTCTCATGAATTTTGTCACAGCTATTGAGATTCTCTCCCCTACTTCAGAAATTTCATCTGATTGTTCTTTGTTACTTGATAAAGTGTTTTCTTCTAAGAATGATTTATATTGAGCAAAACTCATTGGTAAAACTTCTTCGTCTGAGACAAAATTAAGTCTTTTTCTACCTGTAATTGGAACCGTAGAACAGCTGATAACAATGAATAGAATAGATAAAAGAGAACAATAAAACTTCATGATATTTTTTTTAACTTTGAATTACAAATATAGAATTTAGTTAATGAATCACAGTTGTAAGTGATTAAAATTTATCTCGTCTATTTTTAAAACTTATCGAAATGAAATACTTTATATTTATCCTT
>NZ_JAQWGB010000002.1 GCF_029238425.1 Flavicella sp.
CGTACATTCTCTGGTGGTACACCAAAATCGTCACACATTTTAACAACTGCTTGGTTCATCATTGGCGGTCCACAGAAATAGAATTCTATATCCTCTGGTGCTTCATGACCATTTAAATAATTATCTATCAATGCTTGGTGAACGAATCCTACAAATCCATCCCCTTCGTCATTAACATCTTTCTTCACTTTCCAATTGTCTTCTTCTAATGGTTCAGACAATACTAATTGCATTTTAAAATTAGGGAATTGCTTCTCTAAAGCTTCAAAATAATGCAAGTAGAATAACTCACGCTTAGAACGTCCACCATACCAGTAAGACACCTTACGCCCTGTTTTCATCGTATGGAATAACTCATATAAGTGAGATCTCATTGGTGCCATTCCAGCTCCACCACCTACATAAACCATTTCGGCATCTGACTCATTGATAAAAAACTCTCCATAAGGTCCTGAAATTGTAACTTCATCTCCTACTTTACGATTGAAAATATAAGAAGATGCGATACCTGGATTTACATCCATCCAGCCACCTTTAGCTCTATCAAAAGGAGGACAAGCCACACGCACGTTCAACATAATGTTACGTCCCTCTGCAGGGTAAGAAGCCATAGAGTATGCTCTCTCAATAGTCTCTGTGTTTTTCATCACTAATGGCCAAAGTTTGAACTTCTCCCACTCTTCCTGGAATTTATCAGGCTCTCCCGGGTGATCTTGAGGGTGTGCCGTAATATCCATATCAGAATATTTCACCTCTGTTTTAGGGATTTCAATTTGGATATATCCACCCGCTTTGTAATCCATATCTTCAGGGATCTCTACCACAAATTCTTTAATAAATGACGCTACGTTATAGTTAGAAACTACTTTCGCCTTCCATTTCTTTATTCCAAAAATTTCTTCTGGAATAGAAATATCCATGTCATTCTTTACTTTTACCTGACACCCTAAACGTACTCCACCGGCCAACTCTTTACGAGTAAAGTGAGGTGTTTCTGTTGGTAAAGCTTCTCCTCCTCCAGAATGAACATGACATTCACATTGGATACAAGTTCCACCTCCACCACAAGCAGATGGTAAAAATATTTTTTCTGCACCTAAAGTACCTAACAAGGTACCTCCAGTTTCTACTTCAATCGTTTTCTCTCCGTTGATCGTAATTTTAACTTTCCCAGAAGGAAGTAATTTTGCTTTGGCAACCAATAAAACAGCTGTCAAAATTAAAATCACTATTAAAAAAACGATAATACTTACTACTATAGTCATGTGTATACTCTTAGTTGTTTATAATTTGATTCCTGAGAAACTCATGAATCCTATCGCCATTAAACCAGTAATGATAAATGTGATCCCCAATCCTTTCAAAGGAGCAGGTACATTAGAATAAGCAATTTTCTCACGGATTGCAGCAATTGCTAAAATTGCTAAAAACCATCCAATTCCTGATCCTAAACCATATACTGCAGATTCTCCAACGTTAGAGAAATCTTTTTGTTGCATAAATAATGAACCTCCTAAGATTGCACAGTTTACAGCAATCAATGGTAAGAAGATACCCAAAGCCCCATACAAAGCAGGAGCAAAACGTTCCACTATCATTTCAACCAACTGTACCATAGAAGCAATTACAGCAATAAACATAATAAAACTTAAGAAACTCAAATCGATTGAAGCATACTCTTCTCCCAACCAAACTAAAGCTCCTGGTTTTAATAAATAGGTATCTAACAAAAAGTTTACTGGAACTGTAACCACCAATACGAAGATTACTGCTGCTCCTAAACCAACTGCTGTATTTACTGTTTTTGACACTGCCAAATATGAACACATTCCAAGGAAATATGCAAATACCATATTGTCAATAAAAATACTTTTTACGAAAATGTTAATATAATCCATCTTGTATATTTTATTAGTTTTCGATTAATTTTCTATTTCTAGATCTCTGCACCCAAATAATGATTCCCACAGTAATCAAAGCCATTGGAGACAATAACATAAATCCGTTATTCTCATATCCCATAGCATATAAACCTGTAGAATCTGCCAAAGTCTTTGCTTTATGACCAAGTACTTCAAATCCGAATAATTTTCCAGATCCTAACAACTCTCTAAAGAAAGCTACTAAAACTAAGATCAATGCATAACCTGCACCGTTTCCAACACCATCTAAGAATGATTTCCATGGTCCGTTCGCCAATGCGAATGCTTCCAAACGTCCCATTACTATACAGTTGGTAATAATCAATCCAACAAATACAGAAAGTTCCTTACTTACATCATAAGCATAGGCCTTTAAAATTTGATCTACTAAAATTACTAAGGATGCTACAATCAATAATTGAACAATAATACGGATACGTCCTGGAATTAAATTTCTAATCAAAGAAACGATCACGTTACTTGCTATGACAACGAATAATACAGCTATTGACATAACCAAGGCAGGCTTTAATTGTACTGTAATTGCCAAAGCAGAACAAATACCTAGTACCTGCACCGATATGGGGTTGTTATCATCCAATGGATCTGTTAACAACGCTCTATTTTGTTTAGAGAACAATGGTTCTTTTTCCTCTGCCATGATTAATTATTTTTAAAATAAGGTAAATAACGTGCTAATCTCTCTTGTACCATGTTTGACACTCCATCAGAAGTAATTGTACCTCCTGAAATGGCATCAACACCATGAGCATCTCCTGTTTTAGCTCCTCCTTTTACAGCTTTTACAGAAACAAAATTATCTGCTGTAAATCCTGCATTTGCATCTTTCAATAAAGTTTTACCAGCGAATTGTGCTTGGAACCAATCTGTAGTAATCTCAGCACCTAAACCTGGAGTTTCTCCTTTGTGTCCAAAATTAGCTCCAATGATAGTATTCTTATCACCGTCCAAAGCTACATATCCCCAAATTGCATCCCATAAACCAGCTCCATATAAAGGAACTACATAAAACGTCTTTCCGTCTTTTTCTGCGATGTATAAAGGAAAACGTTGATCTGTATCACTTTTCTTAACTTCTTTTTTCAAACTCAATGTAAAAGCATCTGCTTCCGTATCTACAGTACCATCCGCTTTTAAAGCCAATTGCTGTTTGATATATTTATTGAATTCTACTTCTGCATCATCCCTAGAAACCTCAGTCACACCGATAGTTCCTAAAATGTTCTGCATTTTTTCTGCTTTCACGTTTTTTTCTTGCAATGGTTTCAAACTAGTTGCTGTAAAAGCCAACAAACCAGCGATAACAGTCACCATGATAACCGCAAAAATAAACGTATACGCGTTGCTATTTTTATCCATGTCTTAAGCCGTTTCTAAATTATTTTTTACACGTTTTTTACGACGTTTGATATTTCCTTCTACAACATAATGATCAATTGTAGGAGCAAAAACATTCATCAATAAAATTGCCATCATGAAACCTTCTGGGTATGCTCCGTTAAATACACGAATCATAATTCCTAAGAACCCTATCAAGAATCCATAAATCCATTTTCCTTTATCAGTTTGCGCTGCAGAAACAGGATCAGTTGCCATAAACACTATTGCAAAAGCGAAACTTCCTACTAACAAATGTTCCCACCATGGAAAATTCATCAAACCATTATCCGGCAATAAAGTTGCACCAAGGCTATTGAAAATCAATCCCATTATAGAAGCTCCAATGATTCCTGACAACATTATTCTCCAACTAGCAACACCTGTAAATAATAAAAAGGCTGCACCAATCAAAATCATCAATACTGATGTCTCTCCAACGGAACCAGGTATATATCCTAAAAACATATCAAGTACACTATAAGAAACATCATTATTAGCAGCTAAAGTTCCTAATATAGTTTCTCCTGAAATAGCATCTACTGTACTTGCATCTGCTACCCATACTTTATCTCCAGACATATAAGGTGCATAAGAAAAGAATGCAAAAGCACGAGCAACTAAGGCCGGATTCAAAATATTCATTCCAGTACCTCCAAATGCTTCTTTACCAATTAACACGGCAAACGCAACGGACACTCCTAACATCCATAAAGGAAGATCAATAGGCATAATCAATGGAATCAACATCCCAGAAACTAAGTATCCTTCGTTGATATCATGACCTCTAAAAACACCAAAAGCAAATTCAATTCCTAATCCAACACCATATGAAACGGCAACCATTGGAAGAAATTTAAAAGACCCGTAGATTAAATAATCTACAAAAGTACCTGCCTCTCCTAATTGTGAAAAGTGTTGAAAACCAACATTCCACATACCAAAAATTAGCGCAGGTATCATAGCAAAGATCACGGTAACCATGATACGCTTTAAATCAACACCATCTCTAATGTGAGCACCATGTTTTGTTGTATGATTTGGCACAAACATTAGCGTATCAAACGCATTAAATGCTGGAGCCATTTTTTCGTACTTACCCCCCTTATCAAAAAGCGGCTTGTACTTATCGAATGTATTTCTAATAAATTTCATTATCCTACTTCGTTTATCATTATGTCTAAACCTTCTCTGATGATTGTCTGTGCTTCTACCTTAGAAGAACTTGTATAATCAATCAAGGCAAAATCTTCAGGAGCCACTTCGTAAATCCCTAAATTCTCCATTTTTTCAATATCCTTTGCCATGACAGCCTTTAACAACTGCATTGGAAAGATATCAATAGGCATTACTTTTTCCATTTCACCAGTAACAACAAGTGCACGCTCTTCACCTTGTAAATTGGTGTTCAAAGCATATTCTTTATTTGGTGACAAGTAAGAGAATGAAGTTTTTGACGCACTATGCACACTTCCACTTCCTACAAACGGAAGCCATCCCATAAATCTATGCGTGTTTCCTTCAGGAATTACCGAAATTACATTATCGTAAAACCCAAGGTAATCTCCAGTTGTAGCTACCTTATCTCCAGTCAAAACATCACCAGAGATAACTCTCACATTATCTTTATTTATTTTCCCTTCTAACAAGCTATCCAATCCTTGACCCGCTGTTACAGTATAATACTGAGGTGCATTTACCTCTGACCCAGCTAAAGCTAAAACTCTTTCAGGTTTGTATTCCCCTGTTAAAAACAGATTTCCTATGATGGCAACATCCTGAGCATTTACTGTCCAAACTTTTTCTCCTTGGTTGATAGGATCAACTTTAGAAATCTGAACTCCTACATTTCCTGCAGGATGTTTTCCTTTGACATTAACAACCTCTACATTTTCCACTTTGCTAAAGAAAGAAGCAGTTTCATTTACTGAAAGGTATACTTTTCCTTTGGTAAGTTTTGAAAGTGCATTGATCCCTGCTTGAAAGGCCTCTTCTTTTCCTTTCAATGCAAAAGCATAGCTAGGAGCCAATGGAGCCGTATCAAAAGAAGAAACAAAAATTGCTTTGGCTTCATCTTCTGGATTTGCAATTACGTCATATGGACGTTGATTTACATACCCCCAACAACCACTCTCTAACAATTTAGCTAGCACTTGTTCTTTAGAAAGTCCAGATGGATCTTCTTTACCAAAGTTTTTGAATTCGTTTTCAGGTTTAGCCTCAATAATAACCGCTAATATCCTTCTTTTTGCACCTCTTGAAATCTCTTTTACAGTTCCTGAAACAGGAGAAGTAAATTTAATTTGCTCATTTGATTTTGAATAAAACAAAACATCACCCACGGAAACCTCAGCTCCAACCTTTACAGTTAGCTTTGGTGTTATTCCATGAAAATCTTTTGGTTGAATTGCAAAAATCCCAGAACGAGGAGCTGCAGAAACTGTCTCATCTGCCTTGCCTTTAAGCTTAATGGTTAAGCCTTTTTTTATTCGAATGTCTTCTGACATATTTAGAATTTAAGTTAATCTGTTTTAAAACAATGCAAATTTAAAAAATTAGATTTTTTTTTCCGCAAATAAGCCCCTTTATATTAGCTTCTTATCTTATTTATAATCATTACAAATAACATTTCAAAGATGTTTTGGAAAATCAAATATTCGTTAAATTTAAATCAACAAAAAGTCAAAATCCTTAAACTTATTTCAACAAAACTGACATACTTCAAAAATCCAAACGGCAATAATTAATTAGTATCTTTGACTTATTGATATTAAAATTAAGATTTGAACAAACGTATTTTATTTTTTGTTTTCACTGGTTTGTTTCTCTGCATATCTTTGGGCTATGCGCAAAACTATACCGCCGCTTTTATCAAAACGGTTACGATCAATACTGACGAAAACCTCAACCCGATTGTTCCACTTGGAACCAAGCTAAAATTTGCTTTTGACGACCTAGAAGCTGATCAAAAAAACTATCGTTACTACATACGGCATTGCGATTATGATTGGAATGTTTCTAACCTACAAAGCACAGAATACATCAATGGATTTCAATCTTTTGAAATTCAAGACCTTGAAAACTCTTTTGGAACTTATCAAAACTATACACATCATAAATTTGAAATCCCAAATATCAATACTACAATTAAAATCAGCGGTAATTTTTTACTGACCGTACTTAATGATGATGATGAAATCTGTATCCAACGCAGATTCGTATACTATGAATCACGCATTGTGGTTTCTGCAATCATCCAAAGAGACAGAAGACTAAAACAAATCAACCCTCAACAAACAATCAAAGACAGAAATCAAGTTGTAAACTTCTCCATCATTCACCCTAATGTTACGATCAACAATCCTTCAAAAGAAATAAAAATTCAAATTGTTCAAAACAATGACTGGAACCTTATCAAATACGATATCGTTCCTCAATACTACAAAAAAAACGAGATCGTCTACAATTACAATATCGAAACAAGTTTTCCCGGAGGGAATGAATATTTAAATTTTGACACAAAAAACTTTAACGGAACGAACGTAAATATTGCTAGAACAGTTTTAGAGGATCATTATTATCAAACATACCTCTATCCAAACATCTTAAGAAAATTCTTGCCTTATACCTATTACCCAGACATCAATGGTGGATTTGTTGTAAGGACCTTAAACGGATATGAATCGACTTTAGACAGCGAATACACCAACATTCATTTTTTCTTAAAAGCAAATGAACAACTCATTAAAAATGAAAACATCTATGTTTATGGAGCTTTTAATAATTATGCTTTTACGGAAGAAAACCGACTAGTTTACAACAAGAAAACCAACCACCTTGAAACAGATATATTATTCAAACAGGGGTTTTACAATTACACGTATGTTATCAAAGAAGAAGACAAAGATGTAAACATAGAAGCTATTGAAGGATCCTTTCAAGAAACCGAAAACAACTACACAATTCTGGTGCACTACAAGCCTTTCGGAGAAAGAATTGGACGCATTGTTGGTGCCACCACTATCAATAGCAAGAATTAAAACTTCATAGTTTCATAACTTAACAAACGTTAAAATCCTTGTTAACCGCACAATTTTCCGATCAAAATTACTTATATTTATCATAAGTAAAATTATTTGAAGTGGTAGAAAAGATAACAAAAGGCATCAAAATTTCAGTGCTGACAAACTATGAAGGCATACATTCTCAGAATGAGAATCGTATGTTTTTGTTTAGTTATTTTATTACCATAGAAAACCAAACAAACGACACGGTTCAACTTCTTTCTAGAAAATGGGAAATCTATGATTCGTTAAACACTAAAGAAATTATTAAAGGAGATGGTGTTGTTGGTCAGATTCCTATTTTGGAACCCAATGAAAAATACACCTATAGATCTAATTGTTTATTACAGTCTAAAATTGGAGCTATGAAAGGATATTTTAATATGATCAATTTCGACTCTAAATCTCACTTTAAAGTACAAATCCCTGCATTTCAACTAAATGTAGCTGACACTTTGAACTAGGCTGACTTTGACATTATCCTTTCAAAAACAAATATTTTTCCATTTTGTTTGATTCTACACTCTTTGCAATTAGAACCATACTGGAATTCAAATTTTTGATCCATATCAAAACCATCATCTTTTAGCTTAAAGTCACCTTCTAGATCTATGATTCCCATTCTGTTTCTTCTGACAATCTCAAAACAATCAGTCTCTTTAGATTTTTTGAAAATTTCAAACCAGGCTCCACTTCCAATTCCTCCCAACCACTGGGCACTAGCAGAATCATAACTTTTGGTATCGGCAATAACAGATCCTACGTCATCTACTTCTTGCGGCACTTTAGCAAAAAGAGATCTTTTATATTCTCTTAAAATAGAATTGTTCCTGTACTCTTCAATGACACCATTTTCCACCTGCCATTTTTTCAAATTAGGCGAACTTCCTTTAAGCACATTGCTAACTGGACTTGGAGTAACTATATAACTTATTTTAAGATCTCTAATATTTTTTTTATTACCTGTTGATTCAAGTATCGTATCCGTTACAAAACGCGCACAATTATTTCCATCTTTCTTAAATGCTCCATAAGCAACTTCTCCTTTTTTTTGCAAATCCAAAATAAAAGCCAAAGCTTTATCGTAATCAATTTCAGAGTTAACTCCTGCTACCAACCTTCCTTCTCCGTGAGTTTTTTCAGGATGCTTATCTAAGAACAATAAAATTTCTTCTAAATTGCTAATCTCATTTCCATCATGAATAGCTTTGAATGGAATAGCCACCTCATTATCGGTTACTTCAGAACGAACTCTCCCAAAAGTATCTGATGTAATATAGCGACCGAAATCAAAATAATTTACCTTCCCGGTTTCTTTCGAAACCAACAACATAGCGGCATGCCCAGCCATCACTTTTTTCTGACCACCAACACCAAACAAAGGCCAAATTTTACTAATCAACTCTCCATTAGCAACCCTTACAATCACATCTGGATATGCTAAAATCACAATAAACCCAGTGTTTTTATTCATTTATAGTCATTTCTGATTTATACGACATGATGTCGATTTTACTTTCTTTCCCTGTTAAAACATCAACATAATACATATACAAGGAATCTCCTTCCTTAATTACAGAGGTAATACTTGTTGTTTCAACTCCTTCTCTTTTCATTTTTATAGCTATATCTTTTGAACCATGACTCTCATTATTGTGAAAACTCATTATATCTTCAAAAGAAGCTTCTGGGTATTGCTTTTCAAATTCTTTAAACCAATTTTCTCGAATAGCTTTTATGGGCTTATCATACAAGGTTGAAGAAGACCACATTTTAGAACTATGAGATAATATACGAATATCCTTTTTTACTCCATCCCAAATCAATTCAATGCAAATAGGCATAAATGACCAATCAATCGTTATCAAGGTAAAAGGTTCTACCCCCTCAAGCTCCAAGTCTTCAACGGCCCATTTAGCATTTTCTGCTTCCAAGACCTCCTTTACTACCAATCCACGACTATAAGCATAAGGCCCTTTCATCTCATGAGCTTCATAGGCCCCATTCAATAAACAAACTAATCTTTCTTCCTCTGACAAAGCGATCCAAGTACCACCTGCTTTTTCATCCTTTGGGTATAAAAAGTGTACCCCATCTTTTTCATAAAACTGGGGAGCTTTCGTTTTTCTATCGGGTTGCTCATCTCTATTGGACGTAAAAATAAAGTCGCCATTATTCTTTGGCAAGTAAGTGACTGTACACATAAACGGTATTTAAAATTCTGTATTGCACTCTTCGTCTCAAAAAAAAGAAATAATTACAGAATTACCAAAAATAGTAAAATAGTTTACAAAGCCTAGAATTTATTAATATATACTTATTCATTTACAATTAAATCCTAACTTTGCTTTTTATAATTTTTTTTCAAAACCTACATGCAAAGGGTAGAAACTCGTTACATTCTTAAAGATTCTGATCTCTTTAAAACTCAAGTTCTAGCTTGGTCTCAACAATATGATTCTGTCATCTGGCTTGACTCCAATCAACACCATGAAAAATATGCTCAGTACGAGGCTGTCCTTGCCGTTGGAGCACACACTTTTTTAAAAACAGATTATAAAAATGCATTTGAAAAATTAAAAAACTACCAATCTCAAACCAAAGATTATATTTTCGGCTATCTAGGCTACGATCTAAAAAATGATATTGAAAACTTACAATCCAACAATGTGGATTCTTTAGAATTTGAGGACCTTTATTTTTTTCAACCGAAAAAATTAATCTTTATCTCCGGACATACTGCAACTTTCAAATATCTAGAATCAGAAAAAAAAGATTTAAAAACCGATTTCGAATGTATTTGTAACACTGAGAATTTAAATGATAAGTATAATAACTCTAAGGCGAATTTAAAATTAAGAATTTCAAAAGACACCTATTTAGAGAAAGTTCACAATATTCTTCAAAATATTCATCATGGGGATTTATATGAGGCCACTTTTTGTCAAGAATTCTACTCAGAAAACACAAGCATTGACCCATTGAAAGTGTATCATAATTTAAATGAAATTTCTAAGCCACCATTTGCTACCTTTTTTAAATCAGAGCACCAATATTTACTTTCTGCTTCACCGGAACGTTATTTAAAAAAAATAGGTAACAAAATTATTTCACAGCCGATTAAGGGAACTGCGAAACGATCCAACTCAAAAACGGAAGACACAAGACTTAAAGCAGCTCTTAAAACGGATCCAAAAGAACGTGCTGAGAATGTAATGATAGTCGATTTAGTTAGAAACGACTTATCTAGAATATCGCAAAAAGGCACAACGGAAGTAGAAGAGCTTTGTGGAGTTTATAGTTTTAAACAAGTCCACCAAATGATTTCTACTATCAGCACTCAGGCTCCAGAAGAAAGCCATCCAGTAGACATTATAAAAAACACTTTCCCAATGGGAAGCATGACTGGTGCTCCAAAAATTGCTGCCATGGAGATTATTGAAAAAGAAGAAGAAAGCAAAAGAGGCTTGTACTCTGGTTCTGTCGGCTATTTTTCACCTACGGGTGATTTTGATTTTAATGTGGTCATAAGAAGTATCTTATACAATCAAAAGCAAAAATATGTATCCTTTTCTGTCGGTAGCGCCATAACATCTTTAGCAAAACCAGAAACAGAACTTGAAGAATGCCTTTTAAAAGCAAAAGCCATGAGACAAGTTTTAATCTAAGGAAGAATCTTTGTTATATATAACTTATCTTTGGATGGCATAGATTGTATCCGTTTACTATTTTAATTTTTACCGCGTGCTGAAACAATTTCAAAAACACATTGATGAGAAATTCCCTTTCTTAAAAAAAAGTAATGTATTAATTACTTCTTCTGGAGGATTAGATAGTACGGTTTTAGCTCATTTATTTAAAAATTCAGAATTCCATTTTTCACTTGCTCACTGCAATTTTTTATTACGCGGAAAAGAGAGTGACAAAGATGAAACTTTTGTGAAAAATCTTGGAAGTTTTCTAAACGCGACTGTTTATACTACTAAGTTTAAAACCAATGAATACGCCAATGAAAAGTCTATTTCTATTCAAATGGCGGCTAGAGAACTACGCTATGAATGGTTTGACAAAATAAAAGAAAAACATAATTTAGATTATATCCTAACCGCGCATCATAAAGATGACGTTTTGGAAACCTTTCTAATAAATTTCACTAGAGGTACTGGACTCGACGGATTAACCGGTATCCCAGAAACAAACGGAGCCATCATTAGACCACTGCTTCCTTTTACTAGAGCCGAAATAGAAGGGTATGCTGAAAAAAACGGAATTATCTGGAGGGAAGACGAAAGCAATAACTCTACAAAATACTTTAGAAACAAAATTCGCCATAAGGTAGTTCCTATTCTTAAAGAATTAAACCCTAATTTCTTCCAATCATTTGACACAACTTTAAGTAATCTTAAGGAATCTCAACAATTGGTAACCCAAGGAGTGGAAACCTTAAACAAAACCTTAATTCAAAAAAATGCTGATGGGAACTTTACACTTTATTTAAAAAAAATACATCAATTAAAAGATCTCAAAGCCAACCTTTACCCAGTTTTAAAACCCTTTGGTTTTGTAAACTGGAAGGATATTTACAATATTCTAGAAGCTCAATCAGGTAAAAAACTAGTCTCTAAAACACATCGACTGATTAAAAACAGAGAGGAAATTTTAATCAGTAAACTTCCTCAAAATGATTCTGATAGCTATAGCATTCCTACGAATAGCAAAAAAATTATAACCCCTATAAATCTGTCCTTTCACAAAAGAAAGGCCGCTGGGGAGTTTTCATTGAATACAGCCTATATTGATAAAAATCTCTTAAACGATACCTTGGTTGTAAGAAAATGGAAAAAAGGAGACTATTTTTACCCATTAGGAATGCACGGCAAAAAGAAGCTGAGCAAATTTTTTAAAGACTCTAAATTATCTTTGGTTGATAAAGAAAATAAATGGCTTTTATGTGATGGCGATGCTATTGTTTGGATTATTGGAACTCGCATGGATAACAGATATAAAATAACTGATAAAACAACCGACATATTAGAAGTTAATTTCTCTGAATAAAGAGGAAACAGGTTGAAAAAAACATATACAATGAAAAAATACTTATTCTCACTGATTCTATTTTTAGGATTTGTTATTAACGCTGAAAGTCAGGAAAGCACCATTTCATGGGATACGAAAATTTCTCAGGAAACAGAATCAGAATATATTTTAACCTTTACGGCTTCTTTAAAACCAGGATGGCATTTGTACTCACAGCACCTTCCAGAAGGTGGACCCCTCGCTACAGAATTTACTTTTGAAAAAGCAGGTGTAGATTTTAAATTGATTGGAAAAACCGAAGAAAGTGAAACTCATACTTCCTATGAGGAGATTTTTGAAATGGAAACTTCGTATTTTGAAAAACAAGCAGTTTTTTCTCAACACATACAACTCATAAATAGTTCTATAGACAATATTCAAATCTCAGCGGCTTACCAAACCTGTGACGACCAAGCTTGTACTTTTGAACCGGGAGAAATTTTAGTTTTTCAATTGACCGATAAAGCCATTGCTACAACTTCTAAAAACATCAATGTAAAAAGTGTAGCACTTTCACAAGCTTTAGACTTAAACATTTCCAATACCTCCGAATTTTTAAAAGGAAGCAACAATAATAAATCTGAGGGTAAAGGATTGACTTCCGTCTTTTTATTAGGTTTTTTCGGTGGACTTATTGCCCTGTTAACCCCGTGTGTCTTCCCGATGATTCCATTAACGGTATCTTTTTTCACCAAACAATCGGGAACTAAGAAAAAAGGAGTTTCAAGTGCAATTCTGTATGGTTTTTTTATCAGTTTTATTTATTTACTTCTAAGTTTACCATTCCACTTTTTAGACTCTGTAGATCCTGAAATATTAAACAGTATTTCAACCAATGTTTGGCTAAACGTTGGATTTTTTGTCATCTTTATTGTTTTTGCTATTTCCTTTTTTGGGTACTTTGAAATAACATTACCGCATTCTTGGTCTGATAAAATGGACTCAGCTTCTGATATTGGAGGAATCATTGGAACCTTTTTTATGGCCCTTACCTTAGCAATTGTGTCTTTTTCTTGTACTGGCCCTATTCTAGGATCCTTATTAGTAGGAGCATTATCTTCTGATGGAGGAGCTATGCAACTTACTTTCGGTATGGTCGGTTTTGGATCCGCTTTGGCTTTGCCTTTCACTCTCTTTGCCTTATTCCCTAACTGGCTTAACACATTACCAAAATCTGGAGGATGGTTGAACACCGTAAAAGTAATTCTTGGATTTTTGGAGGTTGCATTAGCCCTAAAATTTTTATCAAATGCTGATATGGTCCAACATTGGGGACTTCTTAAAAGAGAAACTTTTATCGTTATTTGGATTCTTGTATTTGCCGGTTTGGCATTATATGCTTTTGGAAAGATCAAATTCCCTCATGATGGACCCACTCAAAAATTAAGTCTTGGTAGAAAACTAACTGGTTTGACATCAGCTGTATTTACAATATACCTAATTGCTGGTTTATTTTTCAACACCTCACTTTCTCTATTAAGTGGATTCGCTCCGCCAAAGTTTTATAGCATCCATGAAACCAAAACAGATTGTCCTTTGGACTTAAATTGTTTCAAAGATTTCGATGAAGGTCTCGCTTATGCAAAACAGATAACTAAACCGATTCTATTAGACTTTACAGGTTGGGCATGTGTCAACTGCAGAAAAATGGAAGAAAACGTTTGGAGTGATCCTGAAGTATATGAAGAACTTGAAAAATTTGTGTTGATCTCTTTATATGTTGATGACCGAAAATTATTACCGGAAGAAGCTCAGTTTGATTATAAAAAAGAAAATGGTAAAATAAAAAAGATCAAAACAGTAGGTTCAAAATGGGCTACTTTGCAAGCTATTAACTTTGCAACAGCTTCACAGCCTTTTTACGTACAACTATCTACAGA
>NZ_JAQWGB010000011.1 GCF_029238425.1 Flavicella sp.
CGCAAATTATTCATTCCTAAACGCAGAGAATCCGATGGACATCACAAAAGCAAATGCGAATAAATCAGCTTGGAGTGGCTCTGCCAATATCATTTACCAACCTGATAAAAATTTATTGTTTGGAATTGAAACCATGTATGCCTATCGTGGTTTAGAAGACGGTTCAGGAGATGGATTTTACAGATTGCAGTTCTCAGCTAAGTATTCATTTAATTATAAAGCGAAATAACATGAAAAAAATAGTTTTCTTATGCATCGCTCTTTCTTGTACGAGCCTATTTTCTCAATCCAAAGAAAATCAAGAAGAGACAGATTATAAATTGGGTAGTAAAGATCAGGTTGACAATCAGCTAGCCCAAGATAAAACATCCTTTTTTGAATTTGATTTTATGAAATCGTATTTCGATTCTAAAAACAAACTAAAAGGAAAATCCGGATTTGACTTTGGGGTTGATTATTCCTCTGTTTATTTTGGTGCCACTGAAAGTCTAGGTGATAAAAACACAGGAGCTGGAATGGTGCGTTTGTATGGTTCTTGGGAATTGGTCAATAGAGGCTCTAAAAATAGTGGAGCTTTTGTCTATAAGGTGGAACACAGACATAAATACACCGATATTACCCCGAAAAACTTTGGTTTTGAAATCGGTTATGTTGGAATGCAAGTTCCTGCTTTTAATGAAGATGGCTTTAGAATGACCAACTTTTATTGGAGACAACGTTTACTAGACGGCAAACTTTCCTTTGTAGCTGGACTTTTAGATGCTACGGATTATGTGGATGTGTATGCTTACGCAAGTCCTTGGACTGGATTTATGAACTTTCAATTTAGTACAGGTTCTCAATCAGTATACATTCCGAATGACGCTGCCTTAGGAGCAGCAGTTGCTATGTATATTACAGATAACATTTATGGAATTGCGAGTATCAGTGATGCTGGATCAGACCCAACAAAACCGTGGGATAATTTCAATTCATTTTTTGCAAATGGTAATTACTTTAAAAGCTTAGAGTTTGGCTATACCACTGGTAAAGATCGTTTTTTTCTTGACAACATACATCTTACTTTTTGGCATTCTGATGGTACACCTGTTACCGCCTCCCTTCCGGGTTGGGGAATTGCCTTCTCTGCTACCCACTACTTTAAAAATGGAATACACCCTTTCTTAAGAGGTGGTTACGCCAAAGATGGTGGTACTTTATTACAAAAATCATTGGTAGGTGGGTTCGCTTACCAAACCACAAAACAAGGAAGTCTTTTAGGAGTTTCTTTAGGTTGGGGTGAAGTAAATGAAACTTCATTTGGTCCTGATTTAGACAATCAGATAACTGCCGAAGTTTTTTATAAAATAAATTTTTCAAACAGATTTGCTATTTCACCTGATGTACAATATTTAATCAACCCAGCTTTAAATCCAACTACAAGCTCTATTTTTATTGCTGGAGTAAGAGGAAGAATCGCATTGTAAAAAATCTTAACTCATCTATCCTATGAAATCCATATATTCAATTGTAATATTCTTCTTTCTTCTTTCTTTAACCTCTAATGCTCAAGAAGATGAAATAGATAGATGGGACAACTGGCTACTCGTAGGAAATAAAATTGTGTTTGGAGGTCAGAACAACTTCCAACATTCTCACGAGCTACAATGGCGTGTAAATGAGAACATGAGTGCTTTAAAAGAATGGTATTACGAAGGAGTACTCACCTACTCTCCTAATGCCAAATGGGAATTTGTTCCGGATTTTAGAGCTAGTGTCAAACCGGACAGGCACGACTTTAGATTTGGATTTGCTACGATCAGAAAAATTAATTTTACAGATCTTGATAAAAAATTGAACAGTCAGCTCGTACAACAACTAAAATACCAAGTAGATTTGGACACTAAAGGTAATTTTAGACAAGGGTTGAGGTATGTGGTCACTTACAATCACATTATGAATGAAAAATTAATATTGAGCGGTCTTATTGGACCTTTTTTTAGATGGAGTGATTCTTATACAGGAGTTGAATTTGTAAGAGGTGGACCTGTTGTGACTTATTTATTTGACAAACAACACACGCTTGCCCTTGCTCCTTTATTTGGTGTTGCCAATCTAGGAGGAGATGATGGTTATGCATATTCCTTTACACCTATGATATCACTAATTATAAGAGTTGGTAAAGATTACAAATATGTACCTGCGAAATACATAAACTTCTAATAGTTGAAACGAATAAAAAAAAAGCATCTAACTAATCTTAGATGCTTTTTTTGATTTCAATATTTTTTTTAATTCTTTGATGATATTGATAATATGAGACA
>NZ_JAQWGB010000001.1 GCF_029238425.1 Flavicella sp.
TTTTTTTCCTGTAAGTTCACAAACTCTAGACATCTTTAAAACTCTTTTATTGTTATTTTCTAAACGAGGTGCAAATTAACGATTAATTCTAGATACCACCAAACATTTTTCAATAGTTTTTTAATATTTCTTTTCTTAAAATTTCCAAAGCTTTGTTTGAACTTCTGTGTATGACCTTCTCTCTTGGTTTTCCAAAATTAAACTCCTCGGAATAAACCCCTGAATCAGATGCTATTGCAATACAAACTACACCAACAGTTTTGTCGGTTTCATCTGTTGTGGGTCCTGCATTACCAGTGGTAGCAATTGCAAAATTCGCTTCTGATTTTTTCAACATACCCGATGCCATTTCTTCTGCTACTTGCGTACTTACCACAGAATACTTTTCTATTGTACTTGGCAACACTCCCAATTCATTTATTTTTACCTTTTGGGTATAAGCCACTAAGGAAGCAACAAAAAATGCTGAAGCTCCAGATTTCTCTGTTAACATAGAGGTCAAATACCCCCCTGTACAACTTTCTGCAACGGCCAATGTTTTATTATTTTTTTTAAGCAAACTAGCAATAAGCTCCACAATACTTTCGTCATCTTCATAACCTACAATTAACTCCCCTAACTGATGTTGCAACTTACTAACCTCAGCAGCAATTGTTTCTTCTAGAGCTTGCTTATCAAAATATTTACCAGACAATCGTAATTTCACTTTTCCAGGAGAAGGTAAATACGCCAAACTCAAAATAGCAGGAAACTCCTCTTCCCAAGTCTCTAACTTTTCTGCCAAAGCACTTTCACCAATACCATACGTGATAATTGTTTTATGTTGGATAAAAGGCAATGTAAATTTATTTCTTAAAAAAGGTAAAACTTGACCTGTCATCAATCCTTTCATTTCAAAAGGTACTCCGGGCATACTCACAAAAACAGTATCATTCTCATCAAAAAGCATTCCTGGTGCAGTCCCAAGTTCATTATGCAAAACTGTACATTTTGAGGGTACCAATCCTTGCAAACGGTTCAATTCCGAAAAGGGAATATTTCTTTTAGAAAACATGCTCTTGACATGTTTTACTACCGAGTCGTTTAGTATCAATTCATCAGAAAAATATTTAGCGAAAGTATGTTTGGTTATATCATCCTTTGTAGGGCCTAAACCTCCTGTTACCAAAACCACATCAACTCTTGACTGAGCATCTCTAAAGGCTTGTAATATATGTGCTTCATCATCTTGAATAGAGGTTACCTGATACACCGACACCCCTATTTTATTCAATTCAGTGGCCATCCATTGAGAATTTGTATCTACAATTTGACCTATCAAAATCTCATCTCCAATGGTAATTATTTCTACTTTCAAATTCTATGTTTTTTAAGAGCAGCAAAAATACAGAAGTACAGTTGATTAATAGAACATTAACCCAAAAATATTCTTTAAAATTCTAGCTTACTTTTTAGAATCAATCTTATCTTTTCTGTCAATTCTTTAGGAGCTTTTTTCTTACTAGAAACTAACATTAATGATCTAAAATTTACATCTCCTAAGGTACAGGTTTTTAAATGCCCTTGTTCTTCAAAATTCTTAACATGAGAATCAAAAGCAATGGTCATACCAGAACCTTTAGCCAACATTTGCAGCAGATCAAATTCATTCGGGATAATATAATTGGGAACAATCGCCGGCCTCCTTTTATCAAATACATGCATCCAATAGACTTTTAAGAAATTTGAAGTTGCATCATGTGCATACCATGTTTGATCCGTTAATATCTTCTCTGCGGCATGGGTGTCTTTTTTATAAATTTTGTGAATATTTTCCAAATCAATATCTGGTGTATATGCAATTACCATTTGCTGATCTACCAAAGGGAATACATGCATATCCAAAGTATCAATGACATCCGGAACGATCGCAAAGAGTAAATCTCCATCTTCAACTTGACGTGTTAACTCTTGTTTCTTTCCAAACTTAACATGAACCTGACTCCCTATACTCTGTAAAACATCTCCAAGTACTGTTTGAAATAAATGAGAAGAAATGCCAATGCTTATAATTCTGTTTTCTTTTAAATATTTCTGACCTATTTTATTCTCTATCTCTTCCAAAGACTCGATAGTACCAGAAACCATCGTATTCAGAATCTTACCTTCATCTGTTTCTAAAACCCCTTTTGATTTCCTTACAAATAGTTTTTTATTCAGATAGCCCTCTAACGAACGAATATGTTGACTTACTGTTGGCTGACTTATATACAACAACTCAGAAGCCTTGCTCAATGATTTAGTTTTATACACTACTCTAAAAGTTCTAAGCCACTCAAGATTTATCATGTTATTAATATTTTTATATCATAGAATCAAAAATACAATAATCACTAATAACACAAACTCAATACCTTTGAAAAAACTTTAAATAAAAAAAGTATGGAAACTACAAAAATCAACATCGAAGGAAAAACCGTTTTTATAAGCGGAGCAAACAGAGGAATTGGAAAAGCTATCGTAGAAGAACTAATATCTAAGGGCGCGAGAAAAATCTATGCTGGAGCCAGAAACACAGAATCATTAAAAACGCTGCAAGCCAAATACGGAACTATCATTGTTCCGATACAATTGGATGTAACCGACATTGCATCCATCCAAGCCGCTGCAGCGCAAGTTGAGGATCTAGATATTTTAGTAAACAACGCAGGAGTTTTTTCAATCGGTAAAATATTCTCAAAAGAAGCAAACGCTAGTCTAGAGGAGAATTTGAATGTCAATGTATGGGGGTTGATCAATCTATCGAATGCCTTGATAGAAAAACTTAGAAAGAACTCAACAACCGCAATTGTCAATATTTCTTCCTTAGCTGGACTCGGTAATATGCCAATGTGTGCGACCTACTCGGTTAGTAAAGCCGCTGTTCATAGTATAACCCAAGGAATGAGAGGAGAATTGGCAAACACCAACACCTTAACTATGGGAGTATATCCGGGCCCAATTGACACCGACATGGCTGCAGACTTACAAATGGACAAAGACATTCCAGAGAATGTTGCAAAAGATATTGTAAACGGACTCATTGAAGGGATTGAAGATGTATACCCAGATGCTATGTCAAAAGAAGCTAGCAGTGTTTATATCACAAACCCAAAAGCTATTGAACAAAATTTTGGAACCTTTGCATAAATTCCAAACATCCCACAACAAAAAACGCCTAACTATTGTTAGGCGTTTTTTTATTTTATTTTTATCTCAAAACTCTTTTTTCCGTTGAGTTCCCCAATGAGAATATCGTTCTCTGCAACCGGTCCGACTCCAGCGGGTGTTCCCGTAAATATTACATCTCCTTTTTTCAAGGTTAAATATTGTGATACAAAAGCAATCAATTCATCTATTTGCCACAACATAGAATTTGTATTCCCCTCTTGCACCAAAACATCATTTTTTTTCATTGAAAAAGAAAGATTTTGCAAATCTCCCAAACTCTCTTTTACAACAAACTCACCTATCACAGCACTACCGTCAAATGCTTTCGCTTTCTCCCACGGCAACCCTTTTTCTTTACATTTATTTTGAACATCTCTTGCTGTAAAATCTATCCCTAATCCAACTTCATCATAATATTTATGTGCAAATTTTGAACTGATATGTTTTCCAACTTTATTTATCTTTACCAATACTTCAACTTCATAATGCACTTCATTGGTGAAGGTCGGGATAAAAAACGGCATCTTTTTAGGTAGTATTGCCGAATCTGGTTTCAAAAAAAACACCGGTTCTTCTGGCTTTTCATTTTCCAGTTCTGCAATATGTTTTGCATAATTTCTACCAATACAAATAATCTTCATCTCTTTCTATTTACTCACCCGTCATAGGAAAAACAATCGCCTTGTTTCCATCTACAATGATCTGATTATTTAAATGACAACTCACCGCTCTCGCTAGTACCATTGTTTCAATATCTGCTCCAATTTTTTTCAAAGAATCTGCTGAGCTTTCATGTGTCACTCTTTCTACACCTTGCTCAATGATTGGACCTTCATCCAACTCCTCAGTTGCATAATGTGCCGTGGCTCCAATCAATTTAACTCCACGCTCATAAGCTCTTCTGTATGGATTTGCTCCTTGAAAGGCAGGTAAAAATGAATGATGGATATTTATGATTTGGCTAGGATAATGATTGATAAAATCATTGGTTAAAATTTGCATATAACGTGCCATAATAATCAAATCAATACTATTGCTATCAAACAATTCTATCAAGTCTCTTTCCTGTTCTTTTCGGGTATCTTTAGTTACTGGCAAATAATGAAAAGGAATACCAAACATATCTGCTACAGGTTTCAATTTCTCATGATTGCTTACCACCATCTTTACATCACAATGAAGCTTTCCTTCCTTATGCCTATGTAACAAATCGTATAAATTATGACTTGTATGAGAAACCATGATTGCTACTTTCTGTTTTTTACGACCGTAATCTACCTTCCAGCTAATTTTATAAGCCTCTGCCAAACGAGCAAAACGCTCTTCTAGTTGATCCTTACTTAATACTACCGATGCATCTGAAGCTACACGCAAACGCATAAAAAAACGCTGTTCCTCTTCGTTTGTATACTGCTGTGAGCTAACAATATTAAATCCTTCCTGATAAAAGAAATGAGTCAACTTTGCTATAATTCCTTTTTGATCCGGACATTTAATTAAAAATGTAACTATTTGTGGTTTCATCTATTCTTAGACTTTAATGTTTTTTAGTAGTAAACTGTTTCACTTACACTATATATTTTTTATCAAAATTTGGCTTTCTTTTTTCCAAAAAAGCATTTCTACCTTCTTTAGCTTCCTCTGTCATATAAGCCAAACGAGTTGCTTCCCCAGCAAAAACTTGTTGTCCAACCATTCCATCATCCGTTAAGTTCATGGCAAACTTCAACATTTTAATAGACATTGGTGATTTTTCTAAAATTTCTTGAGCCCATTCATAAGCAGTATCCTCTAATTCTTCATGTGGAATAACAGCATTTACCATCCCCATTTCGTAAGCGTCCTGTGCTGAGTAATTTCTACCCAAGAAAAATATTTCTCTTGCTTTCTTTTGACCAACCATCTTTGCCAAATATGCTGATCCATATCCACCATCAAAACTAGTAACATCAGCATCTGTTTGTTTAAAAATAGCATGTTCTTTACTCGCTAAAGTCAGATCGCAAACTACATGCAAACTATGTCCACCTCCCACTGCCCAACCTGGCACTACTGCAATGACCACTTTTGGCATAAAGCGAATCAATCGTTGTACTTCTAATATATTCAGTCTATGCGAACCATCTTCTCCGACATACCCTTTATGACCACGAGCTGATTGATCTCCTCCTGAACAAAAAGAATACACTCCGTCTTTTGTAGAAGGTCCTTCTGCAGATAATAAAATCACACCTATGTCATTATCCTCCTGCGCATTGTAAAATGCATCATATAACTCCGAGGTTGTTCTTGGTCGAAATGCATTTCTTACATTCGGTCTGTTAAACGCAATTCTTGCAACATTGCCAGATTTGTTATAAGTGATATCAGTATACGCTTCTCCTAAATGATTTGAAGGCTTTACAGGTTGCCAATTTGCTTGTGTCATCTTTTTTTATTTTGGTTGTAAATATATAACTATTGAAAAAAACATTGAAAGCTTTGGATTAAATTTTATAGGATATCATTTTTCTAAAAAACAATTTCATTTTTTCTTCGTTAACATAGTATAATATGTAAATTTGCTTCCATCGGATGTTCGTAGAAAAAAAAAGTTTATTATTTTTCACTTTTTACGAAAACCTAAAATATATTGTACATTCGGAAACAAAAAACTGCGATCACTTCATATATGAAAAAAAATAATCTGTTTCTTATTTTCTTATTTCTGACATTCAAATTTTTTGCACAAGAAATAACAGCAATAGACATTCATTCCACCTACCTTAATGAAATAAAAGTTGTTAAAATTTTCATTCCTGAAGGTTATGAAGAATCTCGACAAAGATATCCTTTGACACTTGTAATTGATTCGGAAACTCTTTTCGATTCTTATGTTGCGGATGCCAAATTATTCTCTAAAAATAAAGCAGTTCCTAAACAAATTATTCTTGGAATCACACATTTTGCAACTTCAAACAAATCTAGAGACTATGGATTTAATGTTTTGAATAGTTTTCCGCATGAAAACAGTATGAATACATTAAATTTTATCAAAGAAGAATTAATTCCTAGAATAAAGAATGACTACAGAATTGCCTACTTTAAAACTGTTGTTGCCAATGATTTGAGTGCCAACTTTATCAACTATTTTATTTTCGATAACAAACCAGTGTTTAGCGGTTATATTAGCATCAATCCTGAGCTTGCTCCTGACATGCCGGATTATATGAAAAGATATGCAACGCAAATAAAGGGTGATGATACTTATTATTACATGTCGCATGGAAATAATACTGAAAAGAAAAAACTTGAAGTAATCAATGCCACAGATGTTGGGTTGATAGGAGTTTCCAACGTATATTTCAATTACCGATTTGAAAACTTCAAAAAAACTAATAATTTAATCAGCACACCTCAAGCCATTGCAAGTGCTATGGAATTTGTATACTCTATGTATTCTCCTATTGATGATGAGGAGTTTGAAAAAAATATTTCCTATTTGTCTCCTCTGGCTGCCATGGAATACCTGCAGTACAAATATGAAAATATCGAGTATTTATTTGGAGAGAGAATTCCAATTCGACAAGAAGATTTTGTTCGCTTGGAATCTATAGTAATAGACGAAGAAGATGGAGAACATTTATTAGAATATGGTGAATTGGCCCTAAAAGTACATCCAACAAGTCCTTTAGGAAATTACTACAACGGTCAATTTTATGAAAAGTCTAAAGAATACGACGAAGCTCTTTTAGCTTATAAAAAAGGATATGCTAAAATCCCAGAGAGCTCCCCAAAGAGCATTGGATACTTTATGAATATCAAAAGAGTTCTATCCCTTCAAAAACTGGAACAAGAAGCCTTGAATGAGCCGATGTCTGAGGAAGAATTAGAAGAAGATTCTCTTGAAGAGGAAGAAACTTCTCAAGAGAATGAGGAAACACCAGAAGAAACTGAAACAGCAAACGAATAGTTTACTTATTCAATTCATAAATCATTTTTGCTGTTTTCATTGAAGCACCAGCACCCCCCAGTTTATGTTCTAGAAGATTGTAATTGACTAGCAATTCCTCTCTTGTTTCTCCTGCAATAATTTTATCCAATTCTAACTTTAAATTTTTCTTGGTAAAATCATTCTGAATCAATTCTTTTACTACCTCTTTATCCATGATCAGATTTACCAAAGAAATGAATTTTAGAGTAATAATTCTTTTGGCTATTTGATACGAAATATTACTTCCTTTATAACAAACAACTTGTGGGATTTTAAACAAAGCCGTCTCTAAAGTCGCAGTTCCAGAAGCCACTAAAGCAGCCTTTGATACTGATAATAAATCATAGGTTTTATTCGTTACAAAACTTACATTGTCCGTTTTGATAAACGTTTTATAAAAATCATAATCTTGACTCGGTGCGCCTGCTATTACAAATTGATATTCTTTGTAATCTTCGACCAAGGATAACATCACCGAAAGCATCTTTGTTATCTCTTGCTTTCTACTCCCAGGTAATAAAGCAATGATGGGCTTCTCGTTTAAATTGTTTTCTATTCTAAAACTTTTATCATCCATCAACTTTCTATCAGCAATGGCATCAATCAACGGGTGACCAACAAAATTAACCTTGTAATCATACTTCTTGTAAAATTCTTTTTCAAAAGGTAAAATCACAAACATATTGTCTATATCTCTTTTGATGTCAATCACACGTTTTGCTCTACTCGCCCAAACTTGTGGAGAAATGTAATAATTCGTTTTAAATCCTTCCTGTTTTGCCCATTTGGCCATTCTTAAATTAAAACCAGAATAATCAATAAATATGATAGCGTCTGGCTGATACTCTGCAATATCATTTTTACAAAACTTTACATTTCCAAGAATTGTTGAAAGATTCATTAAAATCTCAACAAAACCCATAAAGGACAGTTCCTTATAATGCTTGACCAAAGTTCCTCCAACTGCCTGCATTAAATCACCACCCCAAAATCTAAATTCAGCGTTAGGATCTTCCTTTTGCAAAGCTTTCATCATATTAGAAGCGTGTAAATCACCTGAAGCTTCTCCAGCAATAATATAATATTTCATACTATATAAATTTTGTAAATAAGGTTACCAATGCAGTTAGTATCGTTGCCAACAAAACTCCTTTTGCCCTATTTTCTTGATTCTTTTTTAAATAAACAAAAAACACAAAAATATTTGCGATGGCTCCTAAAGTTATAATCTGGCCATACAAATCACCATCCTGTATCATCTCCCAAGTTGTGATAAAATCGAACTCAGAAAAAAGCTCAACATACAGATATATACCTGACAATGTTGCAAATATGGCAACTAAAAAACCGATGAGTACTTCCTTTTTTTGACGCATCCTATAAATCCCAAGTATTTAATTTCTGAATAAAATGATGGGCTGTCAAATCAAATTGAACGGGCACCAAAGAAATATAATTATTTTCTAAAGCAAACTCATCCGTATCCTCTCCTCCATCTAAATTCTCAAAAACACCTGTTAGCCAGTAATATTCTTTTTTCATCGGGTTTACACGCTTGTCAAACTTTTCATTCCAATTTGCTCTAGCCTGTCTACCTACCTTTATTCCTTTGTATTTTTCTGCTGTGAGTTTAGGGAAATTTACATTCAAAACCACTCCGTCAGGCAAGCCATTCTCTAAAACATTCTGAGCAATTTTTTTAACATAAGACTCCAAACCATTAAAGTTAGCATCCCAATCATAATCCAACAATGAAAAACCAATAGAAGGAATCCCTTCAATTCCAGCTTCAATAGCGGCACTCATAGTCCCAGAATAAATAACATTTATAGAAGCATTACTTCCATGATTGATCCCAGATACACAAAGATCGGGTTTCATTTTCATCACTTCCTTAATACCTATTTTAACACAGTCAGCTGGAGTTCCAGAACAAGTATATTCATCCACTCCAGTAATTTCTGATTTTACTTTTGTCAAATACAAGGTTGCATCTAATGTTATTGCATGTCCTTTTCCGCTTTGTGGCGTATCAGGTGCCACTACAACTACATCCCCCAAACTTGTCATCACCTCAATTAACTTGCGAATTCCAGGTGCTGTAATTCCATCATCATTGGTTACTAAAATCAAGGGTCTCTTGGCCATACATATATTTTATTCGCACAAATTTACTATAATTTTATAGGACAACAGATTGAATATTTAACATTTTCTAAAGATTAAATGCAGCGTGTATTTTGTACTCTTGTATTCATAAGGTTGAAACTTATAAATTTCAACCATATTTTTCAGTATTTTAAGGTTTGATTACAAAAATTGAATGTATCTTAGTAGTTACCAAATTCTGAAAGAGAAATTTACCATACACATTAAAATTCAAGCATTTGAAAAAATATATTTTTAGTCTTAAAAGAAAAGCACAAATTTTAGGAGCTCTTGTTGTTTTAACCGGAGTCTTAGTAGGTTTTACTTATGAACCGACAACAAACCCTGACCCTAAAAAAGACAAGGTACTTGTTGGAGTTTTGCGATATATCTTAAAAAACGGTCACTACGAACCTAAAGATATTGACGATGAATTTTCAGAGGCTGTTTACACAAAGTTTATTGATGAGATGGATCCTGTAAAAAGGTATTTCATTAAAAGTGATATTCATGATTTTGAACAGTTCAAATACAAAATTGACGATCAGTTAAAAAGAGAAGACCTGAGTTTCTATACTTACGTGATGGAACGTTTTGAATTGCGTCTTGAAGAAACGAGAACTTATTACCAGGAAATTTTATCACAACCTTTTGACTTTGACAAAAAGGAAAAAATTGAAATGAACTATGAAGAAATGGATTTTGCTAAAAATCAAAATGTACTAATAGATTCATGGAGAAAGCAAATGAAATTTAATGTTTTGAACAGACTTCAGACCTTAACTGCAATCGAAGAAGATAAAGCGAAAGAAGATAAAAACTACAAGAAAAGGGATTTTAAAACTTTAGAGATTGAAGCTAGAGAAAAAACCTTAGAAAATATTAATGATTTTTATGAGCGTATTACAGAACTAGACCACACAGATTGGTTCTCTACTTTTGTAAACTGTATGGTGGAGGAATTTGATCCCCATACCACTTATTTTGCTCCGAGAATCAAAGAACAATTTGACATTAATATTTCAGGAAAAATTGAAGGTATTGGTGCTAGATTGCAAGAAAAGAACGACTATACAAAAATTGTTGAGCTTATTTCTGGAGGACCGGCTTGGAAGCAAGGTGACCTAGAAGTTGGAGATATTATTTTAAAGGTTGCTCAAAAAGATTCTGAAAGTGTAGACATCGTAGGAATGCGTTTGGATGATGCTATCAAATTGATCAAAGGAAAAAAAGGTACAGAAGTTATTTTAACAGTTAAAAAAGTTGACAATTCTATTCAGAAAATTACGATTGTTAGAGATGTTGTAGAATTAGAAGAAACCTTTGTAAAGTCTAGTATCGCCATCAAAGACGGTAAAAAATACGGAGTGATCAATTTACCAAAATTCTATATAGATTTTGAAAACCCAAATGGTAGAAACTCGGGTTCTGATATGGAAAAAGAAATTGAGGCTCTTAAAAAAGAAAACATCGATGGTTTGTTGATTGACTTGAGAAACAACGGTGGTGGATCTTTAAAAACAGCGATTGATATCGGTGGGTTATTTATTGAACAAGGACCTATTGTTCAAGTTAAATACAGAGATAACAAACCTTCTGTTAAAAAGGACTCTGATTCTGATATGCAATGGGACGGTTCTTTAGTAATTTTAGTAAATGAACTTTCAGCTTCTGCTTCTGAAATTTTAGCAGCAGCCATGCAAGATTATAACAGAGCTGTTATTTTAGGAAGTAAACAAACTTACGGGAAAGGAACTGTTCAGAATGTAATTCCTTTAAACAAATACTACAATTATCCTGATGATCTAGGAGCTGTAAAATTAACCATTCAAAAATTCTATAGAATAAACGGAGGTTCTACACAACTTGAAGGAGTAAGATCTGATGTTACCATGCCAGATAAATATAGTTATGTAGAAATTGGTGAAAGAGATCAAAAAAACCCATTAGGTTGGGACAAAATCCCTAGAGCTAGTTATGAAGAAATGGATTTCTATAAAAACTTTGATGAAGTTGTAAATAACAGTAGACAGCGAATTTCTGAAAGCGATGAGTTTAATAAAATCAATGAATATGCGATTTGGTTGAAAAATGCTCAAGACAACAATACTTTTTCTTTAAATTTTGATACCTATTTAGAGGAAGATAAAAAACATCAATCTGAAATAGATCAATTTAAAGATGTATTCAAACATGAGTCAAAATTAGAATTCAGATCTCCAGAAAAAGAATTACCCCTTATTGCTCAGGATAGTTCATTGGCTGCAAAGCGTGAAGCTTGGCACGAGAACTTAACCAAAGACATCTATATTGATGAAGCTTTGAAAGTATTGAGTGAATTAGAACCTAAAAAAAACAATCTTATTGCTAAAAAATAAGATTTAGAATGAGAAAAAAATCAAATTCTCTTAGTCATACAGCAGTCCAGAAGTTCAAAGAAAGTACTTCTGGACTTTTGTCTTTTATCTACATTTGTATTTGCGGGTTGATTGCGATATTCTGCTATGTAATAAGTCCGGATAATTCTAGCAATGCCAATCAAATGCATTTGGAGATCCATTCTAGAAAACCTGGTTTCACAACAAAAATGTTAGAAATCCCTGTAGAACAGAAACAATCTGTTTTCAGTTTTTTATTGCATGGTAAAACAACACCAAATATTGAAATTCCTATTTCAGAATATCGTGTAGACGAAAAAAACTTATCTGTAACGGAAATCTCAAGTAAACAAGGGGAAGAATTGACATATCCCTTATCTGATTTTGAAAACTCCATTGATACCTATATCAAAACTAAAACCTATTATTTTGGTACTGATCGCTATGGTAGAGATTTATTAAGTAGAATTTTAATTGGGACAAGAATTTCATTTTTTATCGGGTTTATTGCTGTGTTTATTTCTCTTGTTTTAGGAATAAGTATAGGAGCTACAGCGGGATATTTTGGAGGTAAAGTTGATACGTTTATCATGTGGTTGATCAATATCACTTGGTCCATCCCAACTTTGTTACTGGTCATTGCCATTACCCTAGCACTTGGAAAGGGATTCTGGCAAGTTTTTATTGCCGTAGGGGTGACGATGTGGGTAGAAGTAGCAAGAGTTGTTAGAGGACAAATTCTAAGTTCTAAAAAATTGCAATATGTAGAAGCTGCTAAAGCATTAGGCTATTCAGACCTTCGCATTATCTTTAAACATATATTACCCAATATCATGGGGCCCATTATTGTGATTTCAGCAGCCAATTTTGCTGGTGCGATTCTTATTGAAAGTGGTCTTAGTTTTTTAGGTATTGGTGCACAACCTCCTACTCCATCTTGGGGAGGAATCATCAAAGATCACTTTAATTATATCATTTTAGGGAAGCCTTATTTGGCTATTATTCCTGGAATTGCAATTATGAGCTTGGTGATGTCATTTATGCTCATTGGAAACACGTTGAGAGATGCTTTAGATGTAAAAAGTAAATCTTAATTTTTTTTCCATCTAATCAAATTCTCAAAAGCATCTGAAAATCAAATAGTTCTTTCTCAGGCCTATAAGTTATTAACAATAAAGTCTAATAACTTATTTTCTCTTGGCCTTTGGTCATACATAAACATTGCTATATTTAGAAAGAAAATACGAATCGATATATGACTAAAACCAACACTACTAAGATCTTTGTATTGGACACTTCAGTACTTTTGTTCGATCACAATGCCGTAAATAATTTTCAAGACAATAATGTAATTATCCCAATTACAGTTTTAGAAGAATTAGACAACTTTAAAATAGGAAATGAAACAAAAAACTTTGAGGCAAGGGCCATTATTCGATTTTTAGATAAAATGTCTGATAACGGTGGACTTAACAATTGGATTCCTTTAGGAAAAAACAGAGGAAATTTAAAAATTGCCATGGTTACCTCTGAGCTTGAAATTGATGCCGAAACTGTTTATGGAGCAAAAAAGAATGACCATAAAATCATCAATGCCGCTTTAGAGGCCAAACAAAACTATCCTAAAGCCCCTGTTACACTTGTAACCAAAGACATTAATTTACGCATCAAGGCGAAAGCAATTGGTTTGGCTGCGGAGGATTATCTTACAGGTAAAGTAAAAAATATCAAAAATATTTTTGAAGGGGTTGCCGATTTAGATAATATTGACCCCACTTTTATCAAAAATCTATACAACCATAGTAAAATTGATGAAGATGGAGTTTTAAAAGATTCTAAATCTGCCAATGGATACTATATCCTAAACAAATCATCTGATTCTGTGTTGGCAAGATACAATGCCAAAACAAAACAAGTTGAACGTGTAGAAAAAACCTATGCATACGGTATCAAGCCTAAAAATGCAGAGCAAACTTTTGCTTTAGATGCCTTACTAAATGAAGATATTAAATTAATTGCTCTGCAAGGAGTTGCCGGTACCGGAAAAACTTTGTTAGCACTAGCTTCTGCTCTAGAACAAAAAAACAGGTTTGATCAAATCATATTATCTAGACCTATCATACCATTGAGTAATAGAGACATTGGTTTTTTACCAGGGGGTGCTGATGAAAAAATATCACCATATATGCAACCGCTTTGGGATAATTTAAAATTTATCAAATCTCAGTTTAGAGAAAACGAACGCAAAAGAAAAGTTATTGAAGATATGGAGTCTAGTGGCTATTTATCATTGACCGCTTTAGCCTTTATTCGTGGTAGAAGTTTGAGTAATGTGATATTTATTATTGACGAAGCTCAAAACTTAACGCCCCATGAAATAAAAACAATCATCACAAGAGCTGGTGAAGGAACAAAAATTATTTTTACGGGAGATATCAATCAAATTGATACGCCTTATATGGATGAACAAAGTAATGGACTTTCTTACCTAATTGACAAGCTTAAAGGACAAGATTTATTTGCACATATCAAACTTGAAAAAGGAGAACGTTCCGAACTTGCGAATCTTGCAAACAAACTTCTATAGGAACAAAATCATACTAGCAATTTTACCCAGAAAGAAAAAGGCAAATGTTTTTAACAATTGCCTTTTTTTTGTTCAAAACATTTCTTTGCATACGTATCTAATTATGATATATTTGCTAGGCATCATTATGTGCTGTTTAAATTTAGAAATGAATTTTCTATACCAAACCACATGATGATTATAACCTACACAACGACAGAATAAAACATACTGAAAATGAAATTTATAGCATCAAGTTCACAATTATTAAAACAGCTTCAAATATTAGGTGGCGTTATCAATAACAACAACACTTTGCCTATTTTAGATAATTTTTTGTTCGAATTGAAACAAAATGAATTGACAATTTCTGCTTCTGATTTAGAAACTACCATCACTTCAACCATTGATGTAGAATCAGAATCAAATGGAAGTGTTGCTATTTCTGCTCGTTTGTTGCTAGATACCTTAAAAACATTCCCTAATCAGCCGTTGACGTTTAAAACGGAAGACAACAATACAATTGAAATTAGCTCTGAGCAAGGGAAATACGATATGGCTTATTTTAGCGGAGAAGAATTCCCTAAAACCATTTCTTTAGACAGTCCTAGTTCAACGGTAATTCCTGCTGCTATATTAGGTTCCGCTATTTCTAAAACTATCTTTGCTACTGGAAATGATGATTTAAGACCTGTAATGAGCGGTGTGTTTTTTCAGTTTAGCTCAGACAATTTAACTTTTGTAGCAACAGATGCTCACAAGTTGGTAAAATATACAAGAACAGACATCGTGGCCAATGAGGCTGCAGAGTTTATCATGCCTAAGAAACCTTTAAATCTTTTAAAAGGAATTTTAGGAACAAATGATACCGATGTTACTATTGAATACAACAATACAAACGCAAAATTCGTATTTGACAATATTGTATTGATCTGTCGTTTAATTGATGGAAAATACCCTAACTATGATGCGGTAATTCCAAAAGAAAACCCAAATAAATTAACTGTTGATAGAGCTTCTTTCTTGAACTCTACAAAACGTGTTTCTATTTTCTCTAGCAAAACAACACACCAGATTCGTTTGAAAATGGCGGGTACTGAGTTAAATATTTCTGCAGAAGATATCGATTATGCAAACAAAGCAGATGAAAGATTAAACTGTGACTATCAAGGAGACGATATGCAAATTGGATTCAATTCTCGTTTCTTAACAGAAATGCTAAGTAACTTGACTTCAGAAGAAGTTTTGATTGAAATGTCCTTACCTAATAGAGCTGGAATTTTAACTCCAGTGGATGGAAATGATGATGGAGAACAAATTACAATGCTGGTAATGCCAGTAATGCTGAATAGCTAAGAATAAATAAAATTGAAGAAGAATCCCATTGACATTAGTTGATGGGATTTTTTTATTCCTTGAAATTAAAGAATAAAATTAATCTGTATATTTATTTTTCAAACTCTCAAACTATGAAAAGCCTAATTCTTGCTATACTAACTTTAGTAAGCATACAATTAACCGCTCAAACCTCTGAAGAAGAGGAAAAAGCTGCTTTGGCAAAAGCTACACAGAACCCTGTAGCGGCAATGTACAGTTTGCCTTTTCAAAACAATACTACTTTTGGGAATGCTCCTTTCAACAGGTCTCAAAACGTTTTAAACATCCAACCTGTTATCCCTGTTCAATTAACTAAAGACATCAACCTAATCAACAGAGTTATTCTTCCTGTAATCACACAACCTTCTCCTATTTTAGATGAAAGTTCTACTGGTACTGGTGACACTAATTATTCTGCTTGGCTTTCTCCTGCCAAAGCAGGAAAAATAATTTATGGTATTGGACCTGCTATGCAACTCCCTACTGCTTCAAGCAATAATTTTGGAAGTGGTGAATTCGGAATTGGCCCATCATTAGTAGCGCTTACTATAATCGATAAATGGGTCGCAGGAATTGTCACCAATAATATCTGGACTTTTGGTGATGTCTCAGAGAACAAATTTTTGTTTCAATATTTTGTCAACTATAATTTACCCAAAGCCTGGTATTTGGTTTCAGGACCTATCATTACGGCGAATTGGAATGCAACTAGCGGACAAACTTGGACAGTGCCCTTTGGTGGTGGTTTTGGTAAAGTATTTAAAATTGGTAAAAGACCTGTAAATTTTAATGCACATATTTACCATAACACTGTACGTCCTGACGGATATGGTGAGTGGTCAACTAGGTTTCAATTGCAGTTTTTATTCCCAGTTAAAAAATAATATTTTGTTTTGTTTGAAAACCTGATACGGCAAACATTTATCGTATATTTCAAACATGAACTTTCTTGCACATTTATTTTTAGCGGAAAACCCCGAGGGGAAAATCGGAAACTTTATAGCCGACGCTATCAAAGGATCTAACTTCACTCATTTGCCACTTGGAGTACAAAGAGGAATTGTGCATCACAGAGCTATTGATACTTTTACGGATTCTCATGATATTGTAAAACAGAGTAAAAGAAGACTACATGATAGATATGGTCATTTTAAAGGTGTTATTATTGATATTTTATACGACCACTTTTTAGCTAAAAACTGGCATCATTATTCCCCTACAAAACTGGATATATTTGCAGAAAACACTTACAACTTACTACAAGAAAACCTTACAATTTTACCAGATAGAACCCAATATCTTTTACCCTATATGAGAGAACAAAATTGGTTGTATAACTACCATAGCATTGAGGGAATTTCTCAAATTCTATGGGGTATGAACAAAAGAACAAAAGGCATTTCTCAAATGGATTTAGCCAAAGAAGACCTAGTGCTCCATTACGCAGTTTTCCAAGATGATTTTAATGCATTCTTTGAGGAACTTAGAAACTTTTCTGTTTCCTATATCCAACAAAAGCAAGCGGATTTAGTTTTAACAAAATTGAAATGACCTGTTTTTTTGAAGTTGCATTTTAATAGAATTTCACTAATATTGTAGCCTTGGCAGTTTATGTATATATTTGATAAACTGAATTGAAAACAAAAAGCTATGGATGCAAAAACGCTTTCTAATGGAATCATTAGAGCCTTATTAGTTATAGCAGGTACTATTTTATTTTTATGGTTTCTGTTAACGGTACAATCGGTAATTATTTATTTAGTAATTGCTGCGGTAATTAGCCTTATTTCAAGGCCTTTTATGCGTTTTTTTAAGCATAAACTCAAGATGCCTAATACAGTTGCCGTTGTTATAACAATGTCGTTTTTCCTAATTATTGTACTAGGACTTATTGGCATGTTTATTCCTCTTGTATTAAAACAAGGAGAAAATTTATCGCTTTTAAATACAGCCGAATTTAAATCTACCGTCGAACAAATTTTTCAAAAAGTAAATGTTTTTTTCTTGAACAAAGGAATTGATGTATTTGACGAATTGAAAAACTTTGACTTATTGGCTCAAATGAAAAGCATCCCAGATATTTTCACCACCATTATTGGAGGTATTGGTTCCTTGGCTATGGGTCTGTTTTCTGTATTATTCATCACCTTTTTTCTTTTGAAAGACAGCAAAATAGTACATAATAGCTTATTTGCTTTTATTGCTGATTCTCATGAGGTAAGAGTTGAAAAATCATTAAATATTATCAAAGAATTATTGTCTAGATATTTTCTTGGATTGGTATTCCAAATTACCATTTTGTTTATCATCTATACTTCTGTTCTATTAATTTTCGGAATTGAAAATGCAGTTGTAATCGCATTTATATGTGCCTTATTAAACCTTATTCCATACATCGGCCCGTTAATTGGTGGTGCCTTGATGTTTATCTTAACCATTACAGAAAACTTAGACCTAAACTTTCAGCATGAAACTTTACCAATTACCATGTATGTAATGACAGGGTATTTGATTGCACAATTGATTGACAATTTTTTCAGTCAGCCGATTATATTCTCCAAAAGTGTAAAATCACATCCTTTGGAAATATTTTTAGTAATCGTTATTGGTGGACTTATGTTTGGTATTGTAGGAATGATCGTTGCAGTACCTACCTACACAGCTATCAAAGTAATTTTGAAAGAATTTTTGTCCGAAAATAAAATTGTAATGTCTCTTACAAAGGACTTATAATAAAGTACGATTCAAGTGAATAAAAATATAATTTCTAAGGAGATCCAAGATTTTATCAATCAAAATTTAAAATCTGATATCAATAAACTCATCCTAAAAGGAAGTCCCTTTGAGGATATTACTATTCAGGAATTAGCACAGCAAATAGAAGGCAAAAAAAAAGCGTTCAAAAAACTTCCACTTTGGTTTAAAACTGAAGGTATTTATTTTCCTCCAAAATTAAATTTAGAGCAGACTTCCTCAGAAACTACCGCTCAATATAAAGCAGGACTTGTTTCTGGTAATTCCTTAATCGATCTTACAGGAGGATTTGGAATTGACTGCACTTATTTTTCTAAAGTTTTTCAAGAGGTACATCATTGTGAAATGAATGAAGAATTATCGGATATTGTTAGCTACAACAATAAAATATTTAATTTTAAAAACATACATACCCATAAAGGGAATAGTTTAGAAATTTTAAAAAAACTAAACACCAAACATGATTGTATTTATGTGGATCCTTCAAGAAGACATGATGTAAAAGGAAAAGTTTTTCTGTTGAATGATTGCGTTCCCAATATTCCTAAAAATTTAGATTTTTTATTCGAATTCACAGATAAAATACTTGTCAAAAACTCACCTATTCTAGATATTACAAGTACCATCAATGAATTAAATTTTGTGAAAGAAGTTCATATCATAGCCGTACAAAATGAGGTTAAGGAGTTTCTGATTTTATTAGAAAAAAAATATTCAGGTGCTATAAAAATTAGCACTAAAAACATCTTAAAGGAATCTCAACAGGATTTTTCTTTTGAATACAACTCTAGCGCAAATTCTATCTATGGAAATCCTGAGAATTTTCTCTACGAACCAAACGCTGCTATTTTAAAATCAGGAGCTTTTCATAATATAACGGAAAGCTATCCAATAAAAAAATTACAACAACATACCCATTTATATACTTCGGAAAAGTTAGTTGAAAATTTCCCTGGAAGAATTTTTAAAATAAATGATATTCTTAATTATGATAAGAAAAAACTAATAAAATCCTTTCCTGAAAAAAAAGCGAATATCACTATTAGAAATTTCCCTGAAACAGTTGCTAAAATCAGGAAAAAAATAAAATTCAAAGAAGGTGGAGATACCTATTTATTTTTCGCGACGAATCAAGAGAACAAAAAAATTGTAATTTCTTGTAGTAAGGCATAAGGCATTATTTTTTGAAAATTATTCAACAAAACCAAAAACATTAGTTAGAATATTACAATAAAACAGGTTTAAAAATCTATTTAAGTAAATATTTCATAATTATTTTTTTCATAGTCATGAAAATTTATCACTTTTCTATAAAACAAAACAACAATTATATATAATACGTATTTTTGCAACTAATTAAACAATTAGTTATGTCAGCAATAGTAAAAACATCAAAGGAGTCATCTGTTACCATTACAGAATTAATGCTTCCATCTAATTCCAATTTCAGTGGAAAAATTCATGGAGGATACATCCTAAATTTAATGGATCAAATTGCTTTTGCTTGTAGCTCAAAATACTCAGGTAAATACTGTGTTACCGCTTCTATCAACACCGTAGATTTTTTAAATCCAGTAGAAGTTGGAGAATTATTGACTTTAAAGGCTAGAGTAAATTATGTGGGTAGAACTTCTATGACTGTTGGAATTAGAGTCACTTCAGAAAATATTCACACTGGAGAAATAAAACACTGTAACTCTTCCTATTTTTTAATGGTTGCCAAAAATGAAGATGGTAGCAATGCCGAGGTTCCAAAGCTAAAATTGACGAGTAAAGAAGGAGTCAGAAGATTTATCCGTTCTTTGGATAGATTGAATATGAAACGTCAAAGAAAACAGAACTTCCACAAAGATGAATTTTCTTATGAGGAGTACCAAGAAGAAATAAAAAAACACAATGTAATTATAGAATTACAAGACAAATAGAAAAAAAGGATAGTTTTAAAACTATCCTTTTTTGTTATTACCCAAAGCTGACTTTTATCACAATATGGTCAAAATACAGTCTACATACAACTTCTAAATTGTGTAATTTTACCAAAAAGGTAATTTATGCAAACATCTGTTTATAGGAGTCTAAAAAAGCAAGCTGAACAAGCCATAGAAATTGACGACTATTTGGTTGTTGAAGCTCCTATAGAGATACAGATCAACTCAAAACCGTTTACTATGGTAATGAGAACCCCTGGAAACGACCCGCATTTACTGAGAGGTTTGTTATATGCTGAAGACATTTACAAGGGTCAAAATCCACTGAAAATTATAAGTTCAAAAACGGATAAAAACGGGTTTACAAAAGTCAATTTAGAAATCAATGAAGCCGAACTTGGAAGCGCATATCTAAACAAACGCTCTCTGTTATCAGTTTCATCCTGTGGGATTTGTGGCAAACAAGAACTGCATGATATTTCTCATCAAAACAAACCACTAAAAAACCCCTCTCAACTTAATTTTGATCGCATTCCTGAATTGTTTGAAATCATGAGATCCAAACAACACACCTTTGAACTTACCGGAGGATCACATGCTGCAGTTCTATTTGATCAAAATCATGATTTTTTATGTATCCATGAAGACATTGGTAGACACAATGCAGTTGATAAGTGTATTGGGGATTTATTAAATTCAAATCGTCTAAAACAGGCTTCTTTTATGCTTGTAAGTGGTAGAGTTTCCTATGAAATTATCTCCAAAGCCTTTTTTGCAAAAATAAATACAATCGTTGCTGTATCTGCCTGCTCTTCTTTAGCAGTTGATTATGCCAAAGAATTTGGAATTTGCCTTATTGGTTTTTCTAGACAAGGAAAATCTACGGTGTATTCCAATCCTTCAAATATTTTATAACAATTCCATGACACAAAAAAAGACAAACGCCCAAGCTCCAGAAAAATTAACGGGAATTGAACTAACCGAAGTACCGAAAGTATCGGTTGGGCCTAAAGCCATTAAATCAGCTTTGACACATATCAACACTGAAGTCGGAATGATCAAAGGAATTGGTTTGTTGTCTAAAATAAATCAGAAAAATGGATTCGACTGCCCAGGTTGTGCGTGGCCAGATCCGGACGAAAAAAGGGCATTCTTGGCTGAGTATTGTGAAAATGGAGCAAAGGCTATTGCTGAAGAAGCTACCAAAAATCGAGTTTCTCCAATGTTCTTTGCAACCCATTCCATAGATGAATTAGCGGCTTTAACGGATTATGAATTGGGTAAAAAAGGGAGAGTTACACACCCCATGTTTTTGAAAGAAGGTGGCACACATTATGAAGCCATTGAATGGAACCAAGCTTTTGAACTTATTGGAAAATCCTTGCAAAGTCTAAATTCTCCGGATGAAGCTATTTTTTATACTTCCGGAAGAACCAGTAATGAAGCAGCATACCTGTATCAACTATTTGTAAGACAGTATGGAACTAATAATCTACCTGATTGTTCTAATATGTGCCATGAATCCAGTGGTGCTGCATTATCAGAAACCCTTGGAATAGGAAAGGGATCTGTGACACTAGATGATTTCAATCATGCCGATTTGGTGATTGTTATTGGTCAAAACCCAGGCACTAATCACCCTAGGATGTTGGCAGCATTAGAAGGAACAAAAAAGAATGGAGGGAAAATAATAAGCATCAACCCTCTTAAAGAAGTCGGTTTGGTAAACTTTAAAGATCCACAAAAACCTTGGACTTGGTTAGGTAAAGGAACGGAATTGACAGATTTATTTTTACAAGTTACCATCAACGGTGATGTGGCTTTATTAAAAGCGATCTTGTTTCTTCTAAACGAGAAAGAAACTAAAAACCGAGGAACTGTCTTTGATCGTGATTTTATAGAAAATAACACCCAAGGATATGAAGTTTTTATAAAAGACCTAGAAACGCAAAACTTAGAGCAACTCATCCTTCAATCAGGTATTTCTAAGGAGCAAATAATAGAAGCCACAGAAATGATTGCTTCCAATAAAAATATAATCATTTGTTGGGCCATGGGACTTACCCAACATAAAAATGGAGTAGATAATATTAGAGAGGTAGTCAATCTTTTATTATTAAAAGGATCTATCGGTAAAAAAGGTGCCGGAACTTGTCCGGTCCGAGGGCACTCGAATGTTCAAGGTGATAGAACTATGGGCATCTGGGAAAAACCGCAACCAGAATTTCTTAAAAAACTTGAAAACGAATTTCACTTTTCGGCTCCTAAACACCATGGTTTTGATGTCGTAGAAGCTATTGAAGCGATGCATAAAAAGAAAGCTAAATTCTTTTTAGGAATGGGTGGGAATTTTATTTCAGCAACTCCTGATACCGAATTCACTGCAGAGGCATTGAGAAATTGTGAGCTCACTGTTCAAATCTCAACAAAAATAAATAGAAGTCATTTAATTCATGGTAAAGAGGCATTGATTCTTCCTTGTTTAGGGAGATCTGAAAAAGATTTTCAAGCTTCTGGAGAACAATTTGTCACAGTCGAAAATTCGATGGGTGTTGTTTCTCAATCAACCGGTCATCTATCTCCTTTATCAGATCAATTAAAAAGTGAAACTGCTATTGTATCAGGTATAGCAAAAGCAACTCTATTAAACTCCAATACCGATTGGGAAGAATTTGCTAGTGATTACGACTTAATTCGTGATAAAATAGAAAAAACCATTCCTGGATTTGATAATTTCAATGAAAGGGTAAGAAAACCTGATGGCTTTTACTTACCAAACAATGCTAGAGAAAACAATTATTCAAAAACAAAAACTGGAAAAGCTAATTTTTCTATCAATCAAGTTTCTGATATTACAACAGATGAAAATCAGTTTTTAATGATGACCATCAGAACGCATGATCAATACAATACTACAATCTATGGACTTGATGACAGATATAGAGGAATCCTTAATGAACGACGTGTCGTATTGATGAACGCTCTAGACATGGAAGCAATGAACATAAAACAAAAGGATTTAGTAACTTTGACGAGTCATTTTAATGGTGAAGAACGACAAGCTCATAAATTTTTGGCAATTGCTTATGACATTCCAAGAAAATGTACGGCGACTTACTTCCCAGAAACAAATGTTTTAGTACCCATACAGAGCAAAGCTCGAATCAGCAACACACCTGCTTCGAAAACAGTTGTAATCTCTATAAAAAAAGAAGCATGAATCAAGATAGAAATGCCTTAGTTTTAAAACTTAGACCTGAAATTAAAAAAGCAAAAATCACAGAAACTACCTTAAACGTTGAGGCGTTCCAAAACACTACATTGCGCCCGATTATTAAATTTCAACATGCTGTTCTTTTTTTAATTTTAAAGAAATATATAACAGATGTTCATTTTGACTTACAAGCAAATTCTGTTGAAAAAACCACTAATTTTATAACCAAGGCCTTACAATCAAACACACAACTTAATTTACAGATAACCCATAATGTTACTGCTTTTTTTACACCAGATGAGTTTGAGTTTTATGCAGAAAACTCAAAAGAAATTCATAAAAGAATCATTCAAATTTGTAAAGAACGATACCTCACAAATTTAAACGCTTTGTAGGATTTTATTTTTCGCTTGCAAATTCAAGTACACCAAAACGTGCTGAATTGTGCACATCCTCTAAATCACTTATAGGAAATAGGGTACTTACCACTCTCCTCTCTCCTTCCACTTCATTTCTTCCTTGTCGCAAAACTTGAAAAGTCCATTTTGCCCCAAATTCAGCCGGGTGATACCAATCCATTCCCCAAAATGAGACCAATGGAATCGCCATCTCCATAGTCCAACCTTTATCAATATCAGAATTATCATTGATGGTACCATCCACAACGACAGCTCTTTCAAAATCCGGGTTGAACCCTTTAATGACTCCTTTTTGACCTTTGTAATAATCTTCTATATATACAATATCATTAGAAGTCTTGTATAAATTGACTTCAAAAGCAAAATGTGTTTTATTAGCAATTGGCGTTGGAGTTATAAAAATCTCAGCACAATCATCCATATAAGGCTGACCATCTTGCTCTGTTGCTCTAGCCGTAATAAATTTATCTTCTGCCTCATAGAACAAATATAAATTTTCATCATCCCATAACATTCTAAACTTTGTGTTTTGGCGATCAGAATCTTTTTTTATCTCATAAAAATTATCCAAGCTGACAACTACCGCATCCGCCCAAGCTTTTTCGTCCATTTTACCATCAACAACAATTTTCTCAGAACTCTTCAGCATTTTGTAATCAGTTAATTCTGCTTTTGAAATTTTAGCACTTTCTGTTTTGCACGAAAATAATATCCCTGACAATAATATACAGGTTACAGCTTGTTTGTAGATATTCATATATAATTTTTTAAAAGGTAAATATAGCGCATTTTAAGAATCTAAGACAATTCAATTTATTCTAGTTTGAGATTTAAGACAATAAAACAATTAAGTAACATAGTTACCAATGGTCATAAATATAAATAATTCTTATCTCTAATTTTACTACAAATTTTCATACTTTTGAAAAAAAAATTAACACAATTTAACATTACAACTATGAAAGTTTTTGAAACCAAAAGCTCAACACATTTCAGAAAGAAAAGTTTGGTTAAAACAGCTATTCTAAGCATTTTATTTGCTGCATTAACTAGTCAAACAAATTTTGCTCAAGAGAAAAAAGAATTAGTCAAATTTGAGGATGTAAAAGACATAGAAAACTACGGGAATTATAAATTCTTTGAAGTAATAGGTCATGGGGGAAGTCACTTTTATTCAGGTCAAACCTTAGAAGATGCCCTTGCAAATGGATACGGAGCCTTGGAGCTTAGGTTGGGATGGAAAAATTCTGATCCAGAACATTGGAGTAATAAGTATTACAATTCCATGAGTTATGGTGTTGGTTTTTATACTGGATTTATTGGAGACCCTGCTGTTTTAGGGAATCCAAATGCCTTGTATGCCTTTGCCGATTTTCCAATAGGAAGACAAACAGCGGACAAAAAAACAATTTGGAAATTTAGTCCAGCTCTAGGATTAACTTACAACTTAGTACCATACAACCCTTCGGAAAACCCTACAAACGATGCTATTGGAGCAAGTTTTGCAGTCTATATTAGTTTTGCAGGAAAAGGAGAAACAGCGCTGACTAGAGATATGGATATTACTTATGGTATAGACTTTACACACTTTAGTAATGGTCGTTCTTTTATGCCTAACTATGGTTTGAATATGGTTGGATTTAATACTGGATTGAAATACCATTTCAATTCAGCTCAGAAAAAAATATCAAGAGATCCATATTCAACACAACAATTACAGGCTAGATACAAAAGATCTCCTAGCGTCCCTGTTGAAAAAGATCCAAGCAATCAATTCAACATCCTTACTTCTATTGGAACCGTTCAAAATGGCTTTGACGAAAACCAAAATGGAGGAGATCCTGATAACCGATACTTAACGTTTTCTGGATATATTGAATACAATCACTCTTTCGACAGAATGCATGGTTTCAGCGTAGGTATCGATTATTTTTATGATCAAAGTCTAGTTATTACAACTCCACACGAGCTATATATGCTTGGTTACCACGTAGGATATGACTATACTTTTTGGAGATTCACTATAAAAACTCAATTAGGAGGATATTTCGGTGATGATAAAGGAAAAGGAATCCTTTGGGCCAGGCCAGGTGTTCAATATAAAATCAATAATTGGTTGAGTGGACATGTTGCATTAAAAACAAGAAGAGGTTTTGCCGCAGACTGGGCAGAATTTGGTGTCGTGTTCCATCCTTTTAAATGGTAGAAAAAAACATAAACAAACAATTCATTTATGATAAAAGGACATATATTTAGTATATGTCCTTTTTTTTTTATTTGCTCATAAACAATCTTATATTTGAGTAAAAGGTTAATAATTGCTAAAAAGAAAACTTTACATACCTAAGGTCACCTTCTTTATTCTAATATTCTGTTTCGGAACAATTCACAAAATAGAATCACAAGAACGAAGAAACAATACAAATTTCGTCTCTGATAACAAGGGTACTTATAGATATATGAGTTTTAAAACTCATCTTGGAACTCACTTTTATACTGGAAAAAGTTTAGACGATGAACTAAAGGGGGGCTATAAATCCATTGAATTTAGATATGCTTGGCAAAACAGAAATCCTGAACATTGGACAAACAAATATTATAATGGTGTCAGTTATGGCCTAGGTATTTATACGGCCTATATAGGAACTCCAGGTGTAGTGGGTACACCAACCGCTCTATTTAGTTTTATAAATTTCCCTCATAAAAATCTTAGTAAAAGAACAAGAATTATTACCGATGGTGCCCTAGGTGTACTTTATGATTCCAATTATTATCATGCTACTAAAAACCCAAAAAACGATGCTATTGGTAGTCCATTTTCAATATATGTAAATATTGGATTAGGTTTTGAATCCATTTTAACCAGAAATGTAGATTTAATATATGGTCTGGATTATACTCATTTTAGCAATGGCCGCTTAACGGTACCAAACTATGGTTTAAATATGCTAGGTGTAAATCTTGGGTTAAAATACCACTACAACAGAGATGCGAAATACAATGATCCCTATATCTCTCAAGAAAGATTTAAAAGATATCCAAGTTTAGCTGCTCCGAAAGATATCAAACAACGTATCAATATTTTAACAGCTTTCGGAACCGTTCAAAATGGCTTTCAAGAAACCGTTAATGAAAGTCTTGAAACCGACAGATTCTATACTTTCTCTGGCTATATCGAATACCAACTAAATTTTAACGTAAAACACGGTTTAGATGCTGGATTGGATTTGTTTTATGATGGTAGTCTTGCCAATATTTATACAGAAACTAAAGACAGGTATCTTTATGCGTATCATTTTGGATACAACTACACTTTTGGGAAAATGCTTTTAAAACTAGATTTAGGAGGTTATATGGGGCCCAATGGTAGTAAAGGAAAGGAAGACTTATGGACAAGAGCTGCCCTACAATATAGGTTGTTTGATTGGTTCGGGTTTCATTTAGGACTCAAAACCAAACAAGGATTTAGTGCAGATTGGGCAGAGTTTGGGCTGATATTCCAACCCTTTAAATGGTAAAACTCCCCAATAAAATTATTGAGGAGTTCTAAAAATGTGCTATTTCACTGAAATTAGCAAAGGGGTATTTATTTCTTTGGAAAAACGATCCAAATAAGCCTCCCAGCTTTCTTTTGTAGGATATTGTTCACTTTTTTCCCATGCAAAACCAGCATAATAAGTTACTTGATTATTGCTAACTTTTAACTCAGCATAGGCATTACTTAAGTCTTTTTCTTCTACATCATAATTCTCAGACCCAGAAAATGTTTTGGCATCTGCAACAATTGCAGTCCCAAGTTCAGAATCTGCATGTGGCTGCCAATACGTAACCCATCCGTTCCCTGAAGATACTTTTCCGTCCTTTTCATGAAGTGTCAGACCTGCATAAATTTCTTTAGTTCCAGAAACACTCATTTCAAATTTTGAAAGATTATTTCCTAAATCCAACGTAATAATTTTACTTTCAGTAATGGTCTTTGAACCAGCAGTCCAATTTTCATACTCCAGATAAAAACTTGTTCTTAAAGGTCCAGTTGTTATGGTTTTCCATTTCACATAGTTTTTTGAATAGTAGAATTCACCATTATTTCTAATTGCAATTCCTCCTACACCTCTACTCACACCAACATGAAAATTATCCAATCCCTCACCGGTATCTTTATGATAACTACCTGTTTTGTCTATCAAAGTTTCTTTGTACCATTTGTTGATTACAGGATACTCCACACGCTTCAACCAGGCATCAACACCACTTGATAAGGTACCGCCTTTTTGACCAGTTTCCTTTAACATCTGTGCATTAGGTCCATATACACGAAAGGCAACTTTATCATTCTCCCAAGTATAATCACCTGTTCTTTCAGGAACAAACCTAGAAAAACATAAGTCATCAGCTTTCGGTTTTTCAGAAGATGAAATTTTCACTACATGAAATTCCACTTCAGAATTTGCACCAATTTTTGGTTGAAACAACAATTGATCCATAACACCATCTCCATCTTGATCTACCAATTGAGTTAGCATGAATTCATTCGTTGCAACATTTTTCACACCAATAGTAGCATCTAATGTTTTTAATCCTAAAAAAGAAATATTAAGTTCCACAACTTCGTTAGACCTTGCATGGTTCAACGTGTTCTTTACCACAATTGTTTTGTACTGTTTGCTACTAGAGCAAGCAGTAAACAAAACAACCATTAGTAAAAAATAAACAGTTTTGATTATTTTCATTGTTTGCATATTAATCTTCATTTGCTGGTTTTCCTATAGTTGCAAGAATTCCTCCATCAACATAAACTACCTGTCCATTAACAAAATTACTAGCGTTAGAAGCTAAAAAGATAGCTGCACCTTGTAAATCATCCGGATCTCCCCATACTCCAGCAGGAGTTCTTCCAACAATAAAATCATTAAAAGGATGTCCATCAACTCTAATAGGTTCCGTTTGGCTCGTTGCAAAATAACCCGGCCCAATTCCATTCGTTTGAATATTAAATTTGGCCCATTCAGTTGCCATATTTTGAGTCAACATTTTAAGTCCACCTTTAGCCGCTGCATAAGCACCTACAGAGTTTCTACCAAGTTCACTCATCATAGAACAGATATTTATGATTTTACCTGCTTTACGAGCAATCATCCCTTTAACAACATATTTTGAAACAATAAAAGGAGAAACTAAATCCACTTTAATTACTTGTTCAAAATCCGCTGTTTCCATTTCTGCAAGCGGAGTTCTTTTTATGATTCCTGCATTATTTACAAGAATATCAATCGCACCCACTTCAGATTCAATTGCTTCGATATTAGATTTTACCGCAGCCTCATCTGTGACATCAAATAAGTATCCAAATACATTTAATCCTGCCTTTTTATAACTCGCAACTGCCTTGTCTAATTTTTCCTGAGAAGAATTTCCAGTAACAACAATCGTTGCTCCTGCATTTCCTAATCCAGTAGCCATAGCCATTCCTAATCCGTGCGTAGCTCCAGTAATTAAAGCTACTTTTCCTGTTAAATCAAATAAATTAACTGACATATTTCTTATCTTAAATCTGTTATTTTACAAACATCCATATCTCCATAATCTAAGTTTTCACCGGCCATACCCCAAATAAATGTATAATTACTTGTACCTGCCCCTGAGTGAATTGACCAAGGAGGTGAAATAACAGCTTCGTTTTCTGCCATCCAAATATGTCTTGTTTCATTAGTTTCCCCCATAAAATGACAAACTGCCTGATCTTGAGGAATCTCAAAATAAAAGTAAACCTCCATTCTTCTATCATGTACATGTGCTGGCATTGTATTCCAAGCAGAACCTGATTTGATTTCAGTCATTCCCATTTGTAATTGACAAGTATCCACAATACTATTCACGATTAATTTTCTAAGGGTACGTGCATTTACCGTTTCTACAGATCCTAATTCTACTACTTCAGCATCGTCTCTTCCCACTTTTTTATTTGGGAAAGATTTATGAGCTGGTGTAGAGTTTAAATAAAATTTTGCTGGATTTGAAGCGTCTTTACTAGAAAACACAACTGATTTTGCACCTCTACCAATATATAAAGCTTCTTTAAAATCAACATCAAAAACCTCACCATCAACAGAAATACTTCCTGCACCACCAATATTTATAGCCCCTAACTCTCTTCTTTCTAAGAAAAAACTAGACTTTAATGGATCTATCGACTCTAGCTCTAATGATTTTGAAACCGGTACCGCTCCTCCTACGATATATCTATCATAATGTGAATAAACCAACTTCACGTTGTCATCCGTTAGTAAATCTTGCACAAGAAATTCATCTCTCAACTCATTTGTATCCATGCCCTTAACTTCTCTTGGAGAAGCTGCATAACGTACTTCAAATTTTTCTTCCATGGTATTATCGAAATTATTTTATTAATATTTTTTTGTAAAAGTAGTAAAATAATTCAAAAATACAATCGATTGTATTTTTGTTTTTTAATTTTATATATTTGTCACTATAAACTTATCATAAGTATCCCCTTCTATGTCTAAAGGAAATAAAATAACGATTCACGATATTTCTAAAGCTCTCAATATTGACAGTTCCACTGTTTCCCGGGCATTGAATAATAGCCCGCGAGTCTCTGTTAAAACTCGTGAGAAGATTCAGAAAAAAGCGACTGAACTCGGTTATCAAAGAAATAGCTTGGCTTCCAACTTAAGAACCAATAGAACAAATACAATCGGAGTTATTATTCCAAGAATTGCCAGACATTTTTTTGCTACCGTTATTGCTGGAATTGAAGAAACAGCATATGAAGAAGGTTATAATGTGGTCATTTGTCAATCTTTGGAAAGTTTGGATAGAGAGATTAAAATAATGAATTCTCTTGCCTCTAATAGAGTCGATGGTATTCTTATCTCTACTTCCATGGAAACTTCGAAATTTGATCATATAAAATCGTATATTGATAATAACAATCCTGTTGTTTTTATTGATAGACCTTCTGAAGCGTTTCCTGAATGTTCAAATATCAGTATTGATAACTTTAAGGCGAGTTATGATGCCACCAAATTATTAATTGAAAAGGGAAGAAAACACATAGCGCATTTTTCTGGGCCACAGAATATTGGGCTGTACCAAGAAAGAAAAAAAGGATATATGAGCGCTCTTCAAGAACATAATATTTCAATAAATAAAAATTATATTTTTGAATCGATACTTTCTGAAGAGGATGGAATTTCTTGTGCAAAGAAACTTTTAAAATATCCAGAAATTGATGGCTTATACTCGGCAAATGATACTGCTGCCATTAGTGCGATCCAGTATTTAAAAACCAAAGGAATTCAAATACCGAAACAGATAGCAGTAATTGGTTTCAATAACGATCCTATCTCTGAGGTGATTGAGCCTTCCTTGACTACTATACACCAGCCTGGTTTTGAAATGGGTAAACTAGCTACGGAGATGTTAGTACATCAGATAAAAAATAAATCAGACAAAGGAATTCATCATTCAAAGATTTTAGTTCCTGAGTTAATCATTAGAAAATCCTCTGAAAACGAATAATTTTATGAAATTACTGAAACTATTTTCCTTATTTCTCTTGTTACATTTTACAATCCTTGTAAATGCACAGATTACGGATCATCATTTCAATAATTTAAAATTCAAACATTACACAACTACACAGGGCTTGTCTCAAGGATCTGTTATTGATATACATCAGGACAAAACAGGTTATATTTGGTTCGGTACGCGAGAAGGATTGAATAAATTTGATGGTACTAAATTCAAGACATTTCGTCATAACTCAGAAGAGAGTGAAAGCTTATCAGATAGTTGGGTTACCTGCATTTTTCAAGATTCGAAAGAAAATTTATGGGTCGGAACTAAAAAAGGTCT
>NZ_JAQWGB010000030.1 GCF_029238425.1 Flavicella sp.
GTTTCCAATATTAATTTAGAGGTGTTTTCAGTTTTTGAAAAATTAATACAGGCTTATAGGCACGCTACCTGTTATATTTGGTTCCATCCGAAAGTTGGAATGTGGATGGGGGCAACACCGGAAACATTACTTGAAATTGAAGGCTCTAAATTTAAAACAATGTCTTTGGCCGGTACACAGAGGTTCGTGAATACTACAGAGGTTACTTGGGGTACAAAAGAGATTGAGGAGCAACAAATGGTAACGGATTATGTACTTTCAAACTTAAAAAAAGTTACCGATACCTTAAATGTTTCTGATACTTACACAGCGAAAGCAGGTTCATTATTACATTTGCGTACCGATATTACAGGAGCCATTGAAAATGAAAATGCAGTTGCAAAATTAATAGAAGTGCTGCATCCAACTCCTGCGGTATGCGGTTTTCCAAGAGAAACTTCGAAATCCTATATTTTAAAAAATGAAAATTTTGATCGTTCTTATTATACAGGCTTTTTAGGGGAATTAAATATGGATGGCTCTTCTGCTTTGTATGTCAATTTACGATGTATGGAAGTCCTTGATGAAAATTCCTTGCGTTTGTATGTTGGAGGAGGGATCACGGCGAAAAGCAATCCTGAGAAGGAGTGGGAAGAAACCGTTGCAAAGTGCAAAACAATGGAATCTATTTTGTAATTTTACAGACTTAAAATTTGATGTTGCTGAGGTAGTTCATAGGCAAGTCAAAAACAATTTTAGGTTCAGTATTAGATGAAATACCCAAAAAATGATCTTGCTCAATTAGTGATAGCATCTTGTGTTGCTAATGGAATTGACTCCGTAGTAATTTCTCCAGGATCTAGAAATGCCCCTTTAACAATTGGTTTTACAAGTCATTCCGATATCAATACTTATAGCATAGTAGATGAAAGATGTGCTGCGTTTGTGGCTCTAGGAATGGCACAGCAAACAAGAAAACCGGTTGCGTTGGTATGTACTTCTGGCTCTGCATTGTTAAATTACTATCCAGCAATTTCTGAAGCTTTTTATAGCGATATTCCTTTGGTGGTACTTTCTGCGGATAGACCCGAAAATTTATTAGAGATAGGGGATGGTCAAACCATTCAGCAAAAGAATGTTTTTGAAAATCATTCGCTGTACAATGCGAATTTAATCACTGGAGAACCCGAACATAATAAGGAAGAGCTAAAAAATGCATTGTATACTTCTGTGTTAAAAAAAGGACCTGTTCATGTGAATATTCCCTTTGAGGAACCCTTATATGAAACGGTTGATACAATGCTAGCTTTGCCAACAGAACAACATTATGATTTTAGCAAAAGCACTTTAAAAGAAGTGCCTTTGGATGTTGAGGATTTACAGTTGTACGCAGACAAATGGAATCAAGCATCGAAAAAAATAGTATTGATAGGAAGTAGTTTTCCGGATGAATTGTTGCAAGTTCAATTGGAACATTTGTTGAAAGATCCTTCTGTGTTGGTTTTTACGGAAACGATATCTAATGTAAAACATCCTCGCTTTTTCAATTCGATAGATCAATTGTTATTTCCGTTGAATGCTGAAGCTTTAGAAGCCTTAAAACCAGAAATAGTATTGACACTTGGTGGTTTGGTTGTTTCAAAACGAATCAAACAGTTTTTTAGAAATCACCAACCCAAAGAACATTGGCATGTAAATGAAAAAAGAGGATTGGATTCCTTTCATTGCATGACACGTCATTTTGCGATTTCTTCTCAATTATTCTTCAGTCAGTTTTTCTTTCTTACCAAGGTGAAAGAAAGTACGTATCACGAGGAATGGTTTCAGTTGAAATTAAAAAATAAAGAAAGACATAAAGCCTATATTAATAAAATTCCATATTCAGATTTTGTGGTGCATGCTGTATTGTTAGATTCTTTTCCGGAGAATATTCAGTTGCAATTGAGCAATAGTTCTGTGGTACGATACAGTCAATTGTTTGATGTGAATCCATCTCTAAAAGTTTTTTGCAACAGAGGTACCAGTGGTATTGATGGTAGTACATCTACAGCTATTGGAGCTGCAATGGAGGTAAAGGATCAGGTCGTTTTTGTTACGGGAGATGTAAGCTTTTTTTATGATAGCAATGCATTGTGGAATAATTATATCCCAAAGAGTTTTAGAATTATTTTGATTAACAATAATGGTGGTGGAATTTTTAAATTTATTCCTGGTCCATCAAAAAGTGGAGCCTTAGATTATTTTGAAACGCCTCATGGTTTGACTGCTGAGCATTTATGTAAAATGTATGGTTTTGAGTATACTACTGCGTCAGATAAAGAATCTTTGAAAAACGAGTTAGAAGATTTTTATGCTGGAGATCAACCTAAATTATTGGAGGTATTTACGCCTTCTGATATAAATGATACGATATTAAAAGATTATTTTAATAATTTAAAATAGAAGAAATGGAATTAAAAGTAGGTGAAAAAGTGGACTTGGTAATTGGTCGATTTACAAACGTTGGAATCAGTGTTTTGGTAAATGATGAATACGAAGGCTTGTTATATAAAAACGAAGTATTTAAGCGTGTTCGTGAAGGTCAGAAAGTAGTAGGTTATATCAAAAAACTAAGAGAAGATGGAGGGATTGATGTGTCACTTCAGCCTATTGGATTTTTAAATAAAATTGGTCCGAATGAAACGATTATTTTAGAAAAACTGCAAAGTTTGGATGGTGGTTTTATTGGATATAATGACAAAAGTAGTCCTGATGATATCAAGTATCATTTTAAAATGAGTAAAAAATCTTTTAAAAGTGCTATCGGTGGATTGTATAAAGCAAAAAGAATCGTAATTACCGATAAAGGAATTGAATTAGTAGAAAAAGATACTGAATAAGTTCTAAATAAAAATTCATAAAAAAAGTCCCTGTAAGTTTTATAGGGACTTTTTTTTAAATTGTAATTTACTTTTTCAAGTAGAGCTAATGGAGGGAGTTTATTTTTGTAATAAATTATTAGTAACTTAAAGTTGCTATGAAAATTTTAATAACATTTATTCCTTTCCATATTCTGGTGCTTTTATGTATTGGAATAGGTATTCAATACTATTTCCCGGTTGAGCATTCTTATTTTATATATGCTATTGCATGTTGTGTTGGATTATTGTGTTTGAAAAGTAAAAAGCTTTTTAAAATAGGAATTTTCATCGTCCCTGTTTTTATAGGTATGTTTTCCATGCAGCTGCAGCAGCCGAAAAATTTGCAACTAGATTCAGAAAAAAAGTTGAAAGTTTTTGTTATA
>NZ_JAQWGB010000005.1 GCF_029238425.1 Flavicella sp.
GGCGTAAACTGAATTCTACTAAAACCTCCATCCACTGCTTTTGACAAAGTATTAATGGCAAGTGTTTTTGCTAATCCTGGAACTCCTTCTAATAAAATATGTCCATTTCCTAACAAACCAATTAACAAACGATCGATCATTTGTTTTTGACCGACAATTACTTTATTCATTTCAGATTTTAACAAATCTATAAAAGCACTTTCTTTTTCAATTTTTTCATTGATTGCTCTGATATCAACGTTAGTGTTTTGATCTTCCATTTTATTAAATATAGTTTACTATCAAATTCTATTTATTCTGAGTTTGACAAAACTAATATTTTATTCCAATGACACTGTTAAAATTTGGTTAAAGAACCTCGTAAATACTAGTCTTCTCAGAGATTTAAAAAACTAAAATCATTCATTTTTAAGTACTTGTGTTAAAAAAATGTTATCATTTATTTTGTAATATCATTAATATTAACAATCTTTGTGACAACCAACAAAAATTAACTAAACCAAACTAACATGAAAAAGGAGGCTGATACAGCCTCCTTTTTTTATTTCCAAAAACTAGTTTTCCTTAGGTTTCATCATGTCTTAACACATGTTTAAATATGTTCTATTTTCACTCATAGCATTGCTATATTAGCATAGAATAAAGATAAATTCATAATTTTTATGCGTGTATTATTTTGAAAAAATTTAACATTTTAAGATTTCAAAACATAAAAAAGCAAAAAAAGATTATCCTTTTATTTATCTTTTTAAAAATTAGTTTCACAACCAAACAACAAATCAGATAAATCATACGTATTTTTAAAACCTAAAAACAATAGCTGCGATGGAGAAAAGTAAGAAAACAACTGTATCCTTAATTTTGGGAAGCGGTGGCGCAAGAGGATTGGCACATATTGGCGTAATTAAATGGTTAGAAGAAAATAATTATGAAATAAAATCTATTGCTGGCTGCTCCATTGGATCTTTGATTGGAGGTGTATATGCAGCAGGAAAACTCAACCAACTTACACAATGGATGCTCGCCTTAAACAAAACAGATATTGCTTCATTATTAGATTTTTCATGGGGAAATACAGGTGGCCTTTTTAAAGGTGATAAAATTATAGAAACCTTGGTTGGCTTTTTAGAAGATATTCAAATTGAAAATCTTTCTATTCCATTTACGGCTGTTGCAACAGATATCATTACAGAAAAAGAAGTATGGATCAACTCTGGTTCTCTCTTTGAAGCCATAAGAGCTTCTATTTCATTGCCTATGTTTTTTACACCTGTAGCTTATGGTGATGCCGTTTTGATTGATGGCGGCGTGCTAAACCCTGTGCCTATTGCTCCTACTTTTAAAGATGACACAGACTTAACCATTGCAGTTAATCTTGGTGCAGCCCCTGTTAAAAAAACACCTTTAGAAACTCCCGCTTTTGACCCTGTTTCTAACCTTGATATATTCCAAGATCAAATTAAAAATTTTCTTCAAAAGAATAACTTAACCTCAACGGATACTCCGTCTAAAAAATTAAGTATGTATGAAGTTGC
>NZ_JAQWGB010000042.1 GCF_029238425.1 Flavicella sp.
TTTTAAGAAAAGAAATATTAAAAAACTATTGAAAAATGTTTGGTGGTATCTAGAATTAATCGTTAATTTGCACCTCGTTTAGAAAATAACAATAAAAGAGTTTTAAAGATGTCTAGAGTTTGTGAACTTACAGGAAAAAAAGCAATGGTAGGAAACAATGTTTCTCATGCATTGAATAGAACAAAGAGAAAATTCAACGCTAACTTAATTACAAAGCGTTTTTTCATACCAGAAGAGGATAAATGGATTACATTAAAAATATCTACTTCTGCATTAAAGAATATCAATAAAGTTGGTATTTCTGCAGCATTAAAAGAAGCTAGAGCAAAAGGATTTATAAAATAATCTTTTTTCTTATAAATTATATATAGAGATGGCAAAAAAAGGAAATAGAATTCAGGTAATTTTAGAATGTACTGAGCACAAAGCTACGGGGAAACCAGGTACTTCTAGATACATCACGACGAAGAATAAAAAAAATACTCCGGATAGAATGGAATTGAAGAAATTCAACCCAATCTTGAAGAAGATGACTGTTCACAAAGAAATTAAATAAGTTAAGACATGGCAAAGAAATCAGTAGCAACGTTACAGACAGGTTCGAAAAGATTGTCTAAAGCTATCAAGATGGTGAAATCTCCAAAAACTGGAGCTTACACTTTTGTTGAAGCAATTATGGATCCTTCTAAAGTGAAAGACTTTTTAGCTAAAAAGTAATTCGCTTATACAAGATATTTAAAGCTACTTTCAATTTGTTGGAAGTAGCTTTTCTTATTTAATATTATTACGTAATTTTGAATTCATTGCGAATTGAAAAATTGAATGCACTAAGATATATTTATGAGCTTTTTTAAGAAGATTTTTTCGAAAGAAAAAAAAGAAACTTTAGATAAAGGACTAGAAAAGACTAAAACAAGTTTTTTTGAAAAATTAACCACGGCGGTCGCTGGAAAATCAACTGTGGATGCTGATGTACTTGATGATTTAGAGGAAGTGTTAATTGCTTCTGATGTTGGTGTAGATACTACTTTGAAAATTATTGATAGAATTGAAGCACGTGTAGCAAAAGATAAATATGTAGGTACTAGTGCACTGAATGAAATTCTAAGAGAAGAAATAGCAGGATTGCTTTCGGAAACAAACGTAGGGAATGATACAGATTTCTCTATTCCTGTGGCAAATAAACCTCACGTGATTATGGTGGTTGGTGTAAATGGTGTAGGGAAAACAACAACTATTGGTAAGCTTTCAGCACAGTTTAAAAAACAAGGTAAGAAAGTTGTTTTAGGAGCTGCTGATACGTTTAGAGCTGCTGCAATTGATCAATTGCAAGTTTGGGCAGATAGAGTAGATGTGCCAATCGTACGTCAGGAAATGGGGTCAGATCCAGCTTCTGTTGCATTTGATACTTTAAAATCAGCGGTTGCCCAAGATGCTGATGTTGTTATTATAGATACGGCAGGTAGGTTGCATAATAAAGTCAATTTGATGAACGAATTGACGAAGATCAAAAAAGTAATGCAAAAGGTTGTGGAGGATGCTCCACATGAAGTATTGTTGGTTTTAGATGGTTCTACCGGACAAAATGCTTTTGAGCAAGCAAAACAATTTACTTTGGCTACGGAAGTGAGTTCTTTGGCGGTTACAAAATTAGATGGAACGGCAAAAGGAGGAGTTGTGATTGGAATTTCAGATCAGTTCAAAATTCCTGTAAAATATATCGGAGTTGGTGAAGCTATTGATGATTTACAAGTTTTCAATAAGGTTGAGTTTGTAGATTCTTTCTTCAAGTAAAATATTTAAATTCAAAAAAGAGCGCCCAACGGCGCTCTTTTTTTGTTTGTAGGTTTCTGTAAATTATATCAGTAATCTTATTTGTATTGAGTATTTTTGCACTCTAAATTATTCTATCAATGAGAACAAAGTCTTCAAAGCAAAATAAAATTAATGTAGTGACATTAGGATGCTCAAAGAATGTGTATGATTCTGAGGTTTTAATGGGGCAGTTAAAGGCAAATGATAAAGAGGTAGTGCATGAAGATGCTAATGATGATGGTAACATTGTTGTCATTAATACTTGTGGGTTTATCGGGAAAGCCAAAGAGGAATCTGTGAATACGATTTTGCATTATGCTGAGAAAAAGGCAGAAGGTTTGGTAGATAAAGTTTTTGTTACAGGTTGTTTGAGTGAACGTTACAAACCAGATTTAGAAAAAGAAATACCTGATGTAGATGAGTATTTTGGAACACATGATTTGCCAAATTTGTTAAAGGTTTTAGAGGCAGATTATAAGCATGAATTGATTGGGGAACGTTTGACTACTACTCCAAAACATTATGCATACCTTAAAATTGCTGAAGGATGTGATAGACCTTGTTCTTTCTGCGCCATTCCAATCATGAGAGGAAAACACAAGTCAACACCGATTGAAGAATTGGTGATTGAAGCAACCAAATTGGCAGAGAAGGGAATCAAAGAATTGATTTTGATTGCCCAAGATTTGACATACTATGGTTTAGATATCTATAAAAAACGCGAGTTAGCTAAGTTGTTGAAGGAATTAGTGAAGGTGGATGGAATTGAGTGGATTCGTTTGCATTATGCATTCCCTGCTGGTTTTCCATTGGATGTGTTAGAAGTGATGCGAAATGAGCCAAAGGTTTGTAATTATTTAGACATTCCATTACAGCACATCAATACAGAAATTCTACAATCTATGCGTCGTGGTACCACGCATGAAAAAACAGTGAATTTAATCAATGAATTCCGTAAAGAAGTTCCTGAAATGGCTATTAGAACTACTTTAATAGTAGGATATCCTGGAGAGACGGAAGAAATTTTTGAAGAATTGAAACAATGGGTTATTGACTCTCGTTTTGATAGACTGGGTGCTTTTGCTTATTCTCACGAAGAAAATACACATGCGGGTACTTTAAATGATGATGTTCCGGAAGATGTAAAAGAAGCACGTGTTGCTGAAATAATGGAAATTCAATCTCAGATTTCCTTTGAGTTGAATCAAGAAAAAGTAGGAAAAACGATCAAATGTTTGTTCGATAAGAAAGATGGAGATTATTTTATTGGTAGAACAGAGTTTGATTCTCCAGATGTAGATAATGAAGTGCTTATTGATGCAACCAAACATTATGTGCAAGTGGGGCAGTTTGTGAATGTCAAAATCACAGAAGCTGGAGATTTTGACTTATATGGTGAGCCTGTTTAATTAAAGGCATTGTCACTTCGAGTGAATTTTACGATTGAAATAAGTGAAATTTGTATCGAGAACTAATGGGATTGCACTAGTAAACTTGTCACTTCGAGTGAATTTCACGATTAAAATGAGTGAAATTTGTATCGAGAAGTATCAAGAACTTAGGAGGAAACCCAATCATCATATAACTATACCAATATAAAAAATGAAAAAAGCATATTTCAATTGGAGTACAGGGAAAGATTCTGCGTTGGCATTGTATAAAATTCGCCAAAACAAAGAATTTGAAATAGGAACCTTATTGACCAACGTCAATGGAGAGTTTGGCAGAGTTTCTATGCATGGACTTAGAGAGGAATTACTTGATAAGCAAGCCGAACTGATAGGTTTACCCCTACAGAAAATTCATTTTCCTGGAGATGTAACCATGACTTTGTATGACAAAATCATGAAAGATGCAATGGAAGAAATTTTAAAGGCTGACTACAAACATGCTGTTTTTGGGGATATATTTTTAGAAGATCTAAAGGCATATCGTGATAAAAAGCTGAATGAAGTTGGTTTAGAAGGTGTGTATCCTTTATGGAAACAAGACACCAAAAAATTGCTAAAAGAGTTTTTAGATTTAGGTTTTAAAGCGATTACCGTTTGTGTAAATGCAAAATTATTAGATGAATCTTTTGTAGGTAGAGTTATCGACAAACAATTTATAGCTGATTTGCCAGAAGGAATTGATGTATGTGGTGAAAATGGTGAATTTCATACCTTTGTTTTTGATGGACCCATATTTACCAAACCAGTTCCTTTTGAAGTTGGTGAAAAAGTATTGAGAACCTATAAAGCAAACACGGATACTTCTGATGATAATTGTAGTAATTATTCAAACAAGAAGAATGAGGATTGCTATAAAGAAAAGAAAGATCAAGAAACTTGGGACACTGGGTTTTGGTATTGTGATTTGAAAATATCAGATTAACTGATTTCTTTGGTTAAATAATTTATTATTTCATAAATTCTAAAAGTTTAAAGAAAAGTGTTTTTGAATAGTTCTAATCTATTTTTATAATTGAATAGTTATGACTTTGGATTTTGTTTTCAGAATAAATTAAATCTCTTAGTCTGTTTAGTTCAGTCCAGAGACTATCTTGTTTTTGAACAACCTCAAAATACCGATTGGTTGTTTTGACGATATACGGATGCCAACTTTTTCCTTTTTGTTTTTCTACATGTTTTTTAAGGTAACTTCTTTTGGCATCTAGGTCGTTGGGACCTTGATAGTTTTTTAAATTTTTATATTCAACAAGTCCTATGATTCTTAAATCTCCATTTGTTTTATGGTATAACTCACATAATCTGGCTATTTCTTTGGATTGAGTGCTTTGAGGTGTGTTGGAATAGGCACTCAAGTTGATTCCTTTTTTCAGTTGTTTTGAAGTGAAAGATCCAATTTTAATCTTATCGATGATCAGTTGATAGGTTCCTTTTTTAAGTTGTGTTATTTTTAAAATATCTCTATTATAATTTTTGGTGAAATCCACAAGTTGGTCGGCTTCTCCATATTTTTTATTTAATGGAAATGGAAGCGAATTATTGTTCACTCTGAATGTCAAAATATTTGAGTCTGGTTCTAAGGTGACCTTTGATTTTTCAGTTGAAATTAATTTTCTTTTTTTCGCATTTATTTTTACTTCTGAAACTTTATTGGATTTTTCAATCGTATTCAAAATAGTATTCATCATAATAAAATGACCGGTATCTCCCGGATGAACTCTATCTTGACTAATTATTGTCTTTGACGGATCTTCTTTCTGAATTTGTTTGTTAAGGTGCAACATCTCAGGTTGAAAGTCAACGAGCAAACCATTGTGTTTTTTAGCCAGTTTTCTTATATGAACCGCACATTTTTCTAAGGCATCATTAATACCAAACTTGTTTGTTGTTAGCAAGGTTGACGTTTGATCATAGATAGAAGGAGTTAAAAATATCGGTGTGATATTATTCTTGACGAGTTTGGTTGCAAGTTTTTCAGTTCGAGTATAATAATTTTCTAGTGCTTTTTGTCGATTGTTTAAAATTTCCTGATTTACTTTTAGAGAAGGTTCATATAAATAACTCATTATATCATTCATACCAACCATTAAAAATGCATAATCTGGTTTATGAATTAAAATATCTTTGTCAAATCGATCTAACATGCCCATGGCGACATCTCCAGAAATTCCACAATTAAAGTAGTTCAATTTTATAGAAGGATATCTTGTTGCAAAATAGGTTTGTAGTAGCATGTGGTATCTTCCGTCCTGAGTGATGCTATTTCCTATAAAACAAATACTTTGGTTGTTTTTAAAGTTAGGTTTTTCTTGTGAGTGAAATTTAGTTGAGAGGATTAGGAAAATTAAAATAACGAATACTTTCCCTAGTGTAATACTGTTCTTTTTCATGAGATGAGTTTATCTTATAAAATTACAACGAGTATTATTTAGATTTGATGAATCTTGTTTTTTTTAACAGAACAAATGAGTTATTTAAGGAGGATATATCTTGATATTAATTTTCTTTTTCATCAGATAATGAGTGCTCTAAATAGGTGTATTAAGTTGATTTGTATCATAACTTTTCAGTTGAGGGAAGTATAATATTATCATTGAACCCTACTCCAGCACCATAGTTAAATTCATTTATGATCCCTGTTTAGAGTCGATAAGTTTGTTTATTTTAGCTTTATCTGTTAGGTTGACCGTGGAAACCGACACATAGTTTAATAATTAGATTTTTGTTGCATGCCAAACACTCACATTCCCTTTAAGTCTACAGGATATTTTTCTCAATTGATACTAGATTATATAGATAGAAAAGATTCTGTAAAGCATTTATACGGGAATTTTCCTGATATGGGAGGTTTTAAAAAACAGATACAGCAAAAGGGAAGTGAATTTAGCAAAGAGTCAAGAGAAGTTTTGGCTGAAAGTTTGTTACATCAATATTCAAATACAAATACCTCAAATCTAACTATTGAAAATATTGAGTCTTTGCGAGAGTCAAATACTTTTACCATAGTTACAGGTCATCAATTAAACCTTTTTACGGGACCTTTATATTTTTTATATAAAATTGTTAGTACCATTAATTTATGCAAGCAGTTGAAAGAAGAATTTCCGAAAGAAAATTTTATTCCCGTGTATTGGATGGCTACTGAAGATCATGATTTTGAGGAGATCAATCACTTTTTTATTGAGGATAATAAAATTAGTTGGGATGTTGAAAGTGCCGGACCGGTCGGTAGAAAAAAAACGAATAATTTTGATGTTGTTTTTATTGAGTTTTCAAGAATTTTAGGAGATAAAAAGACTTCAGATCAATTGAAAAAACTTTTTGTTGAGTCCTATGAAAAGCACGAGTCTTTGACTGATGCTATGAGATTCTTAGTAAATGAATTGTTTGGGTTATATGGCTTGGTAATCATAGATGGAGATAATGTTTCTTTAAAACAACAATTTGTTCCTTTTGTAGAAAAAGAACTGAAAGAGAAGTATGCAATTCGGGCTATTGAAAACACCAATTCTTTTTTGTCGGAGAATTATAAGGTTCAAGTAAATCCAAGAGAAATAAATTTATTTTATATAGAAAATGATTTAAGAGAGCGTATAGTGTTTGAAAACAACACGTATAAAATTAATAATACAAGTATAGAATTTACAGAGGAAGAAATATTAAAGGAATTAAAGTTAAGTCCTGAAAAATTTAGTCCGAATGTAATTATGCGTCCTTTGTATCAAGAAGTAGTATTGCCAAATCTATGTTATATTGGAGGAGGAGGGGAGCTAGCTTATTGGTTGCAGTTAAAAGAATTATTTACAGCCTCTAAAATTTCATTTCCAATTCTATTGTTAAGAAATTCTGTACTGTTGGCATCTGAAAAACAAGGAAGGAAAATTAAAAATTTGAACCTTGAGTATCGTGATTTGTTTTTAAAGCAATCAGATTTACTTAATAAAGTAGTCAAAGAATGCTGTCAACTAGATTTAGATTTATTGAAACAGAAAGAACTTTTGAAAAAAATATTTGAGGATCTAAAACCTATTGCAGAGAATACAGATGCAAGTTTTAAAGGTGCATTAGCTGCTCAAGAAAAGAAACAATTAAAGGGCTTGCAGAATTTAGAGAAAAGGTTGTTAAAAGCCGAAAAAAGAAAATATTCAGATTTGACCAATAGAGTTGTGGAAATTCAAAATGCGCTGTTTCCAAGAAAAGGCCTTCAAGAGCGAAATGTTAATTTTGCTGGGTTTTATGAGGAATATGGGGAGAATTTGATTCCGACCTTGTTAAAAGAATTAGATCCCTTAAAAATGGAATTTTCAATTTTAGAATTATAAAAAAATAAAGCGACTTTTAAAGTCGCTTTATTTTTTTAGTTTTTATTTACAGGCGCTTTGAGCGGCTGTATTAGATATGGCATTGATTTCGTTATTGTTGTTTTTGTATTTGTTTAAATCTACAAATAAAATTCTATCTATATAAAAACCTAAAGATCTTCCCGTAATTACAAGTTTGTACGTTTGGTTGGCTTTAAAATTATAAACAGCAAAAGGTCTATTGTAGTGAGGAACATCGGTACTTGCATTGTGTGTGTCTAATCTCATGTTATTCACCCAATTCACATTAGAAGCTCCATAAAATTTAGTGTTGTTTTTTAATAGCCATGTTTTGGTTTCAGGAAGTACATTTTTAGAATCATAAGCTTCAATACAGGGGTCTGGTTCTCCCGGTGTAAAAGTGGCACCATCTAATCCTTCAACTCTAATAAAGCAGTCGTTATGTTTGTCTCCTTCTTCGTTTAATTTTTTAAAAGATCTAAGGTATAGTCGGTAGATTCCAGCATTTTTTATTTCAAAAGTATATTCAAGTGGGGAGACCTGTTCAGGATCATTCCAGCTAAGCCAGGTTCCTGTATAATGTATATATCCAGTTCCTTTATGGTCTGTAATTTCCTTAGTTTCATGGATAGTGGATTCCCATGTTTTTCTACCGATTAACGTTGCATTGCTAAAAGCCCATAGGTTTAAATCTGATTTTGTGTTTTCAGCTTCCATGACTACAATTCCATTTTCTTCAAGAAAAATATCACATTTATTCTCTGTAGGTGTTGCATTTGTGTCAATAATTGGAAATGCAATTTGAGTTATGTCTTCGCATACGGGAGCTAAAGTGGCTTCTGGCTCTTCCTCTTCTGGCTCTTCTTCAATCGGGCTTTCTTCTTCATTTCCTTCTTTTTCAGTTTCCTCTGTTTCAACAATGCTCTCTACAGAATCAGAAGAACAGTTGATCATTATAAGACTTAGAAATAGAGTGGCAATGAGTGTAAATTTTAGTTTCATTTTGGTTTATGTTTTGATTAGCATGTCTAAGATATATAGAGTGCCTTTCAAAATGAAACGAATTGCTGCAGCGTATGTTTTTAATCTAGATATAAATGGCTAAAAAAGTCAAAATACAATATCCTGTCTAGATTCTGAATAGTGTACAAAAACACAAAAATCCAATTCAACAGTATTCTTAGAAAAGAATTCATGGTTATTGTTGAATTGGATTTTCAGGTTTATTGATCAGAAAGTGTTTTTAAAAATGCAATAATGTCTTTTATCTCTTTTTCGGATAAATCTAAATTATCAAAAGGCAATGTCTGATGAGGAACATCGAAACCTAAACCTTTTCCACCTCCTTGATTGTAAAAATCTAGTACTTCTTCCAAAGTATTGTATGCTCCGTTATGCATATAGGGTGCCGTTTTAGAAATATTTCTAACTGTTGGGGTTTTAAACATTCCTTTATGTGCTTCTTCATTGTAGATTTTATAAAAACCCACATCTGTATCTAGTTCTTTATTATGAGAAGTTTTAGGAACTCCAATGATTTCTTTTTCGGTTTCTTTGAAGAAAGGAGGTACAGTTCCGTTGGTTAGTGGTATAAAATGGCATGTGGCGCATAGTGCTTTTCCCGTAAAAAGATTGAATCCTGAAATTTCACTTTCGGTAAATGTATTTTCTTCTTTTCTGATATTTTTATCAAATTTTGAATCAAGGCTTTTTAACGTTGCAACAAAGGACGAAATTGCTCGAATAACAGCAATATTTTTTGTTGGAACTTTACCAAATACCGTTTTAAAATCATCTACATAAGTGGAATCTTTTAAAATTTCTGAAGAGAATTGATGAGTATTCGTGTCGAACTCATCTTTATTTGTAAAAACTCCTGTTATTTGAGCTTCTAAGTTTTCAGCACTACCATCCCAAAATAATGCTTTTTGGTAGCTTGAGTTTAATAGGGTTGGTGTGTTTCTCTTAGAAGGTTTTCCAATGTTATTTGGGCTAAATTGCAACCCATCGGTGTAGGCTTTTTCTGGAACATGACAACTAGCACATGACATATTACCAGAGCTTGATATGTTTTTATCGAAAAATAATTTTTTTCCAAGCGCAATCATTTCTTTGCTAGGAGCTCGGTTGTTTGTTTTTGCAAAAAAATCATCATTAAAAGCATCTTTTGCAAAAAATGTAGGAGCATTAAAATTAAAAGGAGACCCATTGGTTTTACCATCCCATAATCCGCTGGTTTTTCTTATCTCTACCCAGTTCGTTGTTATAGGGTTTAAATAATCACGAATAAATACAAATCTGTCAAAAGTTTCAAAATCAGTGTTTTTCTCAACGTATCTAACAGCACTTTCAATGTTTTTTTGAAATGAAAGATCAAGGATTTTATTTTGACTAAGAATTATTGATTGAATCGAGTTTTCATAGACATAGAGTAAGCTATTAAGGGATATGGAACATTCTCCAATACTTAGGTGACTTATAGGTGTGTCGAACCCAACAATGGAAAGACTAACCAAACGCATTAGTTGCTGATGGGTAGCAATAAAAAAACGTTGTGCATTTAAGTCTCTTTTTTTTATGTTTTTTGACAAGCCTTCTAACAATCCTTTTTGAATGTGTAAGTCTCTTCGGAGTTCATCATCTGAACATCCCTCTTCATAAATATCTTCCTCTAATTTTTGTAGCCCTACAGGAGCAATTATTCTGCCACTATCTTCATTGTAAATTGGAAGGGCAGGTCCATTCGCTCTATGTGTAGTTTCAGCATTTAAGGCTCCAGCATAAGGTTCTGCTTTTTTAAAGGCTATTCTGATTTTTTCAAAATAGTATTTTTTTTGATTTGTATTTAGATCACTTTGGTTTAAGCTATCAATTAAAGAAGAAGCAAGTTGTATTTGGTTTAAATAATAGGAATCAACTTTTTTCCAGTATTTAAGGTAATCAGCTTCTAAAGTATTATTCGTGTTTTTAGAAGTGTAGTTTTTTTCTTTTTTACAGGAAGTAAATAGAACAATAAAGAGTGTAAGAAAAAGAATAAAAGGTTTGGTGAATTTCATTCGAAAAATAATAAGAAGTAAAGAAATATAGCAGGTCCTAATCGATATAAATACGATTAAGACCTGCTGATAATTAAAATAATTGAGTAAAGAATTATTTAGGTAATCCTTTTAAAATAACGATTTGAGATCCTTCTAAATATGGAGCTCCACTTTTCCAAGGGTGAGCCAAAGAATTAGTACCTCCATCAACTCCTGCAAAAGCTTCGTTTTCCCAGTAGTGAGGTTGCAATGCTAACATAAATGTACCTTGTTCTCCTACTTTGTCAGAGATGTCAATAAGAGCACCATATTCACCACTAAAACCAGTACTGTTATTTGGGTCCAAATCTTGACGTACCACTAATTCCATTACTTTTTTAGTGTTGTTACCAGAAAGATCTGATTGATAGATGTAAGCAGAATGACCTCTGTCAAAAGAATTTGGATCTTCTTGTGTGTAGATGAAGTTCTCTGTTACACAGATATTATCTGGACTTTGAAGATCTGAAAGGTTACCATCCATATTGTTTGTATCAGTGTTACCACTAATTACCTGAGTTAATGTACCTACTAAAGGATTTGTAGCATCAAGTTCTAGGTTGTAAATAGTTCCCCAGTCATTATAAGTTCCTCTTCCAGGTCCTCTTCCGGTTACAGCAAAAAATACATTTCTTCCTAATTCGTCAGTTCCTTTTTGATAATCAACATCTTCAACTCTCATGAATTGAGAAGCAAATACATCATTACAAGCAGTTTCCATTTCGTCTTTAGATTTTGATGCACCAGCAACAATCTCAACAAATTCAACATCGTAAGTAATACCGAAGTCTAAATCTCCTTCGTTGTATTGAGTATCAGCAGTAACAGCCATTACTCCATCAGCTCCATCAGAAATTTGTTTCAATCTTAAAACATAAATTTTTCCACCTGTCAAATCAGCATCACCACTTTCAGAATAATACATAGTAACTTGTCCTTCAGAATCACTAGAGTCATCATCACCTCCAATAATAACTGTTTTACCAGCGTATGCATTTTTAGGTAAAGGAACAGCATTTTCCCAAGCAAATTCACCCAAAGCATCTAAACCAAAATCAGCAGTTGGCGTAGGAGTTGCAACCAAAGGGTCAATTCCTTTTACGTCATAGCTAAAAGCTTCAGAAGCAGATAAAAATAAATCTTCACTACCTCCGTGAATATCTTTTTCCCACATAGTACCAGAACATTGTCTTGCAAAGTCAGCTACACTTGAATTTAATAAATAAGTGGCATCTGTAATATTGAAATTTTCATCCAATGAAAGACGAGCTACTGCAAAATGATCTTCAAAGTTTATAACATATTCATATCCTTCACCATTTTGTAAAAAACCAGCACCATCAGCACCACCACCGATTCTGAAATCTTTACCGTTAAAATTTAACAAGTCACTTGAACTTATTAAAGAGTAGGATTCAACAAAGTTAAACTGAGGATCCATCGCGATTAATGGCTTCAAATCCGATTTGTTTTCAAACATTGTAGGTGTGTTGATTAAATCTTTACCGTCAGCGCCATCTGCACCTGCAGCACCAACTGCACCATCATTTCCATTGATAGCATCTTCCGTACATGCAATAGAAGCGACTGCAAAGAACGCGATTGTTAAAGTCCTTAAAATTGACATTTTTGAAATTCTCATAATTTTATTAGTTGTTAGGGATTAATTATTTTCATGCAAATCTATCTCTGTATCAAAAGGATATAGTTAACCTAAAGTGTTCTTTGGTTTAGAAAAACTTTACTTTATTGTAAACAAGTGAACGAATGGTTAATAATAAGAATCACTATAAATAAGGATTCTGAAATCGAAGTTTGAGTTTTGTTTGAGGTGGATACCTGCTAGATTCTTTAAATTATTTACGTATGCTCTAGTAAATGAGCCTATCTTTGCAGTCACAAATAAACAAGTTTGAAATTATCAGTCTACACATCTGAGTTTAAAAAGAACATCCAATTGGCCTATCCTGTAATGTTGGGGCAATTAGGACATGTGCTTGTTGGGTTTGCTGATAGTATAATGGTAGGGGAGTTAGGACCTGCTCCTTTGGCTGCCGTATCTTTGGCCAATAGCTTGGCTTTTATTGCTTTCAGTGTTGGAATTGGATTTACATTTGCCATAACGCCCTTGATTGCTGAAGCTCATACTTCAAACAATGTTGCAAGAGGTAAAAATTACTTTCAGCATGGGATTTTAATGTCCTTGATATTATCGCTTGTTTTGTGTGCTGCGTTGTTTTTGATGAAGCCTTTGATGTATAAAATGGATCAGCCCGTTGAGGTGGTTGAATATGCATCTCCTTATTATGACATTATCATGTATTCCATGATTCCAATGTTACTTTTTCAGGCATACAAGCAATTTTCTGATGGGATGTCTCAAACGAAATATCCAATGAGGGCTGCTATTTTAGCAAATGTTATCAATGTATTGCTAAATTACTTATTGATCTATGGAAAGTTTGGTTTTCCAAAAATGGAATTGATAGGTGCAGGACTAGGGACATTGATATCGAGAGTTTTGATGCTTGGTTTTATTATGTATATAGTACATACCAAAGATGTTTTTGCTGTTTTTGTGGATCGAATTAAATTTTCGAATTTTAAAAAGAGGTTTGTAGCGAAAGTGTTTAATGTGGGATACCCTAGCGCTTTGCAGATGTTTTTTGAAGTAGGAATCTTTGCAGGAGGTATTCTTTTAACAGGAATGATTGGAACCAAGGCTCAGGCTGCGAATCAAATAAGTTTGAATTTGGCAACTATGACCTATATGATAGCGGTTGGTTTAAGTGTAACAGCTACCATTCGTGTGGGAAATCAAAAAGGTCGGAAAGATTTTGTTTCCATGAAAAGAATAGCCATGTCAGTTTTATTTCTGATGTTGATCATCGATTTGTTTCTAGCAGCCGGGTTTATACTTTTAAAAGATGTATTGCCTCTTTTATATATAGAAGATACAGAAGTAGTAATGATAGCAGCACAATTGTTGATTGTTGCTGGATTGTTTCAGATATCAGATGGAATTCAAGTCGTTTTTTTAGGAGCCTTAAGAGGTTTACAGGACGTAAAATGTCCTATGGTGATAACTTTTGTGGCATTTTGGATTATTGGATTTCCAGTAAGTTATTATTTAGGCTTGAAAACAGAATTAGAAGCGTTGGGAGTTTGGATAGGGATGCTAGTATCGTTAACGATATCTGCAATTATGTTGTATCTTCGCTTCGATAAATTGACCAATAGGATGATCAAAGAAAACAGTGGAAAGCTGTAAATAGGATCTTAAAAAAAATATTTAAATAAAAGTATATAATGGAGTTACCAAAGTTTTTATTAGGAGATAATACAAAGGCAAATGAGGATGATATTTTTGTGATTCATACAGAGTTTCCTAGGTTTATTATCAATTTAAAAGATGATGAAATTGAAATGATGGATGATCTTATCGGTAGCGATGAAGAGGAATTGTCAATTCAAGTTGCGGGATTTATTGAGGAAGCATCTGAGTTTTATGATGAAGAGATGAAAGCATACGAAGAAGAAGTATAGTCAGGGAAAAAAGAAATATGGAATTTAAAGATTTAAAACTAAACAAACCGCTAGTAAGAACACTGGTACAAAAAGGATACGAGCAACCTACATTAGTGCAGGAGCAAGTAATCCCATTGGTACTAGAAGGGAAAGATGTAATTGCATCTGCTCAGACAGGTACTGGTAAAACAGCGGCGTTTGCCCTGCCAATTCTCCAAAACTTATATGACAGACAAGATTCTTCTAAAAGAGGTAGAAAAGTTAGAGTTTTGGTAGTAAGTCCTACTAGAGAATTAGCAATTCAAATAGAAGAGAATTTTAAATCTTATGCGGAGAGTACTGTGTTAAGAACCGCTGTTGTTTTTGGAGGAACTTCTATTGAGCCTCAGAAAAAACTATTAGATGCAGGTGTGGATATTTTGATTGCAACACCTGGTCGTCTTTTGGATTTGCATAAACAGGAAATGGTGAACCTTAATTTTGTAGAGACTTTAGTCTTGGATGAAGCAGATTTAATGCTAGATATGGGATTCATCGATGATGTTAAGAAAATAGAAAGGCTATGTCCGTCTGAGAAACAGATTTTATTGTTCTCAGCAACCATGCCACATAAAGTAGTTCAGCTGGCAGAAACTATATTAAAAAATCCAGAAAAGGTTGAAGTTGCTCCAACTTCTTCTGTGGTCAAAACGGTAAGCCAGGTTCTATATTATACTCCAAAACCTCAAAAAATAGAACTTTGCCTTTATTTGTTGAGAAATACAATCAAAGGAAACATAATTATTTTCCGACGTACTAAGTTCGGAGTAGATAAATTGGAGAAGAGTTTATTGAAAAATGGCTATAAGGTAGATAGTATTCATGGAGATAAGCCACAATCTGAAAGGCAAGATGCCATGAATAGGTTCAAAAAGGGAGAAGTAAATATTTTAATAGCTACTGATGTTGCCGCAAGAGGTCTTGATATAAAAGATTTGGATGCGGTAGTGAATTTTGATTTGCCGAATATTCCAGAAACTTATGTGCATAGAATCGGTAGAACGGGTAGAGCTGGAGAGATAGGAACTTCTTATTCTTTGTGTTCTGCAGATGAAAAACCGTATTTAGCCAGTATTCAAAAATTAATCAATACCCATATATCTGTTGAAACGGAACATCCTTATCCTTTAGACCCAAAAGCCAAACCAGAGGTCCATAAGAAAAAAGGAAGCAAGCACCGTCCTGGACGTAAGTCTGAAGCGTCTAAGAAAAAGAAAAAACGCTGGTATTAAGTTTTGTCAAATATTAATACATAGAATCACCTTCATTTTACTAATGAAGGTGTTTTTTTTGTTCTAGACCTTGTAGAGAGTGTGGCTTTATTTCATTGATAAAGGAATTTTATAGTACGTGAACTTTAATTTATGATAGGTTTCTATATAAGATTTGAGTTTTTATTATGAATGTTTGTGTTTTTTATAGTTTAAGATTTCTGTTGTTTTCAAGTTTTTATATAAGTTTAGGTTGTTTTATGCTGCTCTTTTATGTTAGTTTTATTTTGTGAGACTGTCTTTACTACATGATAAAAGACAATACTGTAGTATTAGTTCGGAAGAGAAATCAATGGGCAAAGGACTTAATGTAGCATATGGAATACTGTTTTTATTTTCTTTGAGAAAATAAAAGATTGATATGGAGAAATTCGTATGATTGGTACATCGCAACTAATTCAAATACATACTGGAGTTGATGCCAATTCAGGTTCAGGTAAT
>NZ_JAQWGB010000049.1 GCF_029238425.1 Flavicella sp.
ATCATATAATCAATACCTACTTCCGCAAAATTTATTTCATTTGTAGTAAGAAATTCAGTGTTCGAAATTCTTGCTATTGTTTTTTTTACACCTAACTTTTTGCTCAATGCTGCAATGGTTAAGTTCGTGTTTTGAGATTCTGTAACAGCTAAAATCAAATCAGCATTTTCTACCCCAACTTCCTTCAATGATTTGATAGAGGTAGCATCTCCTTTTACGGAAATTACATCTAAATGATCATCAATGTATTTAAGTTTTTTAGGATTTGAATCAATCACAAAGGTGTCTTGAGCTTCGTTTGATAGAAGTTTCGCCAAGTGGAAACCTACGTCTCCTGCACCTGCTATAATAATTTTCATTGAAAATAAATTTATACAAAGATAATGAAGTATTTATTCATTTTTCCTATGAATTTCACAAATAGCGAAAACGTTTCTTTTAAAAAATATGTGAAGAAGTTATCTTATATTTAATAGAAAAAGGGAATATGAAAAATGAATCTTTTACAATTAAAAACTGGGATGCTGCTGATAGACCACGGGAAAAATTGATATTGAAAGGAAAACGAGCCTTGTCTGATGCGGAATTGATCGCTATTTTAATTGGGTCAGGGAATAGGAAAGAATCTGCTGTAGAATTATCGAAAAGAATATTAGCTCATTGCAATAATAATCTGGGTAAATTATTTCAAATGTCTTTGTCTGAGTTGGAAGAGTTTCGCGGAATTGGTGAAGCGAAGGCGGTTTCCATACTTACAGGACTAGAATTAGGAAAGAGATTGCGGATGGCAGATACCATAAAACAAGATAAAATATCAAGTAGTAAAGATGTTTTCGATATCATGGAGCCAATGTTAGGTAGCCTAAGACATGAAGAATTTTGGGTGTTGTTTTTAAATAACTCCAATAAAGTACAGCAAAAAGTATTGCTTAGTAAAGGCGGTTTAACTGGGACGGTTGTGGATGTTAGATTGTTGTTTAAACAAGCATTAGAGCAATTAGCAACAGGGATTATTTTGTGTCATAATCACCCTTCAGGGAATTTAGAGCCAAGCAAAGCAGACAAGGATATAACGGAAAAGATTAAAAATGCCGGACGTAGCTTAGATATTAAACTTCTAGATCATTTAATAATTACAGAAAAAGCTTATTTTAGCTTTGCAGATGAAGCCTTGGTTGTCTAGGTGTATTTGCGATAAATAAAATAATTTCTCCGTAAATGGTATTGGTATATACTCATAAAATAACCCCAAGGCTTACATATATCTTTAAGCATATATTTATTAGAATCTTAAACTCTAAGGTTAGTTTTACAACTAAAATTGAAGAGTTTGTAGCTTTTAATGGAGCGAAATTGAATTATTCAAAAATGCCCTTAGGGAATGAGTTTTTTATTAGATCTTATGATTTGTTGTTTGAACAGGGAATAAATGATATTGAGTTTTCAATTGCCAAATGGGATGAAAATGTTCCTTGTTTTTTCACCGCAGGGAAAAAATCTTCTATTCCGTATGATATATTTGCGGCAAGTTTTTATTTGATGAGCCGGTATGAAGAGTATTTACCTCATGTACAAGACGAGCATGAACGTTTTTCTGTAGAGGAAAGCATAGCGTTTAAAAATGGGTTTTTAAAAAGACCTTTGGTGGATATTTGGGCATTTAAATTTTTAGAGGCTTTAAAAGAAAAATTTCCAGACCACGAATTTGAAAAAAGAGAATTCTCTTATATCAGTACTTTTGATATCAACCAAGCTTATATCTACAGAGCCAAAGGACTTGTTCGTTCTATAGGAGGATTTATGATTGATTTTTTTACATTTAAATTAAGTGCTTTTATAGAAAGAGCTCTGGTATTATTAAAAGTAAAGAAGGATCCTTATGATACCTATGATGAGATTGTTCGCTTAAAAAAAGCATATCAGTTTCCAACGGTACTTTTCTTTTTAATATCCAATGTAAGTACCTATGATAACAATGTGTCCATCACAAAAGATAAATATCGATTGTTGATCAAGTCGATGTCCGATTATGTAAAAGTTGGTTTGAACTTGTCTTATTTTACGATGAAAAAAGAAGACTTGATGAAAAAGGAATTGAAAAAAATGGAATCCATTATCAATACTCCCGTTTCAAAATCAAAACAACATTTATTGAGAAATCATTTACCAGAAACGTATCAGAAATTAATTGATTTGGAGGTAGAAGAAGATTATACCATGGGGTATTCTGATTATTTAGGCTTTAGGGCTAGCACTTGTACTCCTTTTTATTTTTATGATCTTGATTTTGAAATTCAGACACCGTTAAAGGTTTTTCCATTTGCTGTGAATGATTATGCATTGAATGAGGTATTGAGCTTGTCACCCAAACAAGCTTTGTTAAAGGTAAAAGAGTTGTTGCAGGAGGTAAAAGCGGTAAACGGAACCTTTGTGACTTTGTTTCATAATGAAATACTCAGTGATTATGGGATTTGGAAAGGTTGGAAGGGTGTCTATGGTGATGTTTTAGATATGGTGAAGCATGATTAAATATATCAAACGTAAAAATCTTGATACAAAAAAATACGACAATTGTATTGAGAATGCATTGAATTCAAGAGTATATGCTTTTTCTTGGTATTTGGATATTGTTGCAGATAATTGGGATGTTTTGGTGCTTAATGATTATGAAGCAGTAATGCCTTTGCCTTGGAGAAGGAAATATTTAATAAAATACATTTATCAACCTTTTTGGTTACTCCAAGTTGGAGTGTTTCAAAGGGTAGAAGGTGTAGGTTTGGATCTTTTTTTGAAAGAGGTGAAATCTCATTTTTTATTCTCTGAATTGAGAATGAATACGGGGAATCGGTTTAATAAATTTAATGAGAATAGGGTTGAGTCGACCATGCAAGTTATTTCATTAGAGAATTCCTATGAGGAGATTTATTCGAAATATAGTAGAAATAGGAAGAGAGATTGTAAAAAAGCAAAAGAAAATAAATTACAGGAAGTTTGGGGAGATAACCCTTCAAAATTAGTGAATTTATTTAGCGATAATATTGGTGATAGAACCCCTCAAATAAAGCAAAAAGATTATGATACATTATTAAAGTTATTACAGACTTGTGTGAATAAAGGGGTTGGAGAGATGTTGTCTATATATGATACTAATTCAAGGTTAGTCAGTGCTGCATTTTTTATAAATTATAAAGAGAGAGCAACAGAATTAGTTTGTGCTTCAGATTTTGACAACAGATCAAATGGTGGCAATACCTTCTTTAATGATCGCGCAATTTATCGATATCAGACTAGTTATAATTTGTTTGATTTTGGAGGGTCGTCTATGGATACTATATCAAGTTATTATAAAAGTTATGGAGCCAAGGATGAGTTTTATGATTTGATAAAATTCAATAAATTTCCTTCGTTTTTAAAAAAATAGTATACCTATAAAGTTACTTATCATTTTTTAAAAATATATTATAATAGTATAAAAAGGTTAAAGAACTCGCGATACTAGTGAAGAACATGATTGTAGCAGAGGTTATAATAGCCCCTTTGACACCTAGCTTTGGGACGAGATAATAGTTTCCTGAAATATTTAAACCAACAGCTATAAGAACAATGATTAGGTTTATATTTACTTTTCCAATAGAAGATAGAAGATTCCCAAAAAGACCTCTAAGAATTAGAATAGAGGAGACACCCAAAGTTAGAATAAAAAAACTACTATCGTATTTTGAAAAGGTAATATCGAATAAAGATAAGATATTAGGACCCCAAAAATAGGATATGAAAAGTATTACAGCACTGATAGTGCTAAATAAGGAAATATAATTTTTGACATAATTAACAATGTACTTTTTGTCATAAATTCGTTCTGTAATAGTGACATAATCAGTTGTCATAAAAGCCTTGGAAAGAAATAATAAACTTATCGGTATAATTGATATGTATTTATAATCAGTAACATAGGCAGGGTTTGATAAAAGGATACCTATAACCAATATATCTATCGATACCAATAACTGGGAAACAACACTTGTAAAACCTGCGAACAATCCATATTTCCAAAACTCCCAATTAACAATATTTGGTTTATTTTTTATGTTCCATGATAAATCTTTACGACAGAGAGTTGTTACTAGAATTGGGCTTAATAGAAGTGCTAAGACATATCCTTTTTCTTGGAACGAGTAACTTAGAGTTCCAACAAGTAAAACTAGGAAAATGTTATAAAGTACATCTAGCTTAACAGATTTTTTGTTTTGATGAAGAATCCTGTATTGTACTTTAAGTAGTTGAAATAGATATTCAGGAAGAAGGGCTAACGATAAATAAATGATATATGATTTTACTTCGTTATTTTCAAAAGGGAAAAAAAAGCAAACGAATAACAGACAAAATATAATGAGTATCGTAACAAGAACTCCTTTTTTTAGGACATATTTAAATAATTGAATTTTATCTTCTGTTTTTTGCAATAACGGAGCATATCTGATAAGGCTTTGATAAAGTCCTAATCCAGTCAAGGGAATGATAAATAGAATGATGTTATATGAAAATATTACAAGACCAAGTTCTTTATTTGGAATGAGCTGAAGAGCAAGCCAAGATGCAACAAATGAAAACACTCTGGATAAAATTGTTGCAAGAATAACTTGAAATCCAGAACGATTCAAAAAATTTGAAATAAATATCTTTATGTTATTCATTGTTTTACAATTATCACTTTAGTTTTGAAAATGATTCAACACATGTTTGTATTTTTCTTCAAATATGTTAGAAATAGCTCTTGGACTAAAGTTTTGCTCAACATAATTATTCATATCTTCAAAAGAAGCCACCTTTATCTCATCGTTGTAATATTTTAATATTTCATTGAACAGTTGAGTTTCATTATTTTTCCTTATCAGAGAACCAAACTCTTCGGGGAAATATTCTGAGATTCCTCCTACATCGGTAGAGATTACAGGAGTTCCAGAAGAAAAAGATTCGAGTATTACACAAGGAAGGTTTTCGTAATTACTAAAAAGAATAAACAAATCAGCATTTGAGTAATGGACCGAAAGTTCTTCTTGGGAAAGATGGTCTATAAAATTAATATACTGGTTTTTTATTCCCAGCTTTTTAGATTTAACAATATAATCTTGTGGAGCTGAACCAACAATAGTAACTTCAAAATTTTGTATTCTATTTTGTAGATTAAGTATAACATTTAGAATCCCCGAAATGTTCTTATGATCATCCTTTAAGCTAGAAACATGTAGTATTTTAAAAATACTGTTAGAAGTTTTAGGTTTTGAAAAAACAAGTGTGTCAACTACATTCGGAACATCTTGATAATTACCTTTTAATCCAAATGTAATCATGTGATCACTTAAATTCTTAGAGACGGGACATATAATACTAGCATTCTTAGTGATTAAAACACTGATTCTTTTATGAATATAACTAATGTTTTTGTTTTTGGGACTTTGATAGTTAGTCCAATGTTCTGTAATTATATAGGGTGTTTTGTTTTTAAACTTAAGAAATAAAGCAAATATTCCGAAGGGGTAAGTTGAATTTAGATGAACAATTTCAATTTTTGGAATAAGTTTCAGAATTTTTAAGAAAGCTAAACAATAGAGAAATACCTTGAAAAAAGGATTTGATCTTTTTTTAATGTAAGCAATATGAGTTTCAACATTATTCTTTCGATATGTAATTATTTCAGTGTTTTTTTTAAGTAATGGATCTGAAATAATGTGAAGAACTGTTACATTGTTTTTTAAAGCTACCGCTTCAGCATGTCGCTGAATAAAGTCCCCGTTATTTGGTAATATTCTTGAGGGATACCAACCGCATAAAAAGAGTACATTTATTTTTTTGCTCAAAATTCTTCTTTAAATAACAAATATAGTGTTTGTTCATTTGTTCTTCAAAATCTTAACTTTTTTTTAGATAGAAATAATTTGAGTTCAATTTTTTTTCTAAAGAAAAAGAGTGATATTTAAAACATGAAAAAATTTACTTTAATTATAGCAATTCTTTTAATTGGGAATTTCAAGTTCTTTGCCCAAAAAACAATAAACAACTATGCCTATGTTGTAGTTCCAGATCAATTTTCATTTCAAGATTCTAGGGATCAATATCAACTCAATTCATTGACAAGATTTCTATTTGAAAAAGAAGGAATGAAGGTTTTTTGGGATACGGAAAAAATTCCAAGAGAATATGTGATGATGGAATGCGCAGGGTTGAAATTAAAAATGAATAAAAAATCATCCATGTTTAGAACCAAAGTGAATTTTGATTTGATGGATTGTTATAACAATGTTGTTTTTTCAAGTGAGTTGGGTTCTAGTAGCGAAAAAGAGTTTAAAAAAGGATATCAAGAAAGTATAAGAAATACCTTTAAAAGTTTTGCAGCTTTAGATTATGCATACATTCCGCAGCCTGCAGCAGAAGTTCCTGTTGCGGTGGCAGCTATGCCTGCTGTTGATACTTCTAAAAATGTAGAAACAGCGGTTTTGAAAGATGTTTTGATTTATAAAAACGATTCAAATCTATTGATAGAGCTGAAAAAAACAGGAGGGAGTTATATCGGAAAAGTAAAATCAAGTGAATCGATAAACTACACTCAAGGTGATGTGATTTGTAAGTTGTTTGAAACCTCATTGCCGAATGTATTCAAAACACAATGGAAAGATTCCTATGGTAATTTTAT
>NZ_JAQWGB010000072.1 GCF_029238425.1 Flavicella sp.
GATGATTTAGGTTGGGCTGATTTTGGTTGTTATGGGGCTAGCTTTAATGAAACACCAAATATCGACAGACTCTCAAAAGAATCGATGCGTTTCACAAATGCATATGCTGCATGTACCGTTTGCTCTCCGAGTAGAGCGGCAATATTAACAGGAAGATATCCAGCTAGGTTACATTTAACAGATTGGATTGAAGGTCATAAATATCCATATGCAAAATTGTCTGTTCCAGATTGGAAAACTAAAATTGAGCATAAAAGGGTTTTATTGCCAGAGGCATTACAGCAAGAAGGATATACAACCCAATTTATTGGGAAATGGCATTTAATGCCAATTGATAAACCTGAATTTAAGGAACATTATCCTACAAATCATGGTTTTGATACTAATATTGGAGGAAGAGAGTGGGGATCACCAAAAGGAAGAGGGAAATATTTTTCTCCGTTTGATATGCCTAATTTAAATGATGGTGAAAAGGGTGATTATTTAACAGATAAACTAACGGATGCTGCCATTGAGTTTTTAGAGAAGCAAAAAAAGGAAAACCCCTTTTTTCTTTATTTTTCATATTATACACTGCATGGACCGGTTATGGCTCCAGAAAATTTGGTGAATAAGTATAAACAAAAAGCTGAAAATTTTAATAATTATAAAAATGAATTTCTGAATCCGGATAGAGCGGGTATGGTTGAAAGCTTGGATACAAGTATAGGCCGAATTATGGATAAGTTGAATGAACTTCACTTGTCGGAAAACACCATTGTTATTTTGACTGGAGACAATGGTGGGAACTATGACGAAACGACTGGGGATTTAAAAGGTTATAAAGGATTTTCACATGAAGGAGGTGTGAGAGAACCTTATATTATTAAGTGGAAAAATCAAATTGAAGCCAACTCTGTTTGCGACGAGGTAGTTATGGGAACAGATTTCTATCCAACAATTTTGGATCTGGTAGGAGCACCGCTGCAGCCAAAAGAACATAAGGATGGAATAAGTCTACTACCATTATTATTTGGAAAAGAGAAGCATATTCAACGAGATGCCGTTTACTGGCATTATCCCCATTATCACAGAACAAAACCCTATGGAGCTATTAGAAAAGGTGACTGGAAATTGATAGAGTTTTTTGAAGATGGGGATCTTGAATTATATAATTTAAAAACGGATCCGTTTGAAACTACAAATGTAGTATCTCTCAACAAGAAGATAGCCTCTAATTTGTTGTATGATTTAAAGAAGTGGCGAGAAGATGTTCAAGCTCAAATGCCGACAAAAAACATAAACTACGATCCCATAAAAGCTGGCAAAAAACAACGTTGACTATAATTGAAAATCTCCTTTTGTATATATTCTAACTATACAAGTGTTCTGTTTTTTTTAGTTTTAAAAAAACATCTGTTAGTGCCTATCAAACATATGGATCAATGTTTTAGGTGATTTAAGACGAGTTTTGTATCAACCCTAACCAGCTTGATATGATGAATGTAAAATCGATTTTTAAACTTGTTTTTCTACTTCCTTTTGCCCTGTTTTCACAAGAGGTTCTTTTTTTTAGTGGATTAGAAAATGATTTGTTAGATGACTGGCAGGAGTTTAGTGCTACTTTAGAAATTTATGAAAGAAATACGCTTTCTAAATATACTGATTTGTATGGCTTCCAAATGAAGTTTAATGGAGTTGAACAAAAAGGAAATCTTACAACTAAAGCAAATATAACATGGGAAAAAGATGAGGTTTATAAAATTTCTTTTAGATATAAAGCCATCGCTCCAAGTGATAATAATGAATCGAATATTAAGGTTTTTAGCTCAGATGGGACTAAAATAGGTCATATCAACTTTTCTCTGACAAATTCAGAGTGGTCAGAATATACAACTGAATTTATTCCTACTGTATCCGGTCCGGGCGGATATGTATTATTTTCATTTCGATCCAATGACAACGTAGCAAGTGGTGGAGAATATTATTTTGATGATTTTTCAATTGAAAAAGAAGTGCCTGGTTTTTTTGATAAAATAAAAACGACCGATTTGGAATCGGACCCATCCGTCCAATGGGTTCAGTTTGGACCTGGTATGAGTGGGAATAATAAAATATTTTATGAACACCCTACGGATCCAGATACCCATTTTATCAGTCCAAACATGGGGAATTCTTATAGATCCACGGATAGAGGTTTTACCTATCAAACTACAATGGATCCTGATGCGAGATCCTATAAAACAGGATATAGAGGGCCCGTATCTTTTTATTCGCTTGATTTTTCAAGACAGAATACAAATTTTGGATTGTCAACAGGAAGTACTAAAGGAGCCTTGTATGCAACTGAAGATAATGGGGAAACATGGTCGCTGTTAGAAGGTACTCAGGGTGTAGTTGGAGAAAATTACTTATCTGTTGTGTCGGTTGATCCTTCTGATGACGATGTTTGGTACTTGGGAGTAGGGAGAATGCGTCATTACGGAAGATTATTATATCCACAATCCGATCCTAAAGGTGTTTATTTAGATCCAAATGCGAATGGAAGATTATGGAAAAGTACCGATAAAGGGCAAACGTGGACGCTTTCAAATAACGGAATAGATTCTAATGCAGAATTCAGTCATATTTTGGTAGACCCTGTAGATAGTTCTATTGTATATGCTAGTACAAATTATGGTTTTTATAAAAGTACGGATGCTGGTGCTACATGGATTTTAAAATCAAATGGAATAGATCATGATATGATTTTGTCTATGGATATGCATCATAATAAAGACACCGATCAAGTAACTATTTTTGCTTTGAGTAATATTACTTGGAAAGAAAAGACTACTGTCACAGGGCTTTCCGTAGAAAATGATTTAGGAGGTGTTTTTAAAAGTACGGATAAAGGGGAGACATGGACGAACCTAAACAATGACTTGCCAATAGATTTATCAGGATTTAGCGGGAATTCAGGAATTGTAAAAAGTTATTATACACCTGTTGCTTATTATTTTGGACTCGATTCATGGGAAGATGCACAAACGGCATATCCTGTATTACCCACTAGTATTACAACAAGATTTAACACTATTACCGTAGATCCTAATGATGTAAATAATTTATACTTAGTGAATGAATATTCAAATTCATCTAAGAATAATTTCAAACCGGGTCAAATATGGAGGTCTAAAAACGGAGGTGCCAATTGGTATGTGACCTTTAGGAATGGAAAAAATTGGAACAATGGAAATGACGATGCTTACTGGGTAACAGAACGTGATAACCCAATGGGATCGAATGTAACTTTTAAGTATAAAGGAGATTGGTTGAACAGAGATGACTACGAGAGAAAGGGATGTAATTATGCTAGATTCAACGCAGATGGCTCCGTTTTGTATACTCAGTTAGCCAAAGTAGGATTCGTTTCTTACGATAAAGGAGATACTTGGGTAGATATTGATGATGAAGAAGCAGATGAATCAGGATCGACATTAGATGGCTGGGTAGGTGCTGGAAATAGTAATGTTCCTGGGCACGGGTTTTATCAATCTAATTTATGGCCGAACAGAGTGTTTTGTCCTTCTGGTGAAAATAGTTTGTGGATCACCAATGATGAGGGGCCTGATATTAGAGAGGATGCTCAAGGTGCTGCAGTAATGCAGTTAGTTTATAACGACAATGGAGATAGGTTGGAGCATTCCGTAAGTTCTATAGTCATTCATCCAACAGAAAAAGATACATGGTTTGCTACATTTTTCAGACAAGCTAGAAGAGGAGAACTTTTGAAAACTACAGATGCCGGTGCTACTTGGGATCCAATTGGAGTTACAATTCCGCAACCATGGGACCCAGCACCTGCTGGAAGTGGAGATCAAGCTGTGCATCAAGTTGGACTTATGATTGATAAAAACAATCCAGATAATATGTATTTCTGTGTGCCTAAATCATCAAAAGATATAGAATGGGTAGGAGACAGTTGTCAAGGTTGGGGTGTTCATAAATCATCCGATGTTGGAGTTACTTGGTCAGAAATAAATTCAGGATTACCAAGTTCATTGGATGTTGCAAGAATAGCGTTTGATCCTAATGATAGCAATATTTTATATGCAGCTGTTATAAAAGATGGCGGTGGGTTGTATAAATCTGCGAATGGGGGAGGAACATGGTCGGAAGTAGCTTCTACAGCATTAATTTCGGGCTCTTCAGGAATCAATGATATTCATTTCGACTCTATGGGTAGAGCTTATATTACTTCGGGTTTTAAAAATGAACCAACGGATAGTGGAGGTCTTTTTGTTAGTGATGATAATATGGTTACTTGGACTAAAATTTTTGATTATCCATGGGTAAATCGAGTGGAGGTTGCCAAGTACAATCCTAATATTATTTTACTTTCAACTCTGCCGAATGCAACGGTAGATTTTAGAAATGGAGGTGCTTACGTCTCAAAAGATGCGGGAGCTACTTGGAGGAAAATAAATAAAGGGAACGGACAAGCAGAGAGGATTAATGATATTGCCATTGATTACACTGTGCCGGGTAAATTTTATGCTTCTACTAGAGGTAGTGGATGGTATACTGCGCAAGATCCATCAATTACGGAAGATGACGTTTTGAGTGTTAAAGTGATAGGTACAAATTGTATTGGAGTAAATAATGGGTCGCTACAAGTTTCAAGTAAAATGTCAAAATCGTATTCTGCTACTTTAATTGGAGAAGGAATGAATAAAACGGAAGATTTTACGGGGAATATTTTGTTTTCGGATTTGAGCAAAGGAAATTATTCATTGACGATACATGAGAAAGAGAATCAAACAGAGCCTAAAAAGTACGAAATAAACGTTACGGAGCCAGATGAATTGGAGGTTTCTGCTAAGGTAGATGAATCTGCTAAAAGTGTAGAGCTGGATTTAAAAGGAGGGGATTTGTATACGGTCACTTTGAATAAAGAGCAGGTAATTACAGGGGATTCTAAAATAAAATTGCAATTAAAAGAGGGTACTAATTCAGTTCAAGTAGAGACTAACAAAGGTTGTCAGGGGATTTATGAAAGTGAGTTTTTATTGGAAGATTCAGTTTTTGTTTTCCCGAATCCTGTAAAAGATGTCTTGAATGTTGGGAATTTAAATGAAAATTCTGAAATCAAAATAATATCTGTTCAAGGGGAAGTTTTGATTCAAAGAATAATGGATCTTAAAATTGGTATCGATGTTTCAAATTTAAAATCAGGAGTGTATTTTTATAAATTATATAGTAACAGTAGTGTTTTCTCAGGTAGATTTTTGAAAAAATAAATGATCAAAAAAGTGAAAAAAAATAAAACACCACTTAGGGAACTAAGAGGTGTTTTGTTTTTTACTACTAGATACATTGGATTTATTCTATGATACAATTGTGTTTTATTGTCTAGGTTTCTTTGTCGAACAAAACAATAAAACATTTAATTATGATTACAAAATTACTTAAAACGAGTCTTTTGACTCTAATGATTACTGGAATTTCTGCTACTGCTCAGATTGCAGGGTATGATTTCGATGCCTTTGGCTTTGAATCGCAAAATGTAGAATGGAAAACAGGAAATTCAGGAACTGTTGTTGAGGCTTGGACTCAAGTAGCGGGATTTGTTCAGTCCGATGAGCAGGCAAAAAATGGAACTTATAGCATGAAAGCGGATTATAGTGCCGTGTTAGCAACTACTCCAAAGTTACAGACGTATCGTTCAAATGTAAATAATGAAGGGAAGTTTGAGATTCAATCAACCGGAGATTACATAGTTTCTGTTTGGGTATATTTAACTGTGTTATCCTCTGGAACTTTAAAGTCGACTGTTCAAGAAACATCAGCAGGTACTTACAATGCAACTTTTGACTTGTCAGAGGTAGGACAGATAAATACATGGACTCAACTTCAAGCTCAATTAAATATTTCTACTTTAGGAGATTCTCCTACTAAATTTTGGACAACCCTTAATTTTACTAGTGCGCCAGTTTCGACGATAGTTTATTTGGATGATTTATTGGTGACAAAAGGTTCTTTAATAGCAAAGGCTGAAGTTTTAGATAACGTCTCAGTATATCCAAATCCGGCAAAAGAGAATTTAAATATTTCAGCACCAGCAGGGAGCGAAATTACAATTACAAATATTGCTGGGGTTCATGTAAAATCTTTACAAGCAGATTCGAAAAACACGAAACTATCTGTATCAGGATTGAATTCAGGTATTTATATTGTAAAAGTTGTATCTGAAGGGAAATCTTATGTAACAAAAGTTGTAGTTCAATAAAAATTAAATTGTAAACAAATCAAAAAGGTCTCATGGAAGCATGAGGCCTTTTTTTATTCTTATCTTAAATGGAAACAAAGTTTTGGATGTGTGCATACATAAATTAAACGGGTAAAGACATAAAAAATGCGTTGTCAAAGTATTTTTGAAATGAAAACTGAACTAATCTCTCTTTAAGAGGGTTAAATATGAATGAATGAAAAAAATATTTTTTATAGGATTGCTTTTAATAACTAGTGTTATTTCCTCTGCACAAATTGTAAATGTATCGGACTACGGAATTGTACCAGGAAAAGATGTAACCTTTGAGGTAAACCAATTGATACAAAGTTTAAAAGGAAAAGAAGGGGTTACCTTGTTTTTTCCAAAAGGCCAATATGAATTTTATCCTGAAAATGCTATGGAACAGTTTAGAGCTGTTACCAACCATGACAATAGTTTGAAACGTTTGGCATTTCCTCTTTTTGATCTCACCAATTTTACTTTGGACGGTAATGGATCTATATTTATGTTTCATGGGAAAATATGTCCCATTACGGTAGAAGGAAGTACCAACACAGTTCTTAAAAATTTTACTATTGATTGGGAACATTCCTTTATCAATGAATTGGTAGTAGTTGAAAATAATGCAAAAGAGAATTCATTTGTAGCAGAGGTTAATGATGGACAATTTCAATTTGAAGTGAAAGACAATCAAATTCTTTTTCAACATTATGATTGGTGGGATGTTATCGGCCAAAATATAGCATATGATGGAGATAAAGAGGCTGCAATGTGGCAAACAAAAGATTACTTTTTAAAATATTCAAATAAAACTAAAATCACAAAGTTGAATAAAAGTTCAGCGAAGTTTGTGAATATAACAAAGGAAACACCCCCAGTAGGAACCGTCTTTGCTACTTATGGACCAAGTCCGGGTGGAAATAGATTTGCCCAAGCGATACATCTATCGAGTTCAAAAGATAATTTTATTCAGAATGTTACTGTATTAGCTGCGGGAGGTATGGCCTTGGTTGCTGAAAGATGCGAAAATGTAACTTTAGATGGTTTTAAAGTTACACCTAGATCTGATAGGCATATGGCAACACGTGCAGATGCAACGCATTTTTTAGGATGTAAAGGTCTTATTAAAATTGAAAACTGCTTGTTAGAAAAAATGATGGACGATGGAATCAACGTTCATGGAGCCTATATTAAAGTTGAGGAGTATAGAGGCGAAAATACTTTTTTATGTGAAATCAGTCACCGTCAGCAATGGGGACTTATTTTTGCTGAACCAGGCGATAAAATTATGCTGACTTCTAGAGAAACGGTCTTACCAATTCAAGAAATGACTGTTACGAAAACGGAAATTTTAAATGACAAAAGGGTTTTGATATCTGTTGCTGAAACTCCAAAAACGACTGCAGGACCTCTTTCGTTTGAAAATATTACTTGGAATCCAGATTTGTATGTGAATAATAATACCATTCGTAACAATCGTGCGAGGGCTGCGTTGATTACTACGAAAGGAAAAGTGTTGGTTGAAAATAATTATTTTTCATCTCAAATGCATGGAATATTAATTGAAGGAGATAATAAAGCTTGGTATGAGTCTGGTGGAGTAAGAGAGGTCGTTATTAAAAACAATGTTTTTGAAAATATCGGATATGGTAATGGTGAATCCTATCCCTTATTTGCATCTCCAATGTTAACAGAGGAGCAAAAATTAGGTACCGAGAAATATCATTTTAATATAACCTTCTCTAATAATAAAGTGAAAAGTTTTAATGGTTATTTGGTTTATGCTAAATCTGTGAAAGGATTAAAGATAGAAGAAAACACAATAGAGCTATCAAAAGATTATCCAACAGGTAGTGAAAAAGCAGCTTTTGAATTTGACTATTGTGAGGATGTATTGATCTCAAAAAATAAATTCAAAGACTTTACTTGGCCAATTTTTATTAAGAAAAAAGACAGTGACTTTAATTTTAATGTGAAAAGAAATAAAGGGATTTCTAAAAAATAAATCCTCAATAATCATGAAGAAATATATATTAATTTTATCGGCATTTTTAGTTGTAGGTTTTAAAAAAACTCAAGCACAGCAACCAAATAAAACAAATGTGATTTGGATTATAACTGATGAACATAATTTTAGAACATTAGGGTGTTATAGAGATCAATTGAGTCCAGATCAAGCGTATGTTTGGGGGAAAGAAGCGGTTGTAGAAACACCAAATATTGATTCTTTAGCTGAATACGGAACCATATTTAATAGGATGTATTGCAGTGCAGCTGTTTGTACCTCCTCTAGAGCATCAATGTTCACAGGAATGTATCCAATGACTTTAGGTATTCCTAATAACTCCAATAAAAAGGGAGATGGGAAATATTTAAAACCGGATGTAGTTACAATTGCAGATGTTTTGTCAGAAGAAGGATATAAAACGGGATACGCTGGTAAATGGCATTTGGCGGAAAGCAATGGAGTGAATGGTAATAAAGATAAAGATGAATGGTGGTCACCATATCCGGTTGGAGATCCTGAAGATACTTATGGTTTTCAAGACAAACGTTATATGTTTAATGGGGGGCACGATAAATACAAAGGAATAGATGCAGATGGAAATTCATATCGTGCAGCTAAAAGACCGAAATTGATTGGTGAGGATGCATATGGTCAACCATTGTTTGCTGACAAACGTTCTAAAAATGTGAAGCATACTACAGATTGGTTGGCCGATAGAGCTATTGAGTTCATTGAGGATAACCATAAGCAACCTTTTTATTACGTGGTAAGTATTCCTGATCCACATACCCCGAATGAAGTGCGTGCGCCATATGATACTTTATTAGATGATGTGGAAGTCAAATTACCGGAGACGTATCATATTGCACAGAAGAATAAAAAACATTTACAATCTTGGCAAAAGCCTGATGGGAAATCTGATGATCAAGAAAAAATGAAGCATGATGTGAGGCAGTATTTGGGAATGGTAAAATTGATTGATGATAATATTGGGAGGATTATTGCCAAGTTAAAAGAAGAAGGAGTTTTTGAAAATACAATCATAATGTTTTCATCTGATCATGGCGATTTGTTGGGAGAGCATGGTAGGTCTAACAAAGGAACCATACATGAAGCTTCTGCTAAAATACCTTTTGTATTGGCGCATGGACAAAATAATAAAAACCCGTTAATACCTAGAAAAAAAGTGGTGAACCTTGCAGCAAATAATACGGATTGGATGCCTACTTTTTTAAGTATGTTAGAAATTGAATGTCCTCCCGTAGCGGGTAGAGATATTAGTCCAATTTTGCAAGGTGATGCTCCCGCAGATTGGAATGATGTAACCTTCACTAGACTTGGTCATTATGCTGCAATTACAGAAAGATATAAACTACATATCATGGCAAAAAAGAAACCCTTTTTGTTTGATATAGAAAAGGATCCTAATGAGGTTGTAAATTATATAGACGACCCAAAATACAAGTCAGTTATAAAGAAACTTTGTTATGAATTAAGAAATTATATGGAGTTGTCTGGAGATAATAACCCGAAAATTGAAAACGAAATAAAAACCATCTTATCAAGATTGTAAAACCTTCGTTATTAGAGCATTTTTAAAACACTTATAGATAATTTTTATAGGTGTTTTTTTATGGAAAAAAATGAAAATAGTGGATTTAAATATTAAGAAATTGAATAACTTGCAGCCCTATAAAATGAAGATAATTCTAGGAGTTCCTATTGAAATAAAGAGTGGTTTGAATATAATATCGAGTTTGAAAAAAGAAGTATTTCTTTTTGCATGTGTTTTTTTATGTATTGTTAATGTGTTCTCTCAAGAATCTAGACCTGCTGTAGAGGAGGTTTGGTTTCAATACTATAACAATTCTAAGATAACTGATAAATGGGGTGTTTCATCTGATGTAGGGTATCGTTTAAAAGAAGGTAGATTTTACGACCTTTCACAGTATTTTATGCGTTCAGGGGCAAGTTATACTTTTAACCCGATGTTTAAAATAACTCTTGGAGGAGCTTATTTTAAAACGCATTTTCATGGGGTGGGTAAGGCTGAAGAATTTAGGCCTCACCAACAATTAAATACCAAACATAAAATTGGAAAGATTGGTTTTGGGAACAGAGTAAGAATAGAACAACGTTTTATTAATATCGCTGCAGACGCCGGAGAGCCAGCAGAAAGTACTTTTAATTTTAGGTTTAGGTATCGATTTATGTTTGATTTTCCACTGATAAATTTATCGCATTCTAATAAAGAAAGAAAGTTGTCTTTTGTGGTTGGAGATGAAATTTTATTTAGCGCTGGAAAAGGTGAATTCTTTGATTTTTCGGTTCAAAATAGATTTTTAGTAGGTCCTGTTGTAAAGTTTAACAAACAGAATAAACTTTTTGTTTATTATAATTTCACATCAGTATCCAAAGATATTCCCGATATTTCTGATGAATATGGGATTTTATGGTTGGGGTACAAACAGACTCTTGATTTTAGAAAATAAACGCTATGAAAAGAATTTTTACTGTTTTATTGTTAGCTTCATTAGTATTGGTTTCTTGTAAAAAGGAATACTCTAAAGAGATTGTTGTTGAAAAACTAGCGGAAACATCATCAAGTTGGAATGGAGATGCTTTGCCATCCTATGCAATAGGGAAACCTAAAGTAACCGTTTTAAAAATTACCATCCCACCAAAAACCAAATTAAAGTGGCACAAACATCTTGTCATTAATTCTGGAATTCTATTGAAAGGGGCCTTGAAGGTGGTTGATGAAGCTGGAGAAGAGCTGTTTTTGAATGAAGGTGATGTTATTGTGGAATTGGTAAATACTTATCACTATGGAATAAATGAACAGGATGTACCAGCAGAAATTGTTGTTTTTTATTCGGGTACGGTTGGAGTACCAATTACAGTTTTGAAAGATGATAGCACCCACGAAGGACATTAAAAATTAATTTTTAAATTAGTTTTCTTCTTCCTTTTTTTAGTTGTTACATCCCCGTTTTGTAACAAGACTAAATATTTTACCAAAGGTTTAATGTCTTTGTTGTTATTTATGTAAATAAAACAATCGGATTCAATGTTTACTGGGGGTTGAGAGGGGTGTGTTTGTGGTTTTTAACCATGAGATACAACATATTTACCTCTAGATACCTTTTCCTTTTATATAATTTTCAATTTTACAGTGTTAGAATAAGTATCATACTTATCTGATTAACCAACTAATCATCACTTAAATTATGAAAATTAACAAAATCAAATATTTATTTGGAATTTGTTTTATTTCTGTTTCAACCATCGTTGCTCAGAAGAATACTACCTTAAAATTTTCCACTTCAATAAAAGAGGATGCTACACCTCATGTGCTTAGAAAACTAATGAAATTAGAATCACGTTCTAATGTTCAAATAAATTTTGAAAAAGGAACTTACCACTTTTATCCTGATAAAGGTTTAGAATCTTTTGAACATATTTCTAATCATGGAGATCATATGATTAGAACAGCTTTTCCTTTGAGAGATTTTAAAAATACTACAATAGACGGAAACGGAGCAACATTTGTTTTTCACGGAATCATGATTCCTTTCCTTGTAGATGGTAGTGAAAATATTACTATAAAAAATATTACTATCGATTGGGCGCAAGCATTTCATAGTGAAGGTCTGATCATAGCACACAATGCAGAAGAGCATTCATTTGATATGAAAATTTCCGATGAATATCCTTACGAAATAAGAAACGAACAATTGATTTTTGTTAAAGAATACTATGAGCATGGTATTGGGCAATCTATTTTGTACGATCCCCAAAGAAAGGCAATCGCTTTTGATACAGAATCATACACAAATATAAGCCTGGGGTCTAAAGTCAAATCAAGTAACAATATTGAAAGTATTGATTATAAATATGAAGTAGACCATAGAGCTCCAAGTCTTAAAAAAATTGGTATTGAGAATAGATTGAAAGTAGTGCAATTGAAACCTGGAGTGGTTAGATTATATGGTCATAAAAAGAAATTACCGCCCGTAGGTATGATTTTAGTGATGAAGGGACAACAAGGATTCAATAGAGTTGCGCCGGCTTTTAGAGTTACTCATACAAAAGGATTTACCGGGTTGAATGTGAATATTCATCATGCAGGTGGTATGGGGATTATTGCAGAGAATTCATCTGATTTATTGTTGGATAATTTTAACATTACTCCTTCTCATGGTAGAATGGTGTCCACTACTGCAGACGCGACTCATTTTGTGGGCTGTAGTGGAAAGGTAACTTTGCAAAATTCTACGTTTAACAATCAATTGGATGATGCTACAAATGTTCATGGAACCTATCAAAAAGTAGTAGAAAAATTAGATGATTATTCTATTGGAGTTAGAATGGGACATCATCAGCAACAAGGTTTCCAAATAGGAAATAAAGGTGAGACTATCGGATTGGTTCGTTTGTCTGAATCGTTTTTTGCTTATGACCATTTGACTTTACAGAGTGTAGAAAAGTTAAATAGTAGATATCACATCATTCGATTCAATGAAAAAATTCCAGCCAGTTTACAACCAGGTGACTTGATCGAGAATTTAGATGGGTATCCAGAATTGTTCGTTAAAAATTGTGTGATAAGTAATAATAGAGCAAGAGGACTTTTAATATCAAATCCTGTTAGTACTGTCATAGAAAATAATTTCTTCAGCACGGAAATGGAAGCTATTCTGGTACCTGTTGAAAGTGGTCATTGGTATGAATCTGGAAATGCCTCGAATGTAATTATTAGAAATAATACGTTTCAAGATTGCAATCATTCTGGTTATGATAGGGGTGTAATACGATTTGTAACGGATGATGACAATCAAAACATTGCTTTTAAAAACATAGAAATAACGAATAATACTTTCAATCATTTCGATAATTTAATTCTAGAAATCTCCAATACAGATGGCTTGTTGTTTTCAAAAAACACCATTACGAATTCTGGAACTTTCCCGCAATTGTTTGCTGATAATCCAGTGGTGAAATTAAAGTCTTCTAAAAATATTGTTTTCAAAAGAAATAAGTACGAAGGCAAGGCAAAAGAAAAAATTGAAAGCGACTCAAATCTGACCGAAATAAAATTCAAATAATACCTAACTAAAGAAACTTAAAATGAAACGAAACTCAACCTAAACCAAACTGAATAAATCTAGCCAGTAAATCCTTTAAATGGATTTCAAAAGATAGAAAAATCAATTAACCAAACAATTACGTATGAAAATTAATAAACCTAAATATAATAAAGTAGCAATCAGGATTCTGTTTGTTACTTTCCTAACCCTTTTTTCTAGTTTGTCTGCACAGGCTCAGGAAAATACAGTAAGTGGTGTTGTAACCGGAGCTGAGGATAGCATGCCTATTCCTGGTGTATCGGTAACTGTAACATCCGATGGGAAAACTAGAGGAACAACAACAGACTTTGATGGGAATTTTACGATTAAAGCATCAGATGGCGATGTTTTACAATTTAGTTATATGGGAATGGATGATAAAAATGTCACTGTTTCTGGAGCTACTGTAAATATAACTTTAAATGCATTGGTAGATGAATTAGAAGAAGTTGTTGTTATAGGATATGGAGCACAAAAGAAGAAAGAAGTAACAGGTGCTGTAGCTCAAGTAAAAGCTGAGGCTATTGAAGATTTTGTTGCTGCCGATGTAGCCAATTCTTTGCAAGGAATGGTAGCTGGGGTAAATGTTACCGCGTCAAGTGGGGAGCCAGGTGAAGCTTCTAGCATACAAATTAGAGGTATTACTTCTCTCTCAGGGAGTAATACTCCGTTGTTTGTTGTAGACGGAATTCCTCAACAAGGAGACCCTCAATTAAGTCCAAATGAGATAGAAACGATTGATATTTTAAAGGATGCAGCATCTGCAGCTGTGTATGGAACAAGAGGAGCAGCTGGGGTTATATTAATTACAACCAAAAGAGGTACTGCTGGGAATGCAAGAGTATCTTTTACAACATCTTATGGAGTCCAATCTCTAGGAGAAGGATCTCCGTTGATGAATACAGATGAGAAGCTGAGATATGAATTGCAAAAATACAATTTGGTTTCAAATCAGTTTGAACCTGGACCTAATAGAAATCCTGAATGGTTGAATAATGACAATGAATTTAGAGATTATGTATTGGTAGATTATGCTGGAACAACTCAACATAACCTTAATATTACTGGTGGTACTGATAAATTTACATACAATGCAGTGGTTGGGTATTTTGATCAGGAAGGAACGATCATCAATTCAGGATATAAAAAATTAAACGGACGTGCTACTACGACCTATAAATCTGATAAATGGAAGATAAACACAAGTTTAGCATTCACCTTGGATGATAAGGATATAGTAAGTTCAGGTTTGTTAATTACTACCATGAAATACCCTCCATATTACCCAGAAATTGATCCAGACCAGGATGTGATTTTTACAAATGGTAGTGGAGGAGTAACAACACCTGCGAATAATTTAGCACAAGCATTGAAAAGAAAAAACCGTAGAAGGCAAGATAAAATAAATGCGAGTCTGAGTTTGAGTTATAACTTTACTCCAGATTTTTATTTTATCACAAGAACAGGGGTTAACATTAATAATGGACTGAATACTACCTTTGTCCCTAAATATGCTGTTGTAGATATTACTGATGATACTGTTGAGGTAGATCCAACTAAAAGTTGGGTACAACACCAACATACAAGATTTAATTCATTCTCATGGGATGGAAGTTTTAATTACAAAAAGAAAATAGGGAACCATACTTTTAATGCTTTGGCCTCTTTGACATATTTAAGAGAGCAGTTTGAAGATTTTACTGCAAGAAAAGAAGGTGTTGCTAACAATAGCATTGAGGTATTGGATGGAGCAACCATAAATCCAAATGCTTATTCAGGATTTAATTATACTACTCAAACAATAGGATTACTAGCTAGGTTGCAATATAATTATAAAGGAAAATATTTATTATCTGGATTAATTAGAAGAGATGGTTCTTCAAAATTTGGAGCCTCTAACCGATGGGGAACCTTTCCTTCGGTTTCTGTGGGTTGGAACATCTCAAGTGAAGATTTTTGGTCTAACGTAAAGCCAGTCGTGAACAACTTTAAATTTAGAGCAAGTATTGGTACTGTTGGGAATGATAGTTTCCCTGCTTATGAATTTGCTGGAGCTATCAACCAAGGGGCAGATTATATATTTGACCCAGCAGATCAGTATGTTGATTTTGGTGCAGCTATGTATTCTTATGCTAATAAAAATGTAAAATGGGAAACTTCAGTTCAAACAAACTTTGGTATTGATGTATCCTTCTTAAGGAATAAGTTCACCTTAAATGCAGACGTCTATAACACTGAGAAAAAAGATATGTTGTTTCCCGTTCGTCTGCCAGGATCGGCGGGAGCTTATTATGATTCCAATGTTATCTTAAATATTGGTAACATGACGAATAAAGGTTTAGAACTAGCATTAAATTACCAAGAGAATATAGGGAAAGGTAGGATTCGTTTAGGAGTAACTTACACAAAAAACAAAAATACTATTACTAAAATGGCAGAAGGTCAGAATTTGATTTATAATAGTAATTCAGCCTTAATTTCAGGAGATGGAAATTCCATTACAACCGTGTTGGCAGAGGGGTATGAAGTAGGTTCATTTTTCTTATACGAAACGGATGGTGTTATCAAAACACAAGAAGAATTGGATGATTACATTTTGTTAGATGGAAGACAAAATGCGCAGCTAGGAGATCTTAAATATATTGACCATAATAATGATGGTAAAATAAATGAAGAGGATAAGCATTATATGGGTAGTGCATTGCCTGATTTTGAAATGGGGTTCAACTCTAATTTTTCATATAAAAACTTTGATTTGGTTATGAATTGGTATGCGACTGTTGGTTCAGAAATTTTGAATGGTAACAATGCAGCAGCTTTTACCAATGGAGCACATAAGGCTTTGACAGGTATGTGGACTCCGGACAATCCGACTTCAGATATTCCACTACATACGGGAGATTCAAAAAGTGGATTGTATAACTACACTGGTGTAACTGACCAATGGTTAGAGAGTGGTGATTATGTAAGGTTGAAATTAATTGCTTTGGGGTATTCTTTACGACCTGCACTTTGTCAGAGTATGGGAGTTTCTAATTTCAGAATTTATTTACAAGCTCAAAATCCTTTGACCTTTACAAAATACACAGGGTATGATCCAGAAGTAGGTGGAGGGAATGTTGCCAGAAGAGGTCTAGATGTTTCTAGATATCCGGTAAGTGCCTTGTATACTTTGGGACTTAAATTTACTTTTTAATCTAAAAAACACATTAATATGAAAACAAGATTTATATATTTCATAGGAATGATATTGATGACAAGTTCATTCGTATCATGTTCAGATGAGGCTTTAGAAGAATCAAATCCGAATAGTGTTTCAGCGGATATTTATTGGTCGAATTTGGAAGAAACAAATGCTACTTTAACTTCAGTGTATGGAGCGATGTATAACCATTATATTTTTGGTTTTGACGTTGAGGCTTGGAGGTCAGATTTGGCCTTTCCGAAATCAAGAACAAACCCTTATACAAAAGCAACACCTTGGTATGAGAAAACTTTTAATAATAGTTTAGTCGATGTAACAAGGAAATGGGATGCTTTATACCAAGTTATTTGGAGAGCCAATCAAGTAATTGAAGGTTTAGAAGGTTTGGATGGTGAATTTAAATCGAATGACAGATGGACTATTCAAATGGCGGAAGCAAGATTTTTTAGAGGATTATGTCATTTTTATCTTCATTCTGAATATAATGGCGGTAGTGTGATTTTGAGAGACAAAGTTCCTGCGGGAGCTGAAGAGTTTTCAAAACCATTGTCAACTCCTAAGGAAGTGAAAGATTTCTTTAGAGCTGATTTAGAATATGCTTATCAAAATCTGCCTGCACAACAAGAACAAAAGACAAGAGTGTCAGCAGGACTGGCAGCTACAATTTTAGGGAAGAGCTATTTATATGAAAAAGATTATACAACAGCGATGACCTATTTATCAGATGTTATAAATAACACTGAATACGGTTATAGTTTATTGACAGGGAATAATGTAAGCAAGTTATTTCACTCAGAAGGCGACTTTAACTCAGAATCCATCTTTGAAATCAATTATGCAAGTGAGCATCAGTTAGAGGATCTAAATTGGGATGAAGAAAGCTTTTTTAGCAGGTGGGCTAGATTTTCAGCCCCTACAGGAAGTTTTCAAGGTTCAGCGTATTTTGTTCCTGCGGCATGGTTAACTCATGCTTACTCCAATGAAAATTTGGATTCTAATGACGCTAGAAATTATGTAGATGATGGATCTGGAGGAAGTATGTTAAGAAGTGTTCCATTGAGAGCAGCTCAAATGATTGCTATTGTAAATGATGAAGAGTCTGAATACTATCTAAGCCCAGCAGCAAACACGGTTTTTAATTTTGGTGGAACTATTTTTTCACTATTTAAAAAATTTACAAATCATGATATTGCAAGTTCAGAGGCTGACATTGCTGCCACTGGATGGAAATCGGGTAAAAATGTAGTCGTATATCGATTGGCTGATGTTTATTTAATGTATGCAGAATGTTTAACGGAGACTGGAGATTTGGATGGAGCTATTTCTTACATCAATGAAATTCGTCAAAGATGGGGTGTTGAATCTATAGGATTGCCGGATGGATCAAACCACGATTTTAACTTAGTAGTGTATACCCAAGAAACTTTAAGAAAACATCTTCAAGAAGTGGAAAGACCTTTGGAGCTTTCTTTAGAAGGGTTTTCTGAAAGAAGTATAGATTTAAGAAGATGGGGGATCTCTAAACAACGTTTTGAAGATTTAACAGCGTTAGATTTTTATTTAGATAACTATACTACGTTAGGAGATGAACCGGTAAATAGAAATAAGTCTAGAATTATGTCAGGAATAAGTCCTGTGGACCCAACAGATCCAACCATTCAGATAAAAGAATACGAGCAGGCAGCAGCTAGATACAATAGCGAATTACATGATTATTTGCCGTTGCCATTGAGTGAAGTGTTATACAACCAAGAACTAAATAACTAAAAACTTAAAAGATGAAAAAAATATTGATATTAAAATCACTTTTGTTTGCTTTTATTTTAGCGGCAAGTTGTGATAATGCTTATGAGCTACCTTACAATGATTATTCTAGTTTTTCATTGTTTACTAGTGGGACTTGGGATGAAACGTATAAAGTATTGAATATAGACCAATATGTGATTTATAAAGATTTATCTAGCAATGCGATGGAGCATACTTGGACGATTCCAGCTTCTTGCAAATTTTTAAATAAAGAGTTTACTGAATTTGATAGCATCTATTCCGATTTTATTATTCTAAATGCGGGTACAGTTACTACAGAAGCGCAAGCAAATGTTTTGTTTACAGAGCCAGGTATTCAAGAGATTAAGTTGCATAATGTTTACAAAGATTCTGTGGTAGGATCAGTATTAACAGGAGGGCAATGGGTATTGGATACCGTGTTTAAAGTAGACGTATTTGCAAACGTAAATCCTGCTTGTTATGTGTATACAGTTGATAGACTTACGGATCCATCAAGTGATCCTATTTTGACAAAAATATTAACAATGACAGAGGATCAAAATCCTCAAGAGAAAGAAATGGGAACTTGGGATCGTGTAACGATTGAAGCCGGTTCTGAACTTTATTTTGAAGATCAAACAACAACAGGAAGACCAACAGGAGGTAGATGGTATACACCCGGAGCAAGTCCAGAGCAGTCTGGATCGAATCCCGCTTTTATCAAATATAATAAGTTAGGAGAATTTACTTCTTCAATGGAATCTATTAGAGGTGGAGACGGTGTGCCAAGCAATACTGTGGGTAAATTAATTCCGTTGGTGATAAATGTAATAGGTTCTTCTCAACCTTTTGTGCAGTCAGGTAAACCCACGGTTGAAGAAGAGGACGGTGTTCAATATATCTCGTTTGCTGTAACTGGTGAAGTAGAAACTCTGATTTCAGAAGAAGATAATTTCACGGTTCATGTAGTGAATACTGATGCTGGTTTTGACGGGAATATAGCTGTTGAAAGCGCAAGAATCAATAGTGAAGACGCAACGGTTATTGAATTGGTATTGGCAGATGAAGTATATAATACAGATGTGATAGATGTATCTTTTGCAGGAGGGAATATTGTTTCAGTAGATGCAAGAATTTTAGCCAATTTTTCTGCTGTTCCTGTAAAAATGAATGGAGGTAATAATGTGTTAGTTCAGACTTGGGCTAGTTTCGAAACTTTCAAGGATAATTGGAAATCTGCTAATTGTACTGGATATTGGGTTGGAAATAAAAACGGATCTGCCGGAGCACCTATATGGACATATTCTGATGAAAAAGCCTCAGATGGATTGGCTAGTATGAAATACACTAGAACTTCGGAGGTTGTGAAAATGCAAGGTTCCGATTTTTCTAAACCTTCAGGTTTGGCTGCGGGTAAATACATTGTTTCAATGGATGTTTATTTAGAGACAGGAAATACGATGAAAAACTTTTTAACAGTATTAGCGACTCCATCAACAGTGTATACTTGGGACATAGAAACATTGCCAAGAGGAGAATGGGTGACTATTAGTCAGGAAATTACAATTCCAGATGTGGCTTCTGGAGTAAAATTGAATTTTGATATGGGAACAGCAGAAAATGCTGGAGCTGTGGACGGTGAAGTTTTATTTTTAGACAATCAAAGTTGGATTGTCTTGAATCCGAGACCTTAATTTATTATCTTATTATAGAGTAGAAGAGGCTGTGTTTAACGCAGCCTCTTTTTTGTTTTATATCGGAACTGTTTGATAAAAAATATTTTGCCGTAATTTTTTTTTGTTTTAATTATTATCTATATATTTGGAAAACCAAAATGGTTAACCAGTTTGGAGAACCAATAATAAACTTAAAACTTATATTATGAGAACAAAATTACTATTCTTATTTACATTGATTGGTGCAATCGGATTTGCACAGACTTTTGATAATATCACTACTGGAACCGGTATATATATAAATAAATTGCTTCCTAGTCCATCAGGAGATGATTTGACAAATGAATATATTGAAATTAGAGGTACTGCTAATGCAATAGTTCCTTCTGATTTATACCTTATTAGTATCGAAGGAGATGGAAATAGCAGTAGTAGAGGGAAAGTTAGTGAAGCAATTAGTTTAGGAGATGGTTCTAGAACTTTTGGCGCTAACGGAATGTTGGTTGTAATATGTAATTATACACAAGATTCTGGAGGTAGTTTGTCTCTTGAAAATTTAGATGGATACTATGAAAGTCCTTATAAAAGTATTATTTCTGCTGATGCCACGATTATTGAAATTGCTTTAACAGGTAACGATTTAGGTGGTTCTAGTTCTTCAAATGTCTCTACGAAAACACCAGATATTGGTTATGATGGTAATCTAATAGATGCTACTGCTACCTATATGCTTATTACTTCAAGCTCTAGTCCAAAAATACGTATTGATGGGGTATCAGACTCTAGCACAGCGAATGGGGTTATTAACTCTACTGGTAACCATACAACTGATTGGGTATTGTATGATTCTGTGTCATATATGGATGATGATGATGTGGATAATGGTGAAAATGGTGAGTTTGGTTATGGACAAATTATTTATGCACAACAAAGTGGACTTCATTCTGCAATGCATTTTACAACTACGAGTGCGGTAATCGTGGATTTTGACACTACTAGTGATGCAAATTATATTTTAAGACAAGGGACAAAAACAGGTTATACTTCTGCTGATTGGATTGTTTCCGCAAATGGTAGCAATTCTAACGTTCCAAATTGGATTTTGAGCACCTCAAGTTCAAAAGTATATCCCACAGAATTTTCTGGATGGGAAGGGATAAAAGATGTTTATGGGGCTTTAAACCCTTCTGCGGAGAGTCTATCAGTAAATGAAGTTTTAGAGGCTGCATTCTCAATTTATCCAAACCCGGCATCAGAGGTTGTTCATATTGAATCTGGTGACTATGAGATTTCAAGTGTAGAGTTATTTGATGTTGTAGGTCAAAAAATATCAGAAGAAAAAGATTTAACAAACAATCAGTTAAACGTTTCATCACTTTCAAAGGGTGTTTATATTGTAAAAATAAACACTGAAGCTGGAAGTTTAAATAAGAGAATAGTAATAGAGTAAGTAGGTTGGTATTAATTTTAGCAAAAAAGGGCTGTGGTAATTCACAGCCCTTTTCTTGTTTATGGATATAAGATAAACCTTTAAAGACATTTTTTAAACTGAGATACACGTTATTTTTTCTTTATCAAACTATATTTGAAAAAGAAATGACTCAAATAAAAACTACATAGAGAACATATCATGAAAAGAACAATCAGTCAAATATTAGCATTGAGTGCTTTATTTATTTTAAACTCATGCACAGAATCTAAACCCAAAAAAGCTCCGTCAAAACCAAATATTATTTACATATTGGCAGATGATTTGGGCTATGGTGATATCAGTAGTTATGGACAAAAAAAGTTTTCTACACCTAATTTAGATGCTATGGTTGCCAATGGTATGAAGTTTACGCAGCATTATAGCGGAACTTCAGTTTGCGCGCCTTCTAGATCTTCATTGATGACAGGGCAGCATACTGGGCATACTCATATTAGAGGAAATAAAGAATTGGGAACAGAAGGGCAAGAACCCTTAATTGGTAGTTCTATAACCATTGCTGAGGTGATGAAAGAAGCGGGGTATGTAACCGGTGCTTTCGGAAAATGGGGATTAGGTTTTGTAACCACAGAAGGTGGTGCTACCCAACAAGGGTTTGATGAGTTTTTTGGATATAATTGTCAAAGAATGTCACATAGATATTATCCAACTCATGTTTGGCATAATGAGGAAAAAGTGTTACTGAAAGGAAACGATTGGACACACAAAGTAACCTATGCACCCGATGTTATTCAAGAAAAAACGCTGGAGTTTATAGAGAATAACAGTGATAAACCATTTTTTGCCTATGTGCCAATTATATTACCACATGCAGAAATGATTGCCCCTGAAGATCCCATTTTTGAAAAGTATAGAGGAAAGTATGAAGAAACACCTCATACAGAGGAATCTGATAATTATACATCAGATTATGGACCCAATATGACTCCAAAGCATTACTGTCCTCAGCCAACTCCACATGCCGCTTTTGCTGCAATGGTGGATAGGTTAGATATGTATGTCGGACAAATAGTAGCAAAAGTAAATGAGTTAGGAATTGCAGAAAACACGATTATTATGTTTGCGAGTGACAACGGTCCTCATGGAGAAGGTGGTGCAGATCCAAAGTTTTTTAATTCGGCCGGAGGTTTGAAAGGAATGAAAAGAGATTTGTATGAAGGTGGAATTAGAAGTCCATTTATTGCAGTTTGGCCGACAAAAATAAAAGCAGGTTCTACCTCAGATCATATCTCAGCTTTTTGGGATGTAATGCCGACTATTGCAGATTTGGGAGGAGTGAAGACTCCGACTCAAAGTGATGGAGTTTCATTCTTGCCTACTTTATTAGGTTCCGAATCTCAGAAAAATCATGAGTATTTGTATTGGGAGTTCCATGGTAAGGAAGGCCGTCAAGCTGTTAGAAAAGGAAAATGGAAAGCTGTAGCATATAGGATAGAAAATCCTAAAAAAGCAACTTTTGAGTTGTTTGATTTGGATAATGATCCTACTGAATCTTATGATATTGCCTCTCAATATCCGGAAGTAGTGAAAGAAATGAAAGAAATTATTTCAGAATCACATGTGGAGTCAGAAATTTTTCCTTTTAAACGATAGTTGAACCCCTTTAAGTTTAATTGGCTTAGTCGATTTTTGTTTTAAAAATTATTTTGAGAACAGAACCGAATGTACTCTTTTGGAAAAAGATTATATTTACTTTAGTTTAATCAAACAAAATAAATATGAAAAATAAACTAATTGTCTTTGCCTTAATAATTCTTATAGTTTCATGTGAAAATAAAAAAAGTTCCAGTAGTTCAGATCAGAATGTTGACTCAGCAGAACTTTTGAAATTAGCAGATAGTTTGGAACTGAAACAAAGTGAATATGACGATTTAATTGATAGTGTGAATACATTAAATAAAAAGTCAGATCTATTTTATCGTAAAATTCATATCCAGAAAAAGGAGATTGATCGTTTAAAAGATGAAAACAAAATATTTGCCGATGTAATAGCCAAATTAGAAAAGAAAGAGGCAAAACCTGTGCTTTCTAAACAAGAGAAAGCGATACAGAATTTAGTTTTTAAAATGCATTCATCTTGGGCGAATTTGGTAAAAAGTAAAGATCCAAATGATGTGCTACAATATTTTAATTCCAAATATTTAGTAAGTAGAATTTCTATTGATAAAAATGATACAGCTTCGGTATCACGTTTTTCACATGAAGATTTTAAAGATTATATTGAAGATACGATATTAGCGGAAAGAGGACTTTCTGTGGAATTTGCAGACGTAGACTTCCTAGATATTGAAATTAAGGATGATGCTTATTTTAATGTGGCCTACAAATGTGTAATGGGTACTTATAAAAATGACAGATTGGAAACAACGAACTCGTTGCTTGTGAACATTACCGGGAAAAACATTGAAGGGACTTGGGGGATTTCAAGTTATTCTTGGGTCAATTTTTCCTACGGTATGGATTAAAAATAATCGACAGATAAAAAAAAAGGAGTTCCAATGGGAACTCCTTTTTTTTATCTGTTTTCTGCAGTGGTATTTGTAAAACTAGGAACAATGGATTTTTTTAAATCATTGTATTCAAAAGAGGCAAGACCAAGGTCACCTTTTTTCCAAGTATCATATGCCGGAGAGTTTTCTGAAATCAAACATTTTAAATAATGCTTGTGAACCATATCACTTAATTTAGCAACGGTTAACGATTTGTTTTTTTTGATCTCTCGAGTTATTTTTTGAGCGCTCTCCGCTGTTATAGCGTTTAATATTGCAATTCCATACAACTCATCTTTCTGATTTTTAAAGACATCACCATTTTCATGATGGGTATTAAATTCTAAAATAGAAACATCTTCAAATCCAACACCCGCTTCGTCTAAAATAGCGATGGTGTTTAAGTGTTTGTCTATATATTCTTCAACTTTTTTATGCATGTTTGAAATTGTTTAATCGTTTCTGTTTGCAAAAGTAAACGTTTTTTAAATACTGATAGATATCATATTTCATTCATTTAAAGATTAGGACATTTATAAGGTGTAACCAATACTGAAAATTATGGATAGTGATACGCCTATTTCGCAAATTATGACCACTAATGTCATTGCCCTTACATTGAATAATTCATTATTAGACGCTGAACAACTGTTTAAAAGTTATAAGATTAGACATATTCCAGTGGTAAGAAATAAAGATATTATTGGTATTTTAAGTCTGACTGATTTACAGAGAATTAGTTTTACTGATATAAATCAAGAGCATACACCAGAAACAGAAGATACCTATTTAGAAAATTTAAGTGTAGAGCAAGTCATGGTAAAAGACCCAATTCAAATAATATCATCTAAAACCATCAAGGAAGTAGCAGAAATTTTATCTAAAAATGAATTTCACGCCTTGCCTATTGTTGAAGATCATGAGTTGATTGGAATTGTAACGACTACGGATTTACTAAATTATATGATTGCTCAATATAACTAGCTACAACTTAAAGTTGATTCCTTTTTCAACCAATCTGTCGTATTTTCTTCTGTTGAACTTATATAAAAAAGCTCCTTTTTTAGAAGTAGATTTGTCTTTTTCATCCAATTTTGTGAGTACATCCAAAGCAATGATTTTTTTTCTGAAATTTCTATCATCAAATTTCTTTTGATAAATAGATTCATACAACCTTTGTAAGCTTGGAATGGTAAATTTCTCAGGAAGCAATTCAAAACCGATAGGCTGATAACTTGCTTTCAATCGTAATTGAGACAAAGCATCTTCCACAAGCTGATTATGATCTAAAACTAAATTTGGCATTTCATCAAGATCATGCCAAACAGCTCCATGTTTTTCAACCAATTCAATATCTTGGTCTTCAATTCTAATCAAAGCATATTGTCCAACTGTAATACAACGAGCTCCTGGATCTCTTTCTACGGCCCCATAGACCTGTGATTGTTGCATAAAAACATTCTCTAGTCCTGTTATTTCTGTCAAAACACGTTTTGCAGCATTGGTAACGCTTTCGTTGTTTTGGACAAAACTTCCAATAAGAGACCATTCTCCAGCAAAGGGATCAACTATTCTTTTGAAAATCAGTAGCTTTATAGACTGGTTGTCAAAGCCAAAAATGATGCAATCTGTAGCAATTAAAATTTTGTCTTGTGTACTGTAGAAATTTGATTGTTCTGCGCTCATAGAAATCAAAAGTAAAGAAAAATCATGGATTTTAACATCTTTTTTATAAATGTATTAAATACATTTAATATATTTGTAAAACTTTAACTTAAATTATCGCGTCACATGAGTACGAAATTATCGCAGGTAGAATATGATAGAATAGACAATATCTTTACTTCAGTAGAATCTGAGGTTTTGAATATTGAGGCACCAGGTAGAATTAACTTGATTGGTGAACATATAGATTATAATGGAGGTAACGTGTTACCTGCAGCAATTGATAAATGTATTTACTATTCTTTTAAAAAGAATGAAAGTGCAACTATTTCAAATGTATTGAGTAAAAACTTTAGTGAAGGATTTTCATTTGATATTACTATCCCAGAAAAACCAGGGGATGGCTGGTTGAGTTATTTATCAGGAGTTTTATCTGAAATAGATAAAATTAGACCAGGAAAAGTTTCTGGCTTTGATTGCTCTTTGGATAGTAAATTACCAATAGGATCTGGAATTTCTTCTTCTGCGGCACTTTTATGTGGATTTGCAAAAGGTTTGAATGAATTATTTTCTTTGGAAATTGACGATATCACAATTATTAGATTGTGTCAGAATGCGGAACGTATTTTCTCTGGAGCCAATGTTGGAGTGATGGATCAGTTTGCTGTGGTAAAAGGAAAAAAGGATCACTTTATATTATTAGACTGCGAAACGCTTGAGTATTCTACAATTCCAGCAGCAATGAATACCAATATGTTATTGTTGTTGAATACAAATGTGTCTCACAACTTAGCAGATAGTGCATACAACGAAAGAAGAGCGCAATGTGAGTCGGCATTAGAAATTATTCAAACTAAATATCCGGAAGTTAAGACGTTGGTTGAGGCTACCGAGCAAATGGTTGAGGAATTAAAGTCTGAGCTAGGTGAGGATAGAGTTAAAAGATCAACACATGTAATTCAAGAGCAGAAGAGAGTGGAGGCAACTGTAGAAGCATTGAAAAATAATGACTTTACACTTGTTGGTGAGTTATTGAATCAATCACATGATGGACTTCAAAACTTATATGAAGTAAGTTGTCCTGAATTGGATTTCTTAGCAGCCTATGCAAAAGCGGATGATAGAGTGCTAGGAGCTAGAATGATGGGTGGTGGTTTTGGTGGTTGTACCATCAACTTAATTGATGAAAAGAATGTGGATGGTTTTGTTGCAGATGCTTCAAAAGCTTATAAGGAAGCATGTAATCTAGATTTAACACCTATTCCAGTAAAAACAAATAACGGAGTTCAAAAAATATAATTATAATGGCTACAAATATTAATGAAACATCGCATAGAAGGTATAATATTCTAACTGGAGAGTGGATTTTAGTATCTCCTCATAGAACTAAAAGACCTTGGCAAGGAAAGAAGGAAGAGAAGGCAGTGATGGATACAACTGAGTACGATGAGAATTGTTACTTATGTCCGGGAAACTCTAGAGTAGGTGATGATGTAAATCCAGAATATAAGGATACATTCATTTTTCAGAATGATTTTGCTGCAATTTTAAATGATGAACCAACAACATTTGAAGATGGCTTGTTGAAATCTGAAGTAGAAACTGGTATTTGTAAAGTAGTTTGTTTCTCCCCAAATCACTCTTTGACAATTCCTTTGATGGAAGAGTCTAGTATTACTAAAGTTATCAACCTTTGGAAAAATGAATACGAGGAATTAGGTTCGATAGACGGAATCAATTATGTGCAAATTTTTGAAAATAAAGGATCTATTATGGGATGTAGTAATCCACATCCTCATGGTCAAATTTGGTCACAGCGTTCTATTCCAGGTGAAATTGTAAAGAAATCAGAAAAGCAAGGAGAATATTTCAAAGCAAACGGAACTAGTTTGTTAGGTGATTATATCAAACAAGAATTGGCAGGGAATAAAGAACGTATTTTAGCGGAAAATGATGATTTCGTAGCATTGATTGCATATTGGGCAGTTTGGCCATATGAAGCTATGATTGTTCCAAAGAAGCACTATCAAGATATCTCACAATTGTCACAAAGTGAAATGGAGTCCTATGCTTCTATTTTAAAAGAATTGACAATTATGTATGATAACTTGTTTGAGGTATCTTTCCCATATTCTGCAGGGATTCACCAAAGTCCTACGGATGGAGGAGATAATGAAGGATGGCATTTCCATATGTCCTTTTACCCACCGTTGTTAAGATCAGCAACAGTAAAGAAATTTATGGTAGGGTATGAAATGTTTGCAAGTCCGCAAAGAGATATTACTGCTGAACAAGCTGCAGCAACTTTGAAAGCATTACCAAAAGTGCATTATTCTAAACAATAGAATAATTTAAAATTTATGAAAGCCAAAACAGAAATGTTTTGGCTTTTTTTTATGCCCAATCTTTTCATGAGCTCCATTCAACGAAAGAAATATGCTGTCCATCGATATTCCAACCGATCAAAACTATGATGTTTTATTTTTGAGGTATTGTATATTGTTTCATCTAATTTATTTATTATGAAAAAAGCGTTACTTCTTTCAATATTTATCGCTCCTGTCTTTATTTTAGGGCAAACAAGTTTTGACTTTAAAGGAGACCATAAAGCATTTGGTTGGACAAAATCTGGAGGTGCAAGTGTGAACTCTGGAATAACTACAGAGGGTTATGAATTGAATTGGGACGCATTTAAAACACCAAAATTAAAACATAATGCGGCTAATATTGATGCACACAAAACTCCAATTCTTGCGATTACGCTTAAGATTAAGAATAGTGATGTCAAAACATTACGTATAGCACATGTTAACGCTAATTCAACCGGTGAGAAAGTTTATATAGCTGAAGATATGTTATATAGGAGTCCTGTTGCTACTACTTTTTATTATGATCTTTCAGGGGAGGACTGGAATAATTACACCTCGGATGGTGACCATGACTTTATTGAAATAGGTTTCCAAACAAACGAAAAATCAAATTTAAAGAAAGCAAGTGCCTATGGAGATTTGGTTATTGAAAAGATAGAATTTTTGCCGAAACCATCTGATGAATACTTTTATATTGATGATGAGGAATCCAAAAAATGGAATCAAGCTTCTTCAGAAATGAGTCTTAGTGATGCTGAATAAAAGATATAAAATCGAAAGTGAAAAAGAAGTTTCTCATTTCATTAGGGGTAATTAAATTGAGAAAAGTGGTATCTACAATTTGTTTGTAGATATAAAAAAAGGTGATACGTAAGTATCACCTTTTTTATGATTTATTAGAAAGTATTAGTTAACCATTGCTTTCAATTCAGCAACCGTTGTAATTGGATCTTCTGCGCCAAATACGTAACTTCCTGCAACTAAAACATCAGCACCAGCTTCTACTAACAAATTGGCGTTTTTGTCTGTCACTCCACCATCAATTTCGATAAGGGTATCTGCTCCTGCAAAATCAATAAGGTTTTTCAATTGTTGTACTTTTTTATAAGTGTTCTCAATAAATGATTGTCCTCCAAATCCTGGATTTACACTCATGATACAAACCATGTCAATATCCTTGATAACATCCTCCAAAACAGCAACAGGAGTATGTGGGTTCAAGGCAACTCCAGCTTTCATGCCTTCTGCTTTAATGGCTTGAAGTGTTCTATGTAAGTGAGTGCATGCTTCATAATGAACTGTCAAAATATCAGCACCTATCTTTTTGAAAGTAGGAATATATTGATCTGGGTTTACAATCATTAAATGAACGTCCATCGTTTTTTTAGCGTGTTTTTTGATCGCTTGAACTACAGGCATTCCAAATGAAATATTAGGTACAAAAACCCCATCCATTACATCAATATGAAACCAATCGGCATCACTGTTGTTAACCATTTCTATATCTTTCTGAAGGTTTGCAAAGTCTGCTGCAAGAACCGAAGGGGCAATTAATTTGCTCATTTCTTTATGTTTGAATAATTATTTTGCAAAAATAGTATAAAAAAAGAAAACTCTCGATAGAGATATCGAGAGTTTTTGGTAGTTGATTATTAATACTTGGTTATCCTAAGTAAGTCATCAAGATTTTTGATCTTGAAGTGTGTTTTAATCTTCTAATTGCTTTTTCTTTGATTTGACGAACACGTTCTCTTGTTAAATCAAAAGTTTCTCCAATTTCTTCAAGAGTCATTGGCTGGTGTTCTCCAAGACCAAAATAAAGTTTAACTACATCCGCTTCACGAGGCGTTAAAGTTTCAAGAGCTCTTTCAATTTCAACTCTTAAAGATTCATGTAATAAAGTTTTATCTGGATTAGGAGATTCTCCTGAGTTCAGTACATCGTATAAGTTAGAGTCCTCACCTTCAATTAATGGAGCATCCATTGATACGTGACGACCTGAGTTTTTCATAGATTCCTTTACATCATTTACAGTCATATCTAATTTCTTAGCTATTTCTTCCGCTGATGGAGGACGTTCGTTTTCTTGTTCTAAGAAAGCATACATTTTATTGATCTTGTTGATAGAACCAATTTTATTCAATGGCAATCTAACAATACGAGATTGTTCTGCTAAAGCCTGAAGAATAGATTGACGAATCCACCAAACAGCATATGAGATAAATTTAAAACCACGAGTTTCATCAAAACGTTTAGCTGCTTTAATCAAACCTAAATTTCCTTCGTTGATTAGATCAGGTAATGTTAATCCTTGATTTTGGTATTGTTTTGCTACAGAAACCACAAAACGTAAATTCGCTTTTGTCAGTTTTTCTAACGCTACTTGGTCACCCGCTTTGATACGCTGTGCCAATTCTACCTCCATATCGGCAGTAATCAAATCTACTTTACCTATTTCTTGTAAATACTTGTCTAACGATGCAGTTTCCCTATTGGTAACCTGCTTGGTAATTTTCAGTTGTCTCATAGTGTTTCTATATGCTTGGCAAAAGTTGAGTTGGGTCTCAAACTTCTCCGCTTTTATATATACGAGGGATTGTCAAAAAATGTTACAAAAAAACTTTACTTTTTTAAGAATAACTTTGAGAGTAAGAGTATTCTTCTGATCTGTAGGTAATTGGGATAGTAAATTCAATTCTAGTTCCCTCTCCCATAACACTGTGTATTTTAAAAGAACCTTTCATCATTTTGATTCTAGCTTCAATCTGGTGAATTCCAATTCCGTTGGATTCAATTTTTTTTGAAGTATCAAAGCCAACACCATTGTCTTCAATTTCGACATGTAGGTTTTTACGATATTCCATCACATTTACATGTCCTTCGGTTGCTTTACTGTGTTTGATAAGGTTATTAACAAGTTCTTCAATAATATTGTTTGTTTTGATTTCAAAACTTTCATCATAGCGTTGCAAGTTTTCTGTAGAAGCGGTTATTTCTAAGTCAGTATTTGAATATTTTTCACAAAAATCTTGAATAGCATAACTAAGTCCAAATTTTAAAAGAACGGAAGAAATAAGTTCGTGGGATAAGTTTCGTATTTTTCCTGAAGCTTCGTCAATAATGGTTTGAGTTTTATCAATCTCTATTGGTATTTTACCAATAACTTTATTTTTACTTGCTTGCAGATGGAGGTTTGC
>NZ_JAQWGB010000079.1 GCF_029238425.1 Flavicella sp.
ATCAATCGCAAAATTAAACATCAATACTTTTTCTTCAAATTCTTGATTTCTTTTTATAAAACCAACATCGGCTCCTATAGGAAGAACCCATCTATTAAACTTTTTAGGATTCTTTTCTAACAAAAATTTATATTTAAAAAACAGACCAAAGCCGTAGTATTCAATTGCAGGAAATAATTCAGTGAAAGCACCAATTTCATATTTTAAATGGTGGCAAGCAACACGCAAAGTCATGTCTAACTCACCATGTTCACTTGTTTTATAAGGACCTTCTACTGCCATTTTAGGATCAATGACAACAGAAACCATACCCTGACTTTGAGCATAAAAATTCGTTATACCAAAAAAACTTAGTACAAGAATTAAAACGCATATTTTTAAAACACCCTTTTCCATAACATTAATTTTTTTAAACTAACGTATCATAGGGGGCGTTTATCTAATTTAAGAAATCAACAAACTAAAAACAAGAATCTTATGAAATATATTTAGACTTATTTAAAAACCTGTTTTTAGCCTTCAAGTTTTGCTGATAAATCAAACCAACGTTCCTCTTTCAGCTCAATGTCATCAATAATTTTTTGCAACTGAATAGAAACCTCATTTACATCATTTGGGTCAATTTCACCATTTGCAAACTGATTTTCAATTTTTTCTTTCTGCTTTTCTAGCTTTGCTATATCAGATTCTAGAGTTCCAAATTCACGCTTTTCATTGTAACTCAGTTTTCCTTTTGACTTGGGAGCAGCTTCCTTCACTGGTGCCTGAACTTCTGCTGGCTTTACTTTGATTTCTTTAGATTCTTTTGGTTTTGAATCTTCATAAACTCTATAATCTGAATAGTTTCCAGGGAAATTTTCTACAACTCCCTCTCCTCTAAACACAAATAAAGAATCTACAATTTTATCCATAAAATATCTATCGTGAGAAACCACCAATAAATTCCCAGGGAAATCAAGTAAAAATGCTTCTAAGACATTTAAGGTTACGATATCTAAATCATTGGTAGGCTCATCCAATATTAAAAAATTAGGATTCTGAATCAACACTGCACATAAAAACAAACGCTTGCGCTCTCCACCACTTAATTTTTCAACAAAATCATATTGACGCTTTCTATCAAACAAAAAGCGTTCTAAAAGCTGACTTGCAGAAATTTTATTTCCTTTGGCCAAAGGAATATATTCTCCAAATTCTTTGATTACTTCTATTACTTTCTGTCCTTCTTTGACAGTGATTCCACTTTGAGTATAATACCCATATTTTACGGTTTCCCCCAAGATAATTTTACCTTGATCTACGGGTTCTTTATGTGTAATTAAATTTAAAAAACTAGATTTTCCGGTTCCGTTTTTACCGATAATTCCGATACGTTCTCCTCTTTTGAACACATATTCAAAACCATCCATTATTTTTAAGTCGCCATAGGACTTATAAACTTTATGCATCTCAAGAATTTTACTTCCTAAGCGCTCCATATTGATCTCCAACTGGACTTTGTGTTCAGTTCTTCTGTTATGCGCTTTTTCCTTAATTTCAAAAAAGTCATCTATTCTAGATTTCGACTTTGTAGTCCTTGCCTTCGGCTGTCTACGCATCCAATCCAATTCCTTTTTAAATAAGTTTTTTGCTTTTTCTTGAACTACTTGCTCTAAAGCTATACGTTCTTCTTTCTTTTGTAAATAATAAGAGTAATTCCCTTTGTAGCTATACAATTCACCACCATCCAACTCAATGATTTCATTACAAACGCGTTCTAAAAAGTAACGATCATGCGTTACCATAAACAAGGTAATTTTTTCTTTCGCAAAAAATGACTCCAACCACTCTATCATTTCTAAATCCAGGTGATTGGTAGGCTCATCTAAAATCAATAAATCAGGTTTATTAATCAAAACCGTTGCCAATCCTAAACGCTTTTTTTGACCTCCAGAAAGTCCTTCTATTTTTTGATGGATATCATCAAATTTCAGTTTCGACAATATCTGTTTGTATTGCGTTTCAAAATCCCATGCATTGTACTGATCCATCAAATCGAATGCTTTTTGATAGGCATCTGTATCTTCAGGGTTCTCTAGCGCCGTTTCATATTGCTGAATTACTTTCAACACCGGGTTTTCCGAAGCAAAAATCACTTCTTCAATAGTCAACTTAGGATCTAACTTATCATCCTGAGCTAAATAGGCCACCTGAATATCTTTTCTGATAACCACCTGACCTGTGTCAGAAGTATCTCTTCCGGCAATGATGTTTAAAATGGAAGTTTTTCCGGTACCGTTTTTTGCTACAAATGCAATCTTTTGATCTTTATTAATCCCAAAAGATAATTTATCAAACAATACGCGTTCTCCGTATGCTTTGGAGATATTTTCTACAGATAAGTAATTCATGAAGTCTT
>NZ_JAQWGB010000093.1 GCF_029238425.1 Flavicella sp.
GCTCCTTTACTTACCAATTCTAAAGAGTCCAAACCTTTTTTTGAAACCAAACTAGCGTATCGCCTGGGGACATTGGTTGCGATAAATGGTATTGAATTATCTTTTGCGAAATTTACCAAGGGCGCATAGTCCGTTTTATAATTATCCCAAGCTTTCCCGTCTTTGATCAAAGTTTTCTCTTTAATCAGCCCAGATAAATATTCATCAACAATCAGCTGATTGTCTTTTTCAAACATTTCAGCACCCAATACAATTTCATTATCTTTTAAAGAGGCTAGTTTACTTGTTAGTTCTACTTGTAACCAATGTGCTATAGGATTGTTATGTAATTCTCCAAAAAACACAACATCATATTTCAGCAAAGAATCCGCCATTGTCTCAAATGAAACACGATGCCCTTCTTTATCAAAAATCTCATAAGGCTTTAAAGCATCCTGAGCTTTTAGGTTCATAAATACTACTAACACAAAAATATAAAAAACTATTTTTTTCATCTGATTCAATTTCTCTATTAAGATCCTCTAAAATAAAAAAACTGCATTCATTTCAATTGATTACAGTTTTTTATTTAGGGGTATTTTTATTTTTTTATTCTGCCAAAATTCTTTGAAAAAGAAACTTTGGATTTCCTTTATCTAGATTCTCATCGTAAAAACTTGTAAAAGCCAACTTAAAAAATACTCCCTCAGTAGATTTGATAATATAATACTGATCTTGTACAATATTATAAGTAAAAGTGGCGAAATCTAATTTTTTCCAATCACTTCCAACAGCGTCTACTTCCTCACTTAATGTAATTTTCACAGCATCTTGATAAGTAATATCATCATAAGCTATAAATGTTTCATTTGCCCCTTCTATTTCTTCTTTATTCAATCTGATAGCAGTGGTTTGTGATTTATTTATCAACGCACCTGTTAAACTATAAGGAACCAAAGTACCCGATCCGTCATCCGTTCTTCCATTGTAATTAGCCAATACGATATCCCAACCATCAATACCTTGTGCATGATCTTTGGTATCGTCCCAAACGTCTAATTTCACAAAGGCCTCGTCATTATAATGCACTCCTAAAACATCTGCATTTGACGTTTCTGAAGCGGCATCTAAATCTACAAAAACCTGACGATTATAGTCCAATTGAATTTGCTCTACTTGCTGGGTATGGTGATTGAAACCTTCCACAAAAACCTCTGGGCTACTGTGTAAAGAAACTTGTAAACTATAAGAAGAACCATCTAAACCCAGCTCTTGAGGAATGATCGGATCTGTATCTTCACCACATGCCATAAGCAAGAAAAAACATAGTATACTTGTAATAATTGAATTTTTCATTTTTTAGATATTTAGTAATTAATTGATTTTTATTAAATTTTATTTAGGTTGTATTTTATGGATATAAAAAAGCTGCGTCCCCAAGCAATTAAGCGTCCATCTCCAGATGAATGAGCACCACCTGAAGTTGAGTTCGCAACAGTTTTTACATCCAAAATATTTTTTGCTCCTGCTGTTAGTGTTAACTTTTTATTGAAGAAATTTTTAGTTGTAGAAAAATTCAACATTTGATATCCCTCCACAGAACCTTCTTGGATTTCATCAGTAGCATCTAAGATTAATTGAACACGCTCTCCTGTATATTTATAATCAAATTGCATGGATAGCTCCTGTTTTCTAAACGTATATCCTATCATTCCCGTAAAATCTGTGGCATAACTAAAGTTGAAATTGTTTGAATCTCTCAAATCGTAACCAATTCCGGTGAGAACCACGCCTGTTTGTAACTTAAAATTTTGTACACCATAGTTTAGGGAGATGTTTCCTCCTTGTGTTTTCTTTTCAGAAATATTTCTATAAAAATAAGCTTGGTTGTCTTCCTCACTTGTTGTCAATTCAATGACATCCGTTAAATAATTATAGAAACCAGAAACGTTGAACCTCAACATAGCGGCATCAGAAAAATGAAACGTTTTACTAATATTTCCTGTGATGTTATGCGACGTTTCAGGAAGCAAATCTTGGTTTCCAAAAATCATATGATTGGTATCCACAAAATCCATATACAATTCTTTCATACTAGGTGCTCTGAATCCCTTTGCATATGAAATTCTTGATTGCCATGTTGCATTTGGGTTCCATTTTAAATGAGTAGAATAGATTAAGGGAGCCGTGTACACATTATGATGTAAATACCTGAGTCCGGGTTGAAAGATTAATTTTTCTGTCAACTTCAACTGCACATCAGTCCAAATAGCATTTTCTGTCAAACCATTATTTTCCACTACTTTTTCTCCGCTTCCTTTTTCGTCTGTTAGTTCATAACCTATCTGCCATTTTAACTTTGAAGAAAGGTCGACGCCATGAGATACACGCCCATTTAAAGTTTCAAATGCATCCTCTGTTGCATCTCCTTTTTTAACTTCTGAATTTTGTAAATCATCAACCACATACTCTTGCCCAGTTCTTTTATAGGTATTGTAAGAAAGGAGCCCCGTTAGTGTTTGTTTAGAATTGAACTTGGTAGAAAATTGTCCATAATACGTTACTCTATCTGTCAAAAACTGCGTGTCAATTGCCCTTGGTCCTTCTCTATATTCTCCTTTATAGGTCAAATCCTCTCCGCTAAACCGAACTCCAAACTTGGTGTCAAAACCTTTTATTTTCACACCATAAAATCCTTCTGCATTGATCTGGTTTTTAGGATTCCAATCCATACTCCTATTGGAGGAATTCAAATCATATCCTTCAAAAAATCGATATCCACTAGAAATCCCAAAACTCGACTTGCCGACTTTCCCTTGAAGATTCATGCTTGCATTATACTGGCCCACAGATTCAGCATATGCCGTAGCATTCCCAGATAATGTATAATATTTATTTTTTTTGGTGATGATATTTATAGTTCCGGCCAAAGCATTGGAACCGTAAACAACAGACATCGGACCTTCAATAATTTCAATATGATCTACCTGAGTCATGTCGATCTGGGATAAATCTACATTCCCATCTTGCCTCCCAATAATTGGCATCCCATCAATTAAAAATTTCACATGTTGTCCTTCTAAACCTTGCATTATTATTTGAGACCCCAAAACACCATCTTCAACTAAATTGATATTGGGCTGAAAACGCAATGCATCTCGAACGTTTTGCACTCCTTGTTTCTCCATTTCTTTAGAAGAAAGAACTTGAACTTTATAGATAGACTGATCTACTTTTTGGGGAACTACAGTAGCAGTGACAACAACTTGCTCTAAACTCATTAAATCTTTTTTTAGGCCAATTTTATTACTTGTCTTCTTTTTTAAAGGAAAGGTCTCCGTGATGTACCCCATATAGGAAATTGTAATTTCGGCAGCTTCTATATATTCTATTTTTGCAGTACCCTCAATATCTGCCGCATAATATTTTGGTGCAGAATTCTTTGATACCAAACAGATATGTGCACCGGGCAACGGAAAATTTTCTGTTTTATCTAACACCTGTAGCTGAACAAATTTTTGCGAAAAACTGACAGTTGAAAGTAGTAATAAGAGAATAAGAACAAATTGTCTCATAAATTCTATTTATATTGAGTCCAAATTAATTTAGCACAAAAATAGATGGATCTTACTTTTAAGACTATCGAATTAGGAAAAACTAATATCGAATACAGAAACAATTTTCTTTTAAGAAAATTAGATTACAACATTTAATAACAATCCATTTTGATTTGACCACTTTCCAATAAATAAGAAGTATCATAATTAAAGTTTTCTAACAAAATTGTATCTAAAACTTGCAGTACAGATTTTCCCATTTGTATAGATCCACAAATTAGGATCACGGATTTTTTGTCTAACATTCTTTTCAGAAACTTTTCTTTCGAAGCTAATACATCTTGAACATATAAGTTTTGATCTTCTTGAGAGTAGGCTATGGAAATACTTTTAAGTTTTGATTCTTTAAGATAAGGCTTATACAACTCTAAAGATTTTTCTGTTCTCATTCCTAAAAACATATGAACCGATTGCTTTTTCTTTATTTCATCTATCATTCCAATAAATGGTGCGATACCCGAACCATTTCCCATGAGAATAACGTCTTTTGCTTTTTTAGGAAAATGAAAATCTGTGTTTTGCAGGTTTGCATTTAAAGAGCTATTGACATCGGATTCGTATAAAGAATTTGATACCACTCCTAATTCATGCTTTTTAATGCTCAACAGAATATGCTTATTATATTTGGATATAGAGTAATAACGAACTCTTTGATCTTCGGGTGTTATTCCTAATAAATCTCCTGATTTAAATTTTATTTTTTTGGAAGGTTGTAATTGCAATAAAAAAGTATCGTCAACATTTTTTGCTGTCCTAGACACAATAGACATCTCTATGTTTTTGTTTTTTGTAGCTGTTGGATTTTTTACTGTCAATTCTAAATTATTATTTCTATTCCAAAGAGACAACCATTCAGAAAAAGATTCGTAAGACTGATTGTTAATTTTATGAAGAGGCATCTTTTTAACAAACCCCTCTTTTTTTTGGAGCACTTGGTTTATGTCAATGGCAAATTGACAATAGTCCGTATATTCTTTGGAACCAAAACCTACCACTGCATATTTTAAATTTGAGGTTAATTTCAATTTATTAAGTATCGATAAAAAATGCTTTGCATTAAACGGAGCATCTCCTTCCCCATAAGTCGCGGCAAAAATGATTAAATTTTGTGCGTTTTTGTAAATAGAAACATTGTTCAATTGGTCTAAAAAAACTGTTTTATCAGCTCCTAAAAGAGCCTTGTAAAATTCTTTTGCATAAGAATATGTAGTACCATTTTCTGAACCATATAGAATAATATATTCTGCATCGTCCTTAGAATATTTATTTTCGGTTCTTTTTGATTTTTTTATCCTTTCCATAGAAATTTTAAACCCCGAGTACATAAAATATAAAATAGACACCGAGGTCAATAACAAGACCAAACTCCACCAAAAACTTCCTTGTCCGGTGTGTAAAATCAAACTATAGTAAGAGGCTATTTTTGTGAAAGGATACTCTATTTGAGATTCAACAAATCCCGTTACTTGATTCACCTCAACTTCCGACTTTAACAGATATACGGTATAAAAATCTTCTTGGTCCGTTGAGAAAGGGAACTCTATATGCTTTACTTCTGCTAAAGTGGTTGCGTTGAAAAACCTATCATCTTTATTTGCTTTCTCCTTTGCTATTATTTCTTTTTTAGAAGTATTATTCTGAAAAGACGGTAGCAGGTTAAATTTTTCAAGAGATAGATAAACACCCGTTAGCGTAACAATCATAATAGGTAAAATCACTAATCTTCCAAAAACAACATGTAAATATTGATAAAGTTTTTGATCTATTACTGTTGAAAATATTTTTTTGAAACCACCTTGCCTTTTTAAGACTAGAATAAAGCCTGAAACACTTATTAAAAACAATAAAAATGAGGTCAACCCTACAAAAAACCGACCCGTTTTTTTTAAGAATAAGGAACGATGTAGTGAGGTAGAAAATTGATATACAAACGCCCTGCTCTCTGGATAACCTAATACTTCACCTGTTTTTGGATTTACAAAAGCTTCCTCTAAATTGCCTTCTTGATTGATAAAACTGGCCACAACAGCATCGTTCTTTTGAACCTCAATTGAAATTATTTCATGATGGTTCTTTTTTAAATTTTGAATGGTTTCATCAATTGTGATGGTATGTAATTCCGTTGAATAATCATTTAAAATTTGATTTTCAATAGGCTCAAAAGCCAATACAACACCTGTTAAAGTGGCTATTAATAAAAATAAAGAAGAAGATACAGTCAAAGAAAAATGGCTGTATCTCCAAATAGAAATAATCATTCAATTAATTGTTTTAGTAGATACCAATAAAAGTACCTTCTGCTAAATTTTTCAAAACGGCTCCTTTTTCAAAAGCATTTGGATCTTCAGAGTTGATATCGAATATATATACATTCCCATCAACCCCAGTTGGAGTGATCGACATATAAAACTTTCCGTCTTTTACTACAGCGTTCTGGTATTGCGTCAACCACAAATCTTTTGGCACATTCAAATTGACAACCGTTTTATTATATACATCCACCCTTGCAATACTCCATAACGAAGCATTGAACCAATCATCGCTAAGATCTGTATTTGCATAAGGCACATATCCAATTCCATTCCCAACATAAAACCATCCATTAGAAGCTACATTGAATCCAAGCAAATCAGATAAATTAAAATCATAAGAAGCATCATAATCACCATTGCTAATCTTTAGAATATGGGTATCATAATTATTATCTGGTACCGAAATTATTTGATATACATCGCCTAAATCGTCTGTATAAGCAACTGGTGTTCTGTAACCATTCGTTGCTCCTTGAGCCATATCTGTCGCAATAATTTTAGGATTTGTCAATGTAGGATAATCTAAAACCAAGGTTTCAACATTAGTATACACTGCTCCTGGACATCCGCTACCCGTACATGGATTTTCTGGGCTATAAGCTCCTTTACTTAATCCATAATAAATCTTATCACCTGCAATAACCGGTGAATCAACTCTATTCGTATAGTTGTAGTGATCATAATCTGTACCCTCCACATTTATTGTATACGGAACCAAATCGTTATCACTTACTGGAATGGCAATGTTTTCAATCGCTCCAAAAGAAAGGTTTTCTAAATCAACACTCATTACATTCAATTGCACATCAGACCTGACAAACTTTGTTGGATCGTTTGCATCAAATACTCGAACTGCATTAGAACCATCTGCATAATGAATTGAAGCTGAAGACTCACTTGCCTTTGTCCATCTTGGATAAGCTGTACCCATAGCAAATTCAACATTTTTTTCGAATTGCTGCGTATACGTTTGCAATCCATCAACAGAGAATTTATAAATTCTTCCACCTCCATAATCTAAATTGTAAACATACTTTCCATCCGCTGAAGAAAATATTCTTGCCGTTCTAGTGGAAGGCATTTCAAAACCAACTCCAGTGTAATCTACCGTGATTTCACTCCCTACATTTTCATGTGCTTGGGTGTATACTTTGGTTTCACCTGTTGGACTAGCTGAAAGAGCCAAGGTAAAATGTGTTCTTCCTTCTGTAGGTTCTTTCAAATCTAAATCGTCTATTTTTTCCGCATCCTCGCATGAAGTTGTAAATGCCGCTGCAAACAATACTCCGAGCAGTACTTTTTTTGTCGTTAAAAAATTTAATTGTAGGTTTTTCATATTTATATGTTTTAAAAAATTGTGTAATTTATTTTTAAATAAAAAGCGCGTCCCGGCTTTTGAAGGGCATAATTGTCAAAAACTTGTTGGTCAAAAAGGTTTCTTGTATCAAAGGATACACTTGTTTTTTGATCGGGAAACATGTGGGTAACTCCAACATCAAATACAAGTTGCGTAGGAATGATATCTTTTCCTGCACCACCTAATGATTCCCAATCTCTATAGAACCAATGAACATAGCCCAAGTTTGCCGTAAAATTGGTTTTCGTTTTTTTTTGAAATAGGTTTTCTGTCAGATATCTTACATTTCCATTTGCAGTAAAAAATGGAGCGTTTCTTTCCCTATCTTGATACCAAGCATAGGGCAAACCATTTTCATCAAATTGGGTTTTAAATCGTGAATTAAAAACAGAAACGTTTCCATTGAAATCAATTTTTCTTTTGAAAGAATAAAAAAGATCAAGATCAAATCCACTACTGATATAATTGTCATCATTTATATATTCCGTAGTTTCATCTGTACTATCCTCTCGAACATTTAATTTTATTTTATCCTTTGTATCTCTTATAAAGGTGTTTATTTTGAAACTAAAATCATGGACCCCCACAGTGTACGTTCCAAGTGTCAATCCAAGATTTAAGTTCAAACTCTTCTCTGGCTCTAAATCATAATTAGGTTCTAAACTTTCAGCCAAATTCCCAAACAACTCACCAGCAACTGGTAATCTAAAGGTGTTTTCTGCAGAAGTTTGTACTAAAATTTTAGGAGCAATTTTGTATGCCAAAGTGATTCCGTAACCATCTGCACTTACAGATCTATTGATATTATTATAGGCAACGGGATCATTCCCTTCTTTTTTATATTCAACAATTTGAATATTCTGATGAAATCTTTTATAAAAAACCGAAGTCGTTAATTTATTTTTAAAAGAGCTATTATTGAACCCAACTCCGAAAATATTTTTTTTTGTGTATCTAATATCCTCTCTGTCTCTAATATCAACATGTCTCAAGGGATCCTTAGAATCTCTTGTAAATTGATTGTATAGATGGTTTATAGAAATTTTATTATTTGCATTGATTTCATAGGACATATTGACTCTAGCTACTGCGATCTCTTCTACACTTGTTTGCAAAGTAGGATTGCCCGCCTCAGCACCAGAGGCGTATTCATAATACCCTATAAAATTCCCCTCAGAATCATATTTCTTTTTTCTAAGGCCATCCCAATCAAAAATATACGGAATGGTATCTGTTATCTTTCTTGTTAATTTTGAATAAGATGAAAACGCATCGACAGACCATTTTTTATTGGACAAAAAACTTTTATCTCGGTAAGAAAGGCTCGCCAACCTTGTATCCTGAGAATAATTTCTATTCCCGTACACAGATTCCATTGTAGCACCATGTTGAATATCTTTATCCAACTCAGAATAAATAATCCCAAACAACAATTCATCTGCCCAAGATTTATTCATTAGCCCAACTTCTGCTTTTGTTCCAACAGACAAATAGGCATCATGAAATCTTTTTGCTTTCAAGTAAGTAATGTCTCCGGTAGTTGGATTGGTTGTATAAACTTGATTTCCCCAAACTCGATAACTATTATCAGAATAATTGTAAAAACTAGAAGCTCTAAAAATAAAACCTGTCTTTTCATTGTAATAATTTCCTGCAATACTAACTTGATCTGTATTGAAAGATCCCAACGAATAAGAAGCAAATAATTTGTTTTTATTTCCAGTTTTTTTCAAAACTACATTTATAGCACCTCCCAAAGCATCACCAGCCAATTCAATTGGAACAACTCCCTTATACACCTCTATTCTCTCAATTAAATTTGTTGGGATACTCGCTAAAGAAAAAGAAGGGCCAAAGGACTCTATAGGCACACCATCAATAAAAACTCTAATTGCATTTCCTGACAATCCATTGATATTAAAATTCATTCTAGAACCAATTCCACCACTTTGTCGGATACGAACCCCTGAAGATCGATCCAGCACGTCTGCAGCTTGTATAGATTGTAATTCCGAGGCCTTTGTACTAATTGCATTTACAGCAAAACCTCTACTTTCTATTTCTGCTTCTTTAGATTTGCCGAGAACTAAAACTTCCGTCAACTCATTCTCTTCATTAAACTCAAAAGTGTGATTCAATAAAGAGGCTTCTTTATCTACGGTTACAGTAACTTTTTCTGGTTCCTTGCCATAATACTGAAAATAAACAGTGTTCTTTCCTAGCTTCAAACCTGTCAATTCAAAATGACCAGCATGGTCTGAATAGGCATAACTCGGAGAATTCGCAACAAATACAGAAGCCAGCTGAACCGGTGTCCCATTTTTAAAGTTCACCACCCCAGTTACAGAGCATTTTTGTGAAAACCCAAAAGATGTTAACAGTAAGAAGAAAAGAATAGTACAATACTTCATTTCAGTGGCTTTTCTAAGCTATTGGAAAATTTAATTAGTCCTTGGATACAGAGATTATTTAGGCATCATTCTAACGTACCTAATAAAACCGTTTCCTTCCGTTTTTGTCTTGACTGTGTTAGAAGTCAATTCAAATTCCACATCGTCTTTATAATATTCATTGTTCTCCACAGAAGTTTCAAAACGTATTTTATAACCTGCATCTATGGTGGCGTCATCCAAAACAATTGATAGTATCTTTCTTTGGCCACCCGCTATTGTTGCACCCGTTATTGCGTCTATTTTTTGATTAGAAGTTTTATAAAACTCCCACCAGTGATCTACTTCGGGATACCATTCTTTATCATCTCCCAATACTTGCAACGTTTTGGCATAAGAACCATCTGGATTTAATAATGAAACTGAAATATAAGCCCCTTCTCCTGCATAATTTTTCATCTGAATCATGCACTTGTATGCACTATTTTCTTTGGTAGTAAAAGCAACAAAACAAAATACCTCCAGTACTAGAAATACTATTTTCTTCATGATATTACTTTAAAAAATTAATTTTTTGATGTTTCAAAAGCTCGTTCTCTTTTGCCAGCTCATAACAAGTTTCATCAAAATCAGTTGTTATATTTTTATCGGCTCCCTGAGATAGTAAGTCATTGATAATCTCCATATTTTGAGCAGTCATGATTGCCAAATGCAACGCTGTAAGTCCATCTTCGTTCTTCTTATTGATCTCTATTTCAAATTCGCTAATTTCTTTTAGCACCATGCTATTATTAGTTTCCACAGCTAAATGAAGTAAGGTATTCCCATTCTTTTGTGGACTTTCAAAATCAAAACCTCTACTGCCAAGCAATTCAATCTTCGATCTTAATTGCTTTGTATTTCTTCTATTTAACGATTTGATTAAATAATAGGCGCAGTTGTTTCCGTTAGTATCAATAGTCTGAACGTCCGCTTTCTGATCCAGTAAATATTTTACAACCTCAATATCATTTCCTAAAGAATTTGTTAAACAAGATTGCCCTTCTAAATTTTTATGATTGATATTTTTGCTATGCTCAGCTAACCAGCTAACGACTTCCAAAGAATTGCGTTCTGCCGCCTTCATCAAAGGAGTATTACCCTTTTTATCCGGTTTATCTGCTGCTACACCTTGTGATTTAAAATAAGTAAACGTCTCAACATCTTTATTCCCATAAGACAAATTATGAATTGGATTAACACCTTCATTATTTGTGATATTGGCATTCACGCCCAAGAAAACTAAGTATTTAAAATCTTCTAGGGATTGATATCCCTTTCTTGAGCCAGTCGTTGCAAATAGCATGGCATTGCCACCATTTTTATTTACATTTTTATAAGGCAGCCCTCTTGAAATCAACTCATCTAACACTTTTTTATTTCCTCCTTTTGAAGCATAAATAAAAGCACCATTGCCTGCATCATCTACATCCCTTAAATCAGCTCCTTTCGAAACGAAATATTCTATCAAAGAAAAATCTTTTGCGTGTTGCAAGGACAATAACAAAGCATTCGCTCCATGTCCATCTTTATCTTTTGCGACCTCTAAACCAGCATCAATTAATAATTTATAAATTTCTTGATTGGTTTGACCGGTAGCAGCGGCAAAAGTCATCGGAGAATATTGATGCGAATCTTTAATATCAACTGCCGCTTTCATTTTAATTAATTTTTCTACCAAAGCAACATTACCACTATAAGCTGCCCAATATAGGTAGGTTCTTTTATCATGGGTAATCTTTTCAATACTATTTCCTTTGAATGACAATGCAAATTCTATGGTTTCTAAAGGAGCTTTACCAAAGATGGCTTTCACTACAGCATCAAAACTATTTTCGTCAAAAGCGGTAATGTCATTTCCTTCAGCTATTCCAGCTTTTACTTCTTCAATAGTTGTATTAGGTGTCCAGAAAGATCTGCTAAGAAATATATTTTTGTTTTGTGCCCATGAAATGCTGATAAAAGCAATACACAGGAATAGGCTAATTTTTATTTTCATTTTAAATATTTTATTTTTTTATAAAGAATCAACTCGATTGTTTATTCCGTAAGCATTCTCACATACCTAATATATCCAGCCCCTTCAATTTTCTTGTTCAAACCCTCCATTGAAGTAAGCTCTATTTCAATATCTTGCTCGTAGTACGAATTGTCTTCCACAGCTGTTTCAAATCGTAACTTATAGCCTTTTCCAAAAGCATCCTTTGGGATATTAATTTTATTTACAATACGTTTTCCTGGACCTACAGTAGCCCCTGAAATAGCATCTAAGTTGGGTCTATACTTTCCATAAAATTTCCACCAAGAGGGGATTTCTGAAAACCACTCATCATCATCACCCTGAACATAAAGTGTTTTTTTATATTGATTCTCATTGTCCAAGAGAGATATTACTATATAAGCCGCTTCACCAGAATAATTTTTCATCTGAATCATGCATTTTACAGAAGTTGTATTGACAAGTTTGTTAAAACTCAACAATGAAAAAACAACGGTAACAGCAATTAGAATTTTAAGTTTCATTTTTTAAAAAAAATTACTTTACAAAGGATTCAATGATCGCATCAATTTGACTTGCCTCAGAAACCTCATCTTTGAATAAATGTTTGTATAAAGCCTTATTATCAACTTTAGTTTCCAAGTTTAAATCTGTATTTCTTGCGTAGACCTGGTTCCATTTATTTCTAACAACTTCCCATTTCTCACCATTTTCTGTCCACCATTTTTTAGCAGCAGCACATTTACTATCATCCAATCTCACATAAGTATTATACCCCTTCTCTTTTGCCAATTCAACATCCTCTTTCCCAGAAATACGTATTATTTTTGAATTGTCTTGCTCATGAAGCCATCCATAGCTTGTAATTTCATGACGGTTTCCTCTCAAGGTAACATTGTAATCGCTTCTCTTTGTATATTCTCTTCTTGGCAACGGAGCCGTAGTTGTATTCTCCCAGTAACTTTTTCCGTCTACGTGTACCCAAGTAGCGGTACCTTCATACCTAGGACTATCATCAACTTGATACACTTTCTGTGTCCATTGGTTGTGTACCTCCTTATTTGATTTCTGATCAAACAACCATTCGTTGTGTCCATTAAACATATAAAAGTCATTATTTTCATAGATCCAATCTTGTCTCCAATGCTTTACAATATGAGGATTCGTTGGGTTTCCAACTTGTAGCAAATGCTGAATTGAAATTTTATTTTTTTCATCAACTACTAATCCGGCCCATTCTATTGCAGTGGCAATTTTATCCTCTGATCCTCGGTACAAAGAATCTTTACTATATTCAAAAGTTTCAGTGAAGTTAAAAGTAACCTCAAAACATCCACACATTTCCTTTATGGCATTCTGGTCTTTCTTCTTTTTTGATTGTGCGTTTAAGCTAATTCCTGCCAGTAAAACAGTGGCTAAAAAAACATTTTTTATAGTTCTCATTATTTTGTTTATTTTTATTAAGTCTAAATAATACTTGAGAGCAAAATTATACGAAATGAAGCCTGAAAAAGTTCGAAATGGGAAAATATTTTTACCAATTCGGAAAAAATAAAGAAACCCTTATTTTTAATTAGTTTAAATTAATATTTTTGCAGCGATTTATGATGAGCACTGTACAAGATTTTTATGCCGCTATTAACGAGTCTTCTAGATTAGATTTTTCAACAGAAGAATTTGGTCTTATAAGAGAAGAATACTCCTATAGCCCTAAAAAAGCTATCGGTAAGTATACACAAATCGAATTTAAGACATGGAAAATACAGCATCATAAAATTGATAAAATAAATGATGTTGGGAGGAATTATTTCCTTCGGGAAAAGAATAAATATATCGTGCTTAATATGAATTCCAAAAATTCTTTAGTATGGGCCAGTAAAACACAAAACATTAGACTGGAGCCTCGATCTGGAATATTTTTTAACATCCCTAAAAATCAATTTAAAATTGAAAATCTTGACTCTTTGGATTTTATCATCATCGAATTTAAGGAAGCTTATTTCAACCAAAGTATTTTCAATGATAGCCTACGCAACTATCTGAAAACAATTTTGAACTCTAATGATCGATTTACATTTGAGATAACTCCTAACCTTACTTCTATCATATCAGAAATTTTCAAAAAAAAATCTTTGGGTTTATGCCAGTTAATGGATCTAAATAATAAAGTGTTTGAGTTGCTATCCACTGTTATAGACTTTTCATCTATGCCAAAAAAGGAAACCACCTTACACCCTTATCATAAACAACTAGAAAAAGTAAAAATTCAAATCAATGAAAATTTAGAAACACAATTTTCTATTGAAGCACTTTCGAAAACTGCAGGTTTGAATACCTCCTATCTGAAAAAATATTTTAAAGAATCGTACGGTATCACAATTTTTGAATATTCTCAAAAGAAAAGAATTCAATACGCAAAAAAGCTATTGAAAAAAACAACGTTTACAATAGCTTTTATTTCTGAAAAAGTTGGGTACCAACAAAGTGCCCACTTTTCATATGCTTTCAAAAGAAACACGGGGCTTTCCCCAAATCAATACAGAAAAAAGAATAACTCAACGGTTATTCCTCAGTAGTTCCCCACTCTGTTTTTTGTGGTTTTCTTGACCCTTCATACATATCATAACGTACAAAACGACAATCCAAGTCTCCATTCTTTAAGGGGATTCTTTTTGACGTTCGCAAACCTACATGCTTCAATGCTTGCAAGTCAGATGTGATAAACCAAGCCGTTGAACCAGGATACCCAAATTTTAAGGTATCTCCAATATTTTTATAAAAGCCCTCTAAATCGGCTAACTCCAAACGTTCCCCATAAGGCGGGTTAAACATGATGGTAGTTTTCCCAAAAACTTCTTTTTTTGAGTTGAAAAAGTTCACATGGTGTACTGCAGCAAAATCTGCTAAATTGGCATTTTCAATATTTTCGTTTGCCTTTCTAACTGCTGATGGTGCTTTATCAAAGCCCATGATTTTATAGTGAGGACTGCTTATTTTTTTCAACAAAGAATCTTGAATGATGAAATACAAATCCTCATCATAATCCAACCAATTTTCAAAGGCAAAATGTTTTCTATTGATGTTTGCCGGTATACGACATGCAATCATTGTAGCTTCAATTAAAATAGTACCAGAACCACACATCGGATCAATAAAATTCTCTTCACCAGTATATCCTGATAATAATACCAAACCTGCGGCTAGTACTTCATTTATCGGAGCAATATTTGTAGAACTTCTATATCCTCTTTTATGCAATGAGTCTCCTGAACTATCTAAAGAAACTGTACATAAATCATTTTTGATATGTACATGAATTTTAAGGTTCGGGTATTTTAAATCTACATTGGGTCTTTTGCTATATTTATGACGGTAGTAATCTGCAATAGCATCTTTAGATTTTAAAGAGATATAATGAGAATTCGTTGTAAAATTTCTAGAATTGACAACTGCACCAATAGAAAAAGTTCCATCTACAGATAAATATTTTTCCCATTCAATTTTCTGAAGACTTTTGTACAAATCATCTTCATTCCTTACTCTAAATTTTCGAATCGGTTTTAAAATTCTAATGGCAGTTCTCAATGCAATATTAGCCTTATACATAAAGCCTTTATCTCCTCTAAAACTAACACTCCTATTGGCTACTTCCACATCTTGAGCACCAAGATCCTTCAATTCCTTTTCCAATACTTCTTCTAAACCGAACATGGTTGTAGCAACCATTTTAAAATTATTCTCCATTGTGTACTATTGAATTGCAAAAGTACGGAAATCTAAAGGTTTTGAGCTTATTAATTCTCTCACTATTTCTGATAGTTTCTTTTTCTTAAAAACAAAAAAAATCTCTAATGTTTCCATTAGAGATTTTTATTTCTTTATTGAAGTAAAATTTACACTTCGCTTTCTGGTGCTAATTCAATTTCCAATCCATCCATATCTGGAGTGATGTGTAATTGACATCCTAAACGACTGTTGTCTTCTACATAAAAAGCTTGATCCAACATATCCTCTTCTGCATCTCCCATTTCTGGCAATTCGTGATCAGACTTTACATAACACTGGCAAGAAGCACACATGGCCATTCCACCACAAGTTCCTTCCACAGGCAACTCATAAGCTTTACACAATTCCATGATATTCATCCCCATATCTGTTGGAGCGTCTAATTCGTGAACAACACCTTCTCTATCTGTAATTTTTACTTTAATATCTGACATTTCGTTACTCTATAGTTTTAACAACTGCTTTTTTAGCTTCTTTCTTTTCTCCATCAAATCCTGTAACCCCATTTACCGTAGTATATTTCATTACATATCTTTTTCCTGGATTGATGATATTGTAAGCAAATTGAACTGCAATTGTAGCCTCATGGAAACCACTCAAAATCAATTTCAATTTTCCTGGATATGTATTTACATCTCCAATCGCAAAGATTCCTGGAATGTTTGTTCCATAATCCAATGCATTATTTACAACAATCGCATTTTTCTCAATTTCTAATCCCCAATCAGCAATAGGACCCAATTTAGGTGACAAACCAAATAAAGGAATAAAGTGATCACATTCTTTGATGTTTTCTCCTTCTGTTTTGTGTTTGATCATTACTGATTCAACTTTGTCTGAACCGTGAATTTCTTTCACCTCTGCATCCGTAATCAAATTGATTTTTCCTGCTTTAGATAATTCAGCTACTTTTTCCACTGAATCCAAAGCTCCACGGAAATCTTTTCTTCTATGTACCAAAGATACTTCAGAAGCTACATCCGCTAAGAAAATTGCCCAGTCCAATGCAGAGTCACCTCCACCTGAAATTACAACTCTCTTATCTCTATAAATTTCTGGATCTTTAATAATATACTCAACCCCTTTATCTTCAAAGTCTACAATTTCTTTGATAGGTGGCTTACGAGGCTCAAAAGATCCCAATCCACCCGCAATAAATACTGCAGGTGCATGATGTTTTGTTCCTTTATTTGTAGTAACTACAAAAGTTCCATCCTCCAATTTTTCAATGGTATCTGCTCTTTCACCTAACGTGTAGGTAGGCTCAAATGGCTCTATTTGTGCTGCTAAGTTTTTTACCAAATCACCAGCTAAAATTTCTGGATAAGCAGGAATATCGTAAATAGGTTTCTTTGGATAAATTTCTGTACACTGACCACCCGGTTCAGCTAGAGCATCAATTAAATGACAACGTAATTTTAATAATCCCGCTTCAAATACGGCAAACATTCCAACCGGCCCGGCTCCAATTATTAATATATCTGTTTCAATCATCTTGTAATTATTTTAATTTATTTGGTTTTGCAAAAATCGTAATAAAATACTATTTCGCCTTATACTAATTCAATTATTTCTTCTTCGCTACCAAACCTTTGGTGAATTCGTTCAAAGCTTCCACTTTTTCTTCAAAATCTCCTTTGATAGTTTTTCTATATTCGTTTAAATTCTCAGCCAATTCATTAATATCAGCAGGAATTACCTCTTCAAAAAATTGTCTCAAACGTTTCGCCATGGTAGGTGATTTACCGTTTGTTGATATGGCAATTTTTACGTTCCCTTTTGTTACGATACCTCCCATGTAAAAATCACAGAATGGAGGGTTGTCTGCTAAATTGACAAGAATATTTCTTTCTTTACAATCTGCATGTACTTGTTTGTTTACAGCTTCTAAATCTGTTGTTGCAATTACAATATGTTTGTTTTCTAAAAAACGTACATCATAAGGTTGCTCAAACATTTCAATTCCATGTTTATTCGCTAAGGCAATCGTTTCTTCTCTAAACATTGGAGAAACCATTTGCACTTTTGCTTCTGGACTTGATTTTAACAAGAATGTTAATTTTTCTAACGCCACATTTCCACCTCCTACAATTAATGTATTCAGTTCGGTAACTTTCAAAAAAACAGGATATAATTGATTCTGCATTACAATGATTTTCCTTTTTGAGTTAACAATTGGCTATATAAAACTTCACTTTCCTTTACTGTCTCTCCTACAACAATAATAGATGGATTTGTCAAACCTTTTTCGTTCACAATGTTTAATATGGTATCAATAGTCCCAACTGCCAAACGTTCTTGAGTTTTGGTTCCATTTTCAATAATAGCAACAGGAATCGTATTTTTCCCTTTTGCCTTAAACATATTCACAATATTTTCAAGTTTACTCATCCCCATCAAAATTACGATGGTTGTATTCGAGTTTGCCGCGGCCTCAATATCTTCACT
>NZ_JAQWGB010000096.1 GCF_029238425.1 Flavicella sp.
TAACAACGAATTACTCGAGCTACATATTCTGGAGCACGTCCTCTTCCTTCAATTTTTAATACCTTGATTCCTGCGTCAGAAATGTCATCTAAAAAATCAATGGTACACAAATCTTTCGGAGACATGATATATTCATTATCTAACTCCATTTCAAAGCCAGTTTCCTGATCTATTACGGTATACTTTTTTCTGCAATTCTGTTTACATGCACCTCTATTTGCAGAGGAGTTCGCAGAATGTAAACTCATATAACATTTTCCAGAAACGGCCATACACAAAGCACCATGTCCAAAAACTTCAATCTCAACCAATCTTCCAGAAGGACCTTTGATTTGTTCTTTTTCAATGAGTTCTGTAATATTTTTAACCTGACGTAAACTCAGTTCTCTACTCAATACTATAGTATCGGCAAACATTGCATAAAACTTAACCGTTTCAATATTGGTAACATTTATCTGAGTAGAAATATGTACCTCCATCCCAACTTCTCTTGCAGAAGCAATTACAGCTTGATCCATGGCAATAACAGCAGTAATACTTGCCTCTTTCGCACGTTTGATCAAGGTTTTAACAATGGACAAATCATGATCGTAAACGATAGTGTTTAAAGTTAAATACGAACGAACTCCTTTTGCTTCACAACGTTTTTGAATCTCTTCTAAATCATCCAAAGTAAAGTTTATGGAAGCCCGAGCTCTCATGTTCAATTGTTCTACCCCAAAATAAATAGAGTCTGCTCCGTTATCTAAAGCGGCCTGCAAGGACTCAAAATTCCCGGCTGGCGCCATCAATTCGATTTTTTGCATGATGCTATTTTTTAAATTTCAAGGCTTCGGATCTTCCTTTTTTGAAAATCTTATTGCTATTTCCTTTCCCTTTTCTCAATTCTTTTTGTTCTTCAAAAGGCAGTGCTGCTATATCCTTACATTCCTCAGAACAACAAGTATTCATTTTTTCTTGACAAGAAGAACACTGGATAAACAATAAATGACAAGCTTGATTTTCACAGTTTACATGCACATCACAAGGTTCTCCACATTGATGACAATTTGAAACTACATCCTCAGAAATTCGTTCTGCCCTTCTATGGTCAAAAACAAAATTCTTTCCTTTAAATTTATTCTCAATTCCAGAATCTTCTACCTGACGCACATAATTGATAATCCCTCCTTCTAACTGAAATACATTTTTAAACCCTTTGTGTTTGTAATAAGCACTTGCTTTTTCACAACGAATTCCACCAGTACAATACATCAAAAGATTTTTGTCCTCTTTATGATCTTTTAAATCTTCCTCTATCAAATCTAATGAATCTCTAAAAGTATCAACATCCGGAGTAACGGCGCCATCAAAATGTCCAATTTCACTTTCGTAATGATTTCGCATATCAACACAAACTGTATTCGGATCTTCTAACATTTTATTGAATTCCTCAGCTTTTAAATGCACCCCTATATCAGTTACATCAAAACTGTCATCTTCTAGGCCATCCGCAACAATCTTATTTCTAACCTTTACTTTTAATTTTAGAAAAGATTTATTGTCATGCTCAACGGCAACATTCAAACGAATGTCCTTTAAAAAAGAAATAGAATCTAATTGATCTTTGAGTTCTAAAAAATTTTCTGCTGGAACAGAAATCTGGGCGTTGATTCCTTCATAAGAAACATAGGTTCTACCCAGTACCTCAAGGGCATCCCATTCCAAAAATAATTTATCTCTAAAGAGTTGTGGATTTTCTATCTTAAAATATTGATAGAAAGAAATTGTCAAACGGTCCTTTCCCGCTTCATCTATTAATTGCGCGCGCTCTGCTGCGCTTAACTTATTGTACAGTTGCATGCTA
>NZ_JAQWGB010000108.1 GCF_029238425.1 Flavicella sp.
ACTGGTCAAGGTGGAACTTCAGGTTATGCGGCTTCTAAAGGTGGTGTTCTTGGTTTAACTAGAGAATGGGCAGTAGATTTAATTAAAGACTCTATTCGTGTCAATGCCATTATTATTGCAGAAAGCTGGACACCTGCTTACGATGCATGGATTAAAACTTTAGACAACGGAGAGGAAAAACTTGCGTCGATCGTAAAAAAGATACCCTTAGAAAACAGAATGACAACTCCAGAGGAAATTGGAAATCAGGCGCTATTTACGATCTCAAACAAGGCTTCACATACCACGGGACAATTCATTGCAGTAGATGGTGGTTATGTAAACTTAGACAGATCACTATTAACAGAATAAAACATATGTTATCATAAAAAGGACAAACAACATATTTTTTATTACTTGTTCTTTTTATTTTTACGATTCAAAATAAAAACTAAAACCAATTTACAATGAGTAAAACATCAAAAATACCAGTAGTTAGTAAAGAACTATTGTTTCCATTTATCATTATAACTTCTTTATTTGCTTTATGGGGAATTGCTAATGATTTGACAAACCCAATGGTATCAGCTTTCAAGAAGGTAATGCCGGAATTATCAAATATGCAAGCCTCTTTAGTTCAATTTGCATTCTATTTTGGATATTTCTTTATGGCACTTCCTGCTGCCCTCTTTATTCGTAAATACAGCTATAAGTCTGGAATTATTCTTGGATTATGCCTTTACGCAATAGGAGCATTTTTGTTTTACCCTGCTGCAGCATTGGAAGAATTCAATTATTTCCTTATTTCTTTGTGGATCATCACTTGTGGATTGGCCTTTTTAGAAACCACTTCTAATCCATTAATTTTAGCATTAGGAGCAAAAGAAACTGCTACCCAAAGATTGAACTTGGCACAAGCATTTAACCCAATAGGATCACTAATGGGAATGATTGTTGCTCAACAATTTGTAATATCAGCACTTAGATCTGACGATAAAGATGAAAGTGGAGCACTCATCTATGATACGCTATCTGAAACTGCCAAAGCAGCCGTAAGGGAAAATGACTTAGGAGTTATTAGTGTTCCTTATATCATATTAGGTATCGTTGTTTTGTGTATTATGGCTATAATTCTATTTACTAAAATACCTAAAACATCAGAGGAAGATAAAATGTCATTATCTGACTCCTTTAAAAAACTGTTTGCCAATAGTAATTACAAACAAGGTGTTATCGCTCAAGCATTCTATGTAGGTGCTCAAATTATGTGTTGGACTTATATTTTCCAATATGTAGACAATATCAACAATAGTTTAGCCGCAGACAAACAATTAACAGCAACATGGTTTAATGTTGCAGCAATGATTATTTTCTTATCGGGAAGATGGATTGGAACCGCTTTAATGAAAACGATCAACCCTTCTAGAATATTGATGTTATTTGGTATTGGAGGTGTCTTGTTTAGCTTAGGTTCAATTCTACTGCCAGGAACGATCGGATTATATTCTTTAGTATTAGTATCGTTATTTATGTCTATTATGTTCCCTACAATCTATGGAATTGCATTAAAAGACATGGGCGATGAAGCTAAAATTGGATCTGCTGGTTTAGTGATGGCTATTGTCGGAGGTGCATTGATGCCAGTTCTTCAAGGTTCTATTCTAGATTGGGGAGGTCCTGGGTTTTCAGATTTACAAATCTTAGGGTATATTCCTGAAGTGAACTTTTCATTTATTCTACCTACCATCTGTTTGGCTGTTGTTGCTAGATATGGTTATTCAACTTATAACAAATCGAAATAATAATTATGAGCACAAAAAGATATTGTTATTCATGCGATTTAAAAGATGATTCTAAATTAATCGCCGAATACAAAGAATACCATGCAGCAGGAAATGCATGGCCAGAAATCACAAAAAGCATCAAAGATGCTGGAATAGTAGACATGCAAATTTATCTAACGGGAAATCGAATGTTTATGATTATGGAAGTTGATGAAACTTTTGATCCAGTTAAAAAAGCAGCAATGGACGCCAACAACCCGAAAGTTCAAGAATGGGAAAATCTTATGTGGGAATACCAACAAGAATTACCATGGGCAAAAGACGGTGAAAAATGGATTGCTCTAGAACAAGTGTTCCAGTTATAAATAATAACAAACAAAAAGGCCTGCAAATCGCAGGCCTTTTTT
>NZ_JAQWGB010000131.1 GCF_029238425.1 Flavicella sp.
TATTTTTTCATAAGAAATATCTTCTACGTTTTGTGTAATAGTTTTATTTCTTACCTTTTTTGTTATTAGAGTTTTCTTTTCATTAAATTTATTAATCTTTTCTATGATAGTCTCAATTAAAAGTTCTTTCGAAAAATTTAATTCTTTAAATTCAATTGTCTTTTTTTCATCTTCTCTTTCATCCGAAATATAAACTGGTACTTTTAGTTTGTATGTTTTCATTTGCATTTTTTTTTCGGTAATTTTTGGCAAAGTGTTATATGTTTTATAAATACATCGAATAACAGCTCGTCACGCAGGTTATCGCTGTGTTCCATACATCGAATATAAATCAATGTATGAAAACAAAACTAATTAATTTTTTTCCGTTGTTCTAACTGCTTGACAATTAAATCTAATGGATTCGTGATTTTTTTCAAATCCTGACTGTGTACATGCGTATAAATCATTGTTGTTTCTGGTCTCGTATGTCCCAATAAAGTCTGTATATAACGAATGTCTGTTCCATTTTCTAATAAATGAGTGGCATAACTATGTCGTAAGGTATGGGGCGTTACCTTTTTAGTAATCCCGGCCAATTTGCAACTTCTGCCCAAAAAACTTCTAATTGAAACCGCTGAAAAAGCCTGCCCAGGCTCATAACCTTCTACCAAATAAGTGCTAGGATCATATGTCGTTAAGTAATTTTGTAACATCGGAATCATCACTTCTGCAATAGGTACATATCTATCTTTTCTTCCTTTCCCACTTTCAACCTTGAGCATCTTTCTCTGCAAATCCAAATTCCTTAATTTCAAAGAAGTCAACTCCCCAATTCTCAATCCAGACGAATAAATCAAAGCAATACAAATTCTATGTTTTAAGTTTTTGGTAACACGTATCAATTCAATAACTTCGGAATGCGACAATACATTCGGTAGCTTTTTATCTTTTCTTGGCGCCACCTTAGCAAAATCCAATTCTAAATCAGAATTTGTAAAAACTAAATAATGTTTCATCGCACTAATAAATTGTCGATGTCCACTAATCGAAAAATTCTTTTCTACAAGTACCGACTGAACATAATTTTCTATGGTTTTTAAAACTATCGGAGCTTCGTCTTTTCTATGAAACACAAAATCTGCAATCAAAGTACTATACGTTTTTAAAGTACTTTCGCTAAATCGTTTCCCTTTCAAATAAATATAAAATTGATTCAAATGCTTTCGTTGCTCAACAGTCAATTTGTCTTTGATAGCCACTTCAGACGATTTTTTCAACCGATCCACAGAAATAGCCGTCATATCCAAATGAGCCACATGCTTAAACAACCCAATAATAGAATCCAGTTCCGTTTCTTTCTTTAAATAATACCAACTTTCCTTACTGCTGCTCCATCTAGCTTTTGATTTTTTACAAATAGCAATCAAATCTCTGTCATAAATAAATTTCAAACTATAAACAGTTTCTTTTCGATGCTTTTCAATACGAATTACAATGGTTTTTTTAGTCTTTTTCATAGTATATAAGATAGTGAAAAAAGCTGATTTATGAAGGGGTATATGGAAATATTTATTGTTCTATGTTCAGTAAATTTTATTGGTAAATAAAAAAAGAATAAGATATAATTATAAGACCAAGTCATATCATAAACATCGATGAATAGGGGAGAATGTTGACAGAAAAAAACACAAAAAAATAATCATCATTTATTAAGATTTTATGTTTGTAACATCATATAAAATAATGTACTTTTGCCAACAAATTTATTAGAATGGCTACAACGCAAGAATTGAAAGATTTTTCTCAACAAGTAAGAAGAGATATATTACGTATGGTACACGCAGTGAGTTCTGGACACCCAGGAGGATCTTTAGGATGTACAGAGTTTTTAACAGTATTGTATCAAGATGTAATGTCTTACAATTCTGAGAGTTTTGACATGGATGGTAAAAATGAAGATTTATTCTTCTTATCAAACGGTCATATTTCTCCTGTTTTTTACAGTGTTTTAGCGAGAAGTGGTTATTTCTCAGTAGCAGAATTAGCAACATTTAGATTGTTAAACTCTCGTTTGCAAGGACACCCTACTACACATGAAGGTTTAGAAGGAATCCGTATGGCTTCTGGTTCATTAGGACAAGGAATGTCTAATGCAATTGGAGCAGCTCAAGCTAAAAAATTAAACGGAGAAGATAAATTAGTATATTCTTTACACGGTGATGGTGAATTGCAAGAAGGTCAAAACTGGGAAGCAATTATGTATGCTTCTGCTAAAAAAGTAGACAATTTAATCGCAACAGTAGATTTAAACGGAAAACAAATTGACGGTACTACAGACCACGTATTAGCGATGGGTTCTGTAAAAGATAAATTTGAAGCTTTCGGATGGATCGTATTAGAAGAAAAAGAAGGAAATGATATTGAAGCGATCCAAGCGGTATTAGCAAAAGCGAAAGACTTATCTGGAAACGGAAAGCCTGTTTGTATTTTATTAGAAACTGAAATGGGGAACGGTGTTGATTTTATGATGAACACACACGCATGGCACGGTAAAGCACCAAGCGATTCACAATTGGAAGAAGCATTAGCTCAAAACCCTGCTACCTTAGGAGACTATTAAGAGTATCAGTGATATAATATAAAAGCCCAATCATTTATTGATTGGGCTTTTTTTTGTTGAGGCTGAACAATGTTCCCGGCGGCTGAGCCTGTCGAAGTCTCGCTATGGTTACCCTTCGACAAGCTCAGGGTCCGTTAGATCTCGGAGGCTGAGCCTGTCGAAGTCTCTTTTCTATCCGGAGGTTGAGCCTGTCGAAGTCTCATTTTCTATCCGGAGGCTGAGCCTGTCGAAGTCTCATTTTCCATCCGGAGGCTGAGCCTGTCGAAGTCTCTTTTCTATCCGGAGGTTGAGCCTGTCGAAGTCTCTTTTCTATCCGGAGGCTGAGCCTGTCGAAGTCTCATTTTCTATCCGGAGGCTGATTCACGTTCCCGGAGGTTGAGCCTGTCGAAACCTCGCCACGGTTACCCTTCGACAAGCTCAGGGTCCGTTACATCCCGGAGGCTGAGCCTGTCGAAGTCTCTTTTCTATCCGGAGGCTGAGCCTGTCGAAGTCTCATTTTCCATCCGGAGGCTGAGCCTGTCGAAGTCTCAATTCCAATAACGGTATACCCTTCGACAAGCTCAGGGTCTGGTTTCCCGTCGAAGTCTACATATCTACACTAGATAATATCTAGCAAATTCATTGGACTATCAATAATAAAATCTGGATTCAGTTTTTCTAAACTTTCTTTAGACCTAAATCCCCAAGTAACGGCAACAGAAATCATTCCTGCGTTTTTGGCCGTTTCAATATCTACAGCGGTGTCACCAACATAAAAAGTTTTCTTAGGATCCAACTTTAAGTCTTGACACATTTTTAAAACCACCTCAGGATTGGGCTTCTTCAAAGCTTCTGTAGTCATTCCTTTTACTTGTTTGAATAGATCCGGTAGTTTTTCTTGAACCACCTTTTTAGTAAGCGCATCTGCCTTATTAGAAAGAACCGCCATAGGAATTTCCTTAGAATCCAAAAGCTCTAATAATGTTTCTATTCCTTCATATAAGGTTGTTTTATTTGTACAGTTTTCTGAATAATGAGCTAACATCAATTCAAAACAACGGTCAATAACTTCCGAAGTAGATCCGCTAGGTACCGCTTTAGATACTAGGTTTCTAATACCGCCTCCAATAAAGGAAGCATGTGCTGCATAAGAATGTTGTGGGTAATTTTCTTGCTGTAGTACAAAATTCATTGAATCTGCTATATCCTCAATAGAATTGACAAGCGTTCCGTCCAAGTCAAAAATAATACCTTCTATAGTTGTAGTTGTATCCATTAGTCTATGTATTTCTCTAAGATTCCTTTTGCGTATTTACAGGCCACAGCTTTTGTGAATTCAGGAAAATCAATGGGAGCATCGTCATTAGCATTGTCAGAAATAATCCTGATGATTGAAAAGGGGATATCATATTCAAAACATACTTGAGCCACGGAGGCACCTTCCATTTCAACGCACAAAGCATTGGGAATTTCCTTTTTTAACTCCGCTACTTTCGATTTTGAGCTTATAAACTGATCTCCACTTAAAATAGCTCCTTTTTTTACTTGTACTGCTTCAATCTTAAACTGCTCTAGTTTTTCGACAGGCACATGGTCTTTTATATGAGAAGCAAAAGAGGCAGCCGCATTTTCTAATTTTTCGTTGTTTTTAGTTTCAAAGAATGATTTTCCTAAAAGAGGAATCTCAAATTTTTTGAAAAGGGGAGTAGTGTCCATGTCATGCTGATACATTTCAGTACCCAATACAATATCTCCAACGTTTAAACTACCTTCTAGAGAACCCGAGACACCTGTAAAAATAATCTCCTCTAGATTAAAATCATTGATCATTTGAGTGGCAGTAATGGCAGAGGCCACTTTTCCCCATCTAGAAAAGGCAATAACTACTTCTTTTGAGTTGATAGTTCCTTTATAATAAGAACGCATTCCTTTTTCCGATACGCTTACGTGTTGAAGTACATCAATCAAAGATTGCACTTCTTCGGGCATTGCACTAATGATTCCTATAGCCATTATTCTGTGATTTCTTCTGTTATTTTTTTTTGATTATTGGTTTCCTCAATGATGATTCCATCTTTCATTTCAAGCGTTTTATCGGCCATTTCAGCAAGTTTTTTATTATGGGTGACAATCACAAAAGTTTGTCCCATTTCCTCACGTAATTTTAGAAATAAATGATGTAGGTTTTCGGCCGATTTAGAGTCTAGGTTTCCACTAGGTTCATCAGCAAAAATTACTACCGGATCATTTATCAAAGCTCTGGCTACGGCTACACGTTGCTGCTCACCACCCGACAATTCGTTGGGCTTATGAGTTGTTCTTTCTGATAACCCTAGATAATCTAGCAGCTTCAGTGCTTTTTCTTCTGTTTCCTTTTTGTTTTTATTGGCGATAAAAGCCGGAATACACACATTTTCCAAAGCTGTGAATTCAGGTAATAATTGATGAAACTGAAAAATAAACCCGATATTTTCGTTTCTAAATTTAGACAACATGCTGTCCGACATGTTCTGAAGTGATTTTCCGTTGATTTCAAGTGTGTAATCTAACTTCTTAGTCGGTCTATCTAAAGTTCCCAGTATTTGCAGTAAAGTTGTTTTACCGGTTCCAGAAGGACCAATGATGGCAATTACCTCTGCTTTGTTAATATGGATATCAACACCTTTAAGAACTTCTAGTTCTCCATAATACTTATGTAAATTACTTGCTTTTATCATTTTTTGCTTGCTTGAGACCACGAAAATATTAAAAATGCAGCAAAATGAGCTTCCTTTTTTAGCTTTCTTGTTAATTTAGACTATCAAAAATTTTGGAATGGATAATAACGTCCTAAAAGCATTTAAAAACATGGGATTTGGCTAAAGGATTCCTACATTTGTGTCACACTTTAAACTAAATTAGATGAATTTACACGAATATCAAGCGAAAGAAATTTTAAAAGGATTTGGAGTAAAAGTTCCTATGGAGATTGTTGCAAACACTCCAGAAGAAGCTTTAGCTGCTGCCAATGAAATTAATAAGGAAAAAGGATGTACTGTTTTTGCAGTAAAAGCTCAAATTCACGCTGGTGGTCGTGGTAAAGGAGGTGGTGTAAAAATCGCTAAATCTATCGAAGAAGTTAAAACATATGCGGAGCAAATTTTAGGGATGATGTTGGTAACACCGCAAACATCTGCTGAAGGGAAAGAAGTACATAAAGTATTGATTTCTGAAAACGTATATTATGATGGACCTTCTAAGCCAGAAGAATTCTATATGTCAGTTTTGTTAAACAGAGGTACTGGTAGAAATATGATTATGTATTCTACAGAAGGAGGTATGGACATTGAAACAGTTGCGGAAGAAACGCCACACTTAATTTTTACAGAAGAGATTGATCCTGCAACGGGAGTGTTACCTTTCCAAGCTAGAAAAGTTGCATTTAACTTAGGATTGTCTGGTGCTGCTTTTAAAGACATGACAAAATTTGTTACTGCTTTATACAATGCATACGTAGGTTCTGATTCTTCATTATTTGAAATCAATCCTGTATTCAAAACAGCTGATGATCAAATATTAGCAGTAGATTCTAAAGTAACTTTAGATGAAAACGCATTGTACCGTCATAAAGATTATATCGAATTAAGAGATGTAAAAGAAGAAAATCCTATCGAAGTGGAAGCGAAAGCTGTAGGATTGAATTATGTAGATTTAGATGGAAATGTTGGTTGTATGGTAAACGGAGCTGGTTTGGCAATGGGAACTATGGATTTAATCAAACAGGCAGGTGGTGATCCAGCAAACTTCTTAGATGTAGGAGGTACTGCAGATGCTGCTCGTGTTGAGGCTGCTTTCGGAATCATTTTAAAAGACACGAATGTAAAAGCAATTTTGGTAAACATTTTTGGAGGTATTGTTCGTTGTGATCGTGTAGCACAAGGAGTTGTAGATGCTTACAAAAACATGGGAGATAAAATCAATGTGCCAATCATTTGTCGTTTACAAGGAACAAACGCTAAGGAAGCTAAGGAATTAATCGACAATAGTGGAATGGAAATCATTTCTGCTACTGAATTTCAAGAGGCTGCTGATAAAGTACAAGAAGTATTGGCTTAGGCTTATATCATATATTTTAAAACCGTTTTCAATTCTGTTGGAAACGGTTTTTTTGTTTTAAATAGTCGTATTTTTTTATGAAATCATAATTACTAATACGTTTTCGTATCTATTTGATATTTCTAAAATAGATTGATACTTTTTTTGTATTTGTTCTATATTAATTAGTATTTTCGCCACGGATTTTTTTTACAAAAAATATAAATTAAGATGAACTTACACGAATATCAAGGAAAAGAAATATTGAATAGTTTTGGAGTAAGAATTCAACGTGGTATCGTTGCAAGTACTCCTGATGAAGCTGTGGAAGCTGCAAAAAAACTTACGGATCAAACCGGAACAAGTTGGTATGTAGTAAAAGCTCAAGTACATGCAGGTGGACGTGGAAAAGGTGGAGGAGTAAAATTAGCAAAAAACTTAGAGGAAGTTAAAAGTATTTCTGATGATATATTAGGGATGATGTTAGTAACACCTCAAACTTCTGTAGAAGGTAAATTAGTAAATCAAGTATTGATTGCTGAGGATGTTTACTATCCTGGTGAAGTAGAAACAGAAGAGTTTTATGTGTCTGTTTTATTGAATAGAGCGACTGGACGTAATATGGTGATGTATTCTACGGAAGGTGGTATGGATATTGAAACTGTTGCAGAAGAAACGCCACACTTAATTTTTACAGAAGAGATTGATCCTGCAACGGGAGTATTGCCTTTTCAAGCTAGAAAAATTGCTTTCAATTTAGGTTTGAGCGGTAATGCATTCAAAGAAATGACAAAATTTGTTACTGCTTTGTACAATGCCTATGTATCTTCTGACTCTGCAATGTTCGAAATCAATCCTGTTTTAAAAACTTCTGATAATAAAATTTTAGCAGTAGATGCCAAAGTTACTTTAGACGAAAACGCTTTATACCGTCACAAGGATTATTTAGAAATGAGAGATGTACGTGAGGAGAATCCTATTGAAGTAGAAGCGAAAGCTGTAGGGTTGAATTATGTAGATTTAGATGGAAATGTTGGATGTATGGTAAACGGAGCTGGTTTGGCAATGGGAACTATGGATTTAATCAAACAGGCAGGTGGAGATCCAGCAAACTTCTTAGATGTAGGAGGTACTGCTGATGCTGCTCGTGTTGAAGCTGCTTTCGGAATCATTTTAAAAGACCCGAACGTAAAAGCAATTTTGGTAAACATTTTTGGAGGTATTGTTCGTTGTGACCGGGTGGCACAAGGAGTTGTAGATGCTTACAAAAGTATGGGAGATAAAATCAATGTACCAATCATTTGTCGTTTACAAGGAACAAATGCTAAGGAAGCTAAGGAATTAATTGACAATAGTGGAATGGAAATTATTTCTGCTACTGAATTTCAAGAGGCTGCTGATAAAGTACAAGAAGTATTGGCTTAGGCTTATATCATATATTTTAAAACCGTTTTCAATTTTGTTGGAAACGGTTTTTTTATACAATAAATTTCGCGTGGTTTTTTATTAGGATGGATATACACTAAAATAAAAAGCTTAGTTTAGATTTTTATAAAATAGAAAGAAATGAAAATAGTTGTATTAGATGGATATACGCTCAATCCAGGAGATTTGAGTTGGGACGCTTTGAAGGAACTTGGCGAAGTGGTTGTCTATGATAGATTAGAAAATAAAACAGATGCGATTGTAGAAGTAATTTCAGAGGCAACTATTGTATTCACTAACAAAACGGTACTTTCAAAAGAGGTTTTAGAAAAGGCTACAACTATTAAATATATTGGTGTTTTGGCAACAGGGTTCAATGTAGTAGATATAGAAACTGCAACTTCAAAAAACATCGTTGTTACAAATATACCTGCTTATGGCACCAAAGCGGTTGCACAGTTTGTAATGGGTTTGTTGTTAGAAATGTGTCACCATATAGGCGATCACAATACATCGGTACAAAATAAAGCATGGGTAAAATCGGCCGATTTTTGTTATTGGAATACTCCACTGATTGAATTAGAAGGGAAAACAATGGGGTTGATTGGTTTTGGTAAAATAGGTCAGGCTACGGCGCAATTGGCACAAGCATTTGGAATGAAAGTTTTGGTTTATAATAGAACTATCAAAAAAGAATTTGAATCGGATTCTTTAGCATTTGTTAGTTTAGAAGAATTGGTTGCAACTTCGGATGTGATCAGTTTGCATTGTGCATTGACAGATTCAAATCAAGGATTGATAAATAAGTCTTTGATAGAGCAAATGAAAAGGGAAGTGATGCTTATCAATACTTCTAGAGGTGGATTGGTCAATGAAAATGATTTGGCAGAAGCCTTAAACAATGATAGAATTTATGCCGCTGCAGTGGATGTAGTTTCTACCGAACCTATGAAAGCGAATAACCCTTTATTGGGAGCAAAGAATTGCATCATTACACCACATATTGCTTGGGCAACCAAAGCAGCGCGACAACGACTAATGCATACAGCAGTAGGTAATTTAAAAGCATACCTGTCAGGAGAGGTTATCAATAAAGTCAATTGAGGTATTGAAAAAACTGATGTTAGGCTTTGATTTAATTTCGTCCAAGTAAAAAAACAATTTGGACATGGATGCAATAATTAAAGAGAGTTTACAAAAAGGTATTGGTTTTTCGGAATATAAAGAAATGGTAAGTCAGCTTATTCTAGATGGCAAATCTACAGGTCCAAATCAATCGGACGCTTTGTTGAATTATTCTAAGTTGAATGAACGTAGAATGGCACGTTTGCACAAAACACTTAAAATAGACGATGTCTCAAAAGATTTCATTGAAAATACAGAAGTCGACCAAACATGGTTGCTTATTACTGAAAGTTGGTGTGGTGATGCTGCTCAATCGACTCCAATGATTGATAAAGTAGCGGAATTATCCGATGGAATTAATTTGCAAGTGGTGTTGCGTGATGAGAATGAAGCTTTGATGAATCAGTTCTTAACGAACGGAAACAAGGCAATTCCAAAACTAATTGTCATCGATAATAAAACGGAAACCGTAGTAGGAGAATGGGGACCAAGACCAAAGACTGCTACTAAATTGGTGAATGATTATAAAGAAACTCATGGAGGGCTGGACCCTCAGTTCAAGGAGGATCTTCAAAAATGGTATAATAAAGACAAAGGAAAAGATACTTTGGACGATATTCTAAGCTTACTGAAAAGTACGCTCAAGAATAGTTTGAAAAAAGCAAGTTAAAGAAAACCCCATTCAATTTTGAATGGGGTTTTTTATGCTGATATTTTGATTTTTTTGGTATCAGAAAGAGTGCATTTTGGCGAATACTTTAATCCACTAAATTATGAATCATTGCGTACTGCAATAAAAGCATGGTTTTAGCATCTTTAATTTTTCCTTCGTTTAATAAGCGAATTGCTTCTGAGAAAGACATTTCCAAGACTTCAATATCTTCTTGTTCTGTATGCAAACCACCACCTGTAGTGGCTTTCATATTATCGGTATATTCCGCAATAAAATAATGAATTTGTTCGGTTACCGCTCCCGGTGTCATATAAGCTTCAAATACTTTTTCAACAGACTGAATTTTGTAACCTGTTTCTTCAAAGATTTCTTTTTTGATACAAGTCTCAGGATCATCTTCATCCAATAATCCTGCGCAAGCTTCAATTAAAAGTCCGGTTTTATTACCATTTTCATAACTGGGATATCGAAATTGCTGGATAAGAATTACGTTTTTTGTGGTTTTATTATACATAAAAACAGCTGCACCATTTCCTCTATCATAAGATTCTCTTATTTGAGTTTGCCAAGTACCATCATTTCTTAAATAATCAAAAGTAACTTTATTAAGGGTGTACCAATTATCAGATAAAACTTCAATGTTTTTAACCTTTACGCGTTCACTATCCATTTTTCTTTTTGTTAAATTCAATCATTTTTTGTGTGTAACTCAAATCGGTATCATGACAATCTTGGAAAATACCACAAGAAACTCCTGGCTTTGCCAACGATTTATTAGAAGTGCTTTTTGCAAGCTTTTCAATATCTGGACTAAGGTATTTCATCGTAATATTTTATTTTAAGCTATTACAAATTTACGAAAAATAATACATGTATTAGCTGTGTTATGTCCTATGGAAAAGATAAATAAACTTAATAAATCAAGATCATTTAAATATGAAAATAAAAAATCTTCAGGATAATTCCTGAAGATTTTTTCTAGTTTTTATTTGTATGAACGTAAACTAATTTCCTACTTTAAAATACATATCTCTATCCGCAACAAATGGTGCACCACCAGAATATGATACTCCTCCTGGATATGGATCTCCTCCAAAAGAATAGCTCAATGCTAAATTTGTTGAAAATGTATACTGATGACCTGCAGTGCAACTAATAGGTGTGTCCAATATAATTTGATTTATTCCATCAATTAGTGTAATGTTTTGTGTCAGCAATATTGGATTTCCTGTGCCTGAACCATCATATATTGTCAAGGTACCTGTTTGTGCTCCACTACAACTTTGAACCTCTAATACCTTCCAAATGAAATTTTCACTTGCGGTAAAACTTTGACCAGCGCCACCCAAACAAAGGGGTGCATTAATGTTTTGTTCGATGACATTAGATAATAAATTAGTGACTTTTGTCAATTCAACTACTAAAGGAGCCACATGGTAAATAGTTGCAATTTGATCCCTTGTAAGTTCAATAGTTTGAGATTCATATCCCTCAACTGAAACATGTATTTCATAAACGGCATCTTTAATATCTCTTACGGTAACAACATTTTCTTCAATAGCTGTAAATGCTTTACTGGTAGAAAAACCAGTTGCGGTTATAGAATATTCTCCTGCTAGAATTTCATTTGAACCTAATTCAGAAACAGCTAAAAGAAAATCTAATTTTTCAACTTCTGTAATAGGGAAGCTTACCAATCCAAAATCTTGTGGAGTATACGTTTCAGTAGAAACAACCTCAACATCTACGGGAGTTGCTGAACCATTGGCA
>NZ_JAQWGB010000029.1 GCF_029238425.1 Flavicella sp.
TTATTGTGTTTGAAAAGTAAAAAGCTTTTTAAAATAGGAATTTTCATCGTCCCTGTTTTTATAGGTATGTTTTCCATGCAGCTGCAGCAGCCGAAAAATTTGCAACTAGATTCAGAAAAAAAGTTGAAAGTTTTTGTTATAGATGAAATTTTAAATCAAAATAATTTTTCTAAAAATTATATCGCAATTTATCAAAGTGGAAATTCAAAATTTTATGACGAGAGAGTAATTTTAACCTTATATGCAAATTCCATTTCAACTCAAATCATTGTAGGAGATAGGATTTTAACTAAGGCTAGTTTAGACGTGGTGCCCGAAAGGAGAAATCCTTATGATTTCGACTATAAGAATTACCTCAAACAAAAAAATATCATTCATCAAGTAAAAGCAAAAAAAGGGAATTGGCTCAAATGTGCAATAACAGAAAATTCTATCAAAAGCACCGTTTATGGATATCGTCAAAAATTAATTTATGCACTAAAAGAAAAAATTGAAGATCCTGATGTGTTGGCAATTACTTTAGCCTTGGTGATTGGGGATAGAAATTATATAGATGCAGGGTTAAAACAGAATTATGCCAATGCAGGTGTTATTCATATTTTGGCCGTTAGTGGTTTGCATATTGGAATGTTGGTTTTTATGTTGCTCTTTTTATTAAAACCGTTGCAGCAATTTAAAAACGGAAAAATTATTTCATTTTTTATAATCGTATTAATTTTATGGGGCTATGCCCTGTTGGCAGGTTTGTCGGCTTCCGTTGTTCGTGCAGTTACGATGTTTTCTTTTGTTTCTCTGGGAATGGTATTCGAGAAAAAAAATAACATTTTTTACACCTTGGTTACATCAGCATTGGTGTTGTTACTGGTACATCCTTTATTTTTATTTGATTTAGGATTTCGAATGAGTTATTTGGCGGTATTATCCATTGTGGTTTTGTATCCGGTGTTCAATAAAATTTGGTCTCCAAAAAATAAACTCGTCCGTTACTTTTGGAAATTATCTTTGGTGTCTCTTTCTGCTCAGATAGGTTTACTTCCTTTAAGTCTGCATTATTTTCATCAGTTTCCTGGGTTGTTTTTGATTTCAAACTTGGTGGTGTTGCCTATGCTCGGGGTGGTATTGCTATATGGTTTTGTGGTTTTGTTTGCTGCTGTTTTTAATATAGACTTCAAGCCGTTATACCAATTCTATTCTTGGATTGTTTCTTGTATGAATGATTTTATTGCGTTTGTTTCTGAACAGGATGCATGGTTGTTCAGTCAGGTTTATTTTTCAAAATGGATGATGATTTCCGGCTATCTCATTGTTGTCTGTGTAACCATTCTTTTGCATAAAACATCACTTAAAAATATATATCGATTGGGAGGTGTTCTATTAATTTTTCAATTGATGTTGTTTTTTGAGCTGTATCAAAGGAAAAATAAAAGTGTACTCCTGGTTTGCGATTTGTACAAAAAATCACTTGTTATAGAGCAGCAAAATAATCGTGTAAATTTTAATGGAATCAATGGGGGAGTTGAGAATAAACAAGTGAAAAATTATTTAAATGCATCGGGAGTTACGTTAGATACCGTAGTTGAAAAAATACCCTCTATATTCCAGTATCAACAGAAAAGACTTTTGGTGATTGATTCTTTGGGGTTTTATAAAGAAGAGAACTTAAAGGGATCCATTGTTTTATTGAGAAATTCTCCTCAAATCAATTTGGAGAGATGTATTAGTTATTTGGAACCGCGTATGATTATTGCAGACGGATCTAATTATTTTTACATAAAACAAAGATGGAAAAACACTTGTAGTGAAATGAATATTGATTTTCATGATACAAGAACGCAAGGAGCGTTTGTGATGAAATAAAAAGCCACTTCTCAAATAGAAGTGGCTTTGGTTTCATAGTAATTTTCCCTGTTAGATTGTTTCCTTTTGATTGTTGTTTTCAGATTCAAGAGCTTCTATATATGCTTTGTCTCTTGTGTTTTTTTGGACTGCAATGGCCGCAAACAAACTCAATAAATACGACATAGCGTAAAACCCTTTTTCGCTGGCTAATAAATCTGCATTCCAAAGTCCGATCGTTAATAATACCAATGCGGAAAGAGCCGAAAACCAACTAATATTGTGGTACATCTCCGTAACTTTTGAACCTTCCAATTTGTCTCTCACACTTTTTTGCAAGGAAACGGCGGAGAATAAACCAAATAATAAAATAGTAAAATAATATCCGCGTTCATTTAAAAGCATTTCTGAATTCCATAAACCAATACAATAAGCAAGGGTTCCTGATAATAAGGCAAACCAAGAGGCTCCCATAAATGCAGGTGTTGGTTTTTGGTCAAATTGAATACCGTCCGATTTCTTAGGTGTTTTTGATTTTTTGTTTGACGAATTTTGTTCTGTAGCGTCACTTTTAAAATTATAATCCATAATAATTGATTTTCTTAATTAGTACTTATTTTGTTAATTGTTCTATTGGTTCAGTTTGATTCTTGTTCGATTGTTTGTGATACATAATTCCTGCAATAAAAATGTAGCTCAATAGGTTTCCTATAAGAAGCGGTATAAATATTTTTTTGATGTTTCTTTTTAAAATTAATTTTACAGCGAAAGCTTCAAGTAGTACACTCCCTAAACACATAAAAACAAAAGTCATTATCCAGTTAATTGGGTTGAAAGTAGCTTTAAAAAAGAGAGTGTCAGCCACCAAATGCCATAGAAGCATGCTATAGGTCATTAGTACTGTTCCAATGATTCCGGATACAATGTTCCCTACTATTGAAATAAAGAAAGATTTCAACCAGGAGGTTTTTAAAAAATATCGAATAGTGATGAGTTCAATACTTATGGTTCCAAAAATGATAAACCAAAAGTCTGAGATTGTTTGACTGATATACACAGCGGGCCAAATAACGTTCAAAAATTGCATACGATTAGGTTAGGTTGTTGTTACTGATGCAAAGATGGGAGGCTTTAAAAGATCTGTAAATTCGTAATTTGTAAAATACTTACGATTAAATTTTAAATTAATTTCATTTTTATAATTAATTTAGTGATTTGTTGTTTTTAAAACTTACGATATAATGAATATAAATAAAGCCATTATTGATACATTTTCTTTTGATCAGAAAAAAGAATTTCTAACTGTACTCAAAAAAAAGAACAGGAGGGGAGATGTTAAAAATATTGAATTGTTCTTACTCTTGTCTAAAGAAAATGAAAAGAGTTCTATAGATGTTGCACTGTATGGAGAAAGTAACAAAGGGGCGTATCATGCTGTTAGCAAACGTTTGCATGATACTTTAATCGATTTTATTGCTGGAGATTCTTTTGCTAAAGGAAACTCAAAACAGATGAGTGTTTTGAAACTTTTAGTAGCGAGTCGTGTTTTTTTTCAACAGAATAGCAATGCTTTAGCGTTTAAAACATTGCAAAAAGCAGAGTTGAAGGCTCAAAAGTATGAAATGTATCATTTACTAAATGAAATTTATTTATTGAAAATTCAAAACTTACATAAATCAAAATTGTATGATTTGTTGGAAGTCAAAATTGCCTTTGAGAAAAATAAGCAGCAACTTCAATTAGAGGAAAATTTACAGTTGTTTTATGCTACAATACAAGATGAATTAGAGAATTCTTCCAGAAATCCAAAGGAGATTTTAGAATTAAATTTAAAAAGATATTCTATTAGTTCTTCAAAGGGTTTGCATTTTGCGTCTCTGATTAAAATTATAGAAATTTTCAATACCATTGCTCATGTAACTGGTAAACACCATGAATTATGGAGGTTTATAGAAGAAGCTGTATCGGAGCTAGAGAAAAAATCAGTGGATTTAGAACGATATCTTTCAGAGCATATTCAACTACTGTTTTATTTGTCTAATTTTAATCTTCGCCGTAGAGATTTTGAGGAATCCAATAATTATTTGGATGCCATGGCATATCATATGAATCTTAAGAATGGGGTGTATGCAAACAAATTTGTTTTAAAATTCAAACTATTAAAAGCATTGACAACATTGTTTTCTGGAAATATAAAATCTTCGCTAGAAACATTAGAGGACTTACCGGAAAAAACATCCAAAAATGAAGATTTTTATGATCTTATATTGACCAAAGTAATCACTTTATTCTTTAATGGAGATGTTCAAAAGGCTTATCGAATATATGCTGAGTTTTATCATAGTGATATTTGGTATGCTCAAAAAGTAGGTACGGTATGGGTGATTCAGAAAAACTTGATTGAGTTATTACTACTGCTAGAACTAGATAATTATGATTTGTTTCAATCTAGATTGATGAGTTTTAGAAAAAAACATAAAAAAACACTCCTCGATCAAAATGAAAAGAGGGTGCTTGAATTTGTGAAGTTGATTAGTATGTATTATAAAGACAACGCTTGTGTTGAAAAAGATTCTTTCAAGAAAAGGGTTGCGGAATTGATCAATCAAGATTCAAAAAAAGAAGATATTTTTATTCTTTGTTTTTATGCTTGGCTTAAATCAAAAATCAACAAAAATGATGTGTATGCTACCTGCTTAAGTTTGTTGGAATAAAATGGGTTCCAGAGTTTTTTAAACGCTATAAGATTGATTCCTATTCCTACTGCCATAGGTTTATTTGTCCAAAAATTGTGTTCTCTATTTTCCTAGAAAGACGAGAACAAGAAATGGTTGAATTAGGCAACAGATTCTGAGCTGTTTTTTTTTCTGCCAAACTGATATATTAAAACGCCACTTGTAAGGAACATTAAAAGAGAGTACACAGCGGCTGGAATACTCATCGCAGTTTGTTGTAGTATAGAAGTCGCGATAACAATCGCTAAAGTTCCGTTCTGAATTCCACTTTCTATAGTGATAGAGATAGATTGTTTTAGGTTTAATTGGAAAAATTTAGAAGAATAAAATCCAAGCGCCATGGTAGCTATGTTCAATGCCAAAGCAATCAAACCAACCTTTTTAAGATACTCAACAATATGATGCTTATTGGCCAAAATAATTCCTAACAATACTGCTACAAAGATTACGGTAGATGCTATTCTCATGGGAGACTCCATATTGTCTGCAAACTTAGGATAGTAATTTTTAATAAGCATCCCGATAGTTACTGGGACGATGGTAATTCCCGTTATTTGAATAATAGTGTTTAGAATAGGAAGCTCAATTTGAGCATTGGAATCTTGTGTGAAATAATTCAAAGCGAAAGAAAGAATTATAGGTATGGTAAATACAGTCAACATACTAGTAATTGCAGTTAAGGAAATAGATAATGCAATGTCCCCTTTTGCTATATGTGTGATCAGGTTACTTGTTGGTCCACCCGGACAAGCTGCAATAATCATCAATCCCATAGCCATATCAGGGGATAAGTCAAAAGAAATAGCCAATACAAAACCAATAATAGGTAGCACAATTAGTTGGTTTGTCAATCCAATAATTGCTGCTTTCGGATATTGAAATATTTTTTTAAAATTTTCTAGTTTCAACGTTAGTCCCATTCCTAACATGATGATAGCTAATGAAACGGGTAATATTACTGCAGTAAGAATTGACGTCTCCATTTTGTTGATTTGGTTCAATCAAATATATAGAAAAAGAGTCTATTAATAGGATGATGCTTATTGCGATATTCGTAATAAGAAAGGATGTCTGTTTCAAACTTTATTGAAATAATTATTTTGTGATCGTAAAGCCATCAAAACGCTCTCCATTTAAAGAGTTGATTCCTTCAAACTTAAGTGTATTCTGATCTATTGAAATTAAAGCAAAACTTGGTACGTGTTCATAATGGGCAACAATGCTACCGTCTTTACAATTTTTTTCGTTTTCGGGATCTGGAGTCCATTTTTTATTTAGTTTTCCACCAGCTCCAACCGTTATGGAAATAAATTTTTCATCTTGTTTATTGTAGTTAGTATGGTTGGTTTGAGAGGGATCAATATCTCCTAATCCATCATAAGGCTTCAAACGTTCATAAGTGTGCGCATGTCCATTCAATACAAGGTCTACATTATTACTGGCTAGTACTTTGTAAATAGAAATTACAGATTCGTAATTGGGTTTATAGGAACATGTTTTACCGTTATGATGTAAGTAAACAACAGTCCAATCGTATTTATCTTTGTTGTTCTTCAAAGTTTCTTTTAACCACTCTAGTTGTTTTTCGTAGTGGTAGAATTCTCCTTTAGAAGAATCAAGTCCAATAAAAAGCGCATTTGAATAAGAAAAACTATAAAAGTGTTCGTTGTTAGGTAAAGACCATTCTTTCTCAAAATTCTTTTCAGGATCAGAATACCAATCATGATTTCCTGGGACAGGGTAGAAGGGGATATTTTTAAAGACTTCCTGAAAAGGTTCAAACAATTGCTTGTCGTAAAATTTACTTTCCCCTTTAGAATAAACAATATCTCCCAAGCCTAATCCAAAATTAGGTTGCGTTTCTAGTTTTTTAATTACCAAAGCAGGTTTGTCGGCAAAACTATGGGGTAATTTGGCTCCTATATCACCTAACGCATAAAAGCTAAAAGCAGTTTTCTTTCCTTTGGGATTGGTGATGAAATAATAGTTTTCTCCTGCTGCTAATTTATATCCATTAGAATAGATGCTATAATAGTATTTAGTGTTTGGTTTGAGTTTGTCGAAAACAACTTCGTTAAACCTATTGTTTTCATGTAGTGTCAATGTTCCTTCTTTAACAATGGTTTTTGAAGAGTTTTCTTTGTGAATTTCTACACGACAGTTTTTTGCAGTAGCATCCGTTTTCCAAGTAATGGTTGCTGTCTTTTCGCGAACCATTTGTAAATAGGGTTCTCTCAATAATTGTGGTTTCTCGTTGCTGTTTGATTTGAAATAGGAAGCAAAGGCAAAGAGAAGGGGAAGACAAAGAATTAAAACTGTTTTTTTCATGTTAGGATATTGGTTAAAGTTTCAGCTTTGTAAAACTACATTTTTTTATAAGTTCAACGGTCAGTTTGATTCAAATGAGACAATAATTGATGAATTTTGACCATAAAAAAACCGCTTTTGAAAAAAAGCGGTTTAAAATATGATAATTGAGGAGTGTTACATCTCTAAAGAGTGATATACATTTTGTACGTCATGTAGTTGTGTTGTATTCCTTGTTTTAAAAGGGGTTTGTGTGTAATTCGTGTTTTGTTAGTTCTTTATTAGTTCTTTTTGTCCTTATTTTGTGTTTAGTATATACTCGTGAATCTTTTTAATAATTGCTGTTATCCCAGCATCAAAATTAGCTCCAGCTTTTTCCGTATGTTGAAAATCTTCGTATTCAAAAACTGTTGAATAATGAACAAGATCTCCTTGTACTTCAGCCTTCAGCTCTAAGTTTATGTTTTTTTCTAGTGGACAACCATGGTTTTTGAAAATTTCAGAAGTAAGCATTACTGTTTCGTTATTTGAAGAAGTAAATAGTCCATTATCAGTATTTATCTTTTTTGGAGTTTTTCCTTTTTCAACAAGTAGAGTTACATTTACAAACTCATAGTTTTTTTCTTCAGGTGTATTTATTGCAGGTTTTTCTTCACGTAAAATTTTATCTTTTATTATTTGGCTTTTTACTCCACTTTTGATGTATTTTGAGGTTTTATCTTTCTTATATGTAAATATTACTTCTTTATTAGAAGATAATTCGTTTAAAGGTCCTAGTATTTTCTTTCTTTGTTCTAATGTATAGTTTTTCATTAGCAAATTTACTGTCTCAGGATTGTTGTAGTCTGCTTCTAGGATTTCTTGCTTATAGTCATCTGATGCGTTTACCGCCCACTCTCGAACTTTTTTATTTTCTATATCCAACATGGTAGTGTCTTGAGCTAATCCAACTTCAAAACTACTAAACCTTAATTCAACAACTCTTGGCTCTAGTCGATTTATTAGTTTTAGCCTAATTTTATCAAGAATCTTCTGTTCAGTAAATAGATTTTTGAAATTATTTTCAAAATTAGATTTAATGTAGTTTTCAAAAGATGAAATGAATTTAGGTAGGAGTTGCTTTGTTAAGTTTTTTATACCTATTGTTGATCCG
>NZ_JAQWGB010000148.1 GCF_029238425.1 Flavicella sp.
TTTAGAACTCCATTAACCCTTATTATTGGACCTTTACAACGAATGATAGAACAAAACATGGGGGATTCATTTGTACAAAAACAGCATCTCACAATGCAAAGAAATGCCAATATGCTGCTTCAGTTAATCACACAACTATTGGATTTTAGAAAAAGTGAATCTGGAAAATTAGAGTTGCATGCCGCTGAATCTAATATTGTTGCTTTCACAAAAGAAATTAAACTTGCTTTTCAAGATTTAGCAAAAGTTAAAAATATCAAATATGATTTTGTCACCGAAAGAAATGAAATCTACTTATGGTTTGATAAAATTAAAATGAAAAAAATTCTTTTCAATTTATTGTCAAACGCATTTAAATACACTCAAGACGAAAGTGAAATAAAAATTTATATTGAGAGCACCAATACAGAAGTAATCATAACAATCACAAATTTTGGAGAAGAAATACCTGAAAAAAATCTAAAACACGTATTTGATAGATACTACAGATCTGATCAAGATGGATTTAAATCAGGTTCAGGAATTGGCCTTGCACTTACTAAAAGCTTGGTCGACCTTCATAAAGGAAATATTTCAGTGTCAAGCTCTAAAAAAGAAGGAACTTCTTTTCAAGTAAAATTCCTTTTAGGAGAGCATCACATCAAAAGTTCTGATAAATTATTAGCTCCTAAAAAGGAAACGCCTATTAGCAAAACGGAAACGGAAGCTCAATCTGATATACCAATAACGAATACAGATATCGACAACAATATCTCAATCGATGAAAACAAACCTACTTTATTAATTGTAGAAGACAATGCAGATGTTAGAAATTTCATCAAAGAAATATTTGAAAAAAAATACAACATCTATACAGCAGAAAACGGGAATGCAGCTATTTCTATCGCAAATAACAAGGATATTGATTTAATCATAAGCGATATCATGATGCCTATAATGGACGGCCTGGAACTTTGTAAACAAATTAAATCAAATATTACTACCAGTCATATTCCCATCATACTACTGACTGCAAAAACAGACTCTGCTCATCAAAAAGATGGATATCAATTTGGAGCGGATACTTATATCACAAAACCATTTGACGCCTCTATTCTAGAGGTTAGAGTAGATAATTTATTAAATACAAGATCTAACTTAATAAGTAAATTTAAAAAGGATATTATTTTAACTCCTAAAGAATTATCAGTTACCTCTGCCGATGAATTATTCTTAGAAAAAGCAATTCAAATAATTGAAGAAAACATAACCGATCCTGAGTTTAATGTACATGTTTTTACCAAACAGATGAATATGAGTAGATCTGTATTGTATAGAAAATTCAAAGCACTAACAAATCAATCCATTACCGAGTTTATTAGAACCATCAAATTGAAAAAAGCAGGTCAGCTAATTACAAACACAAAAATGCATATCTCAGAAATTGCATATGAAGTAGGATTTAGTGATTTAAAATATTTTAGAAAGTGCTTCAAAGCACAATTCAACGAAGTACCTTCGAATTACAGAAACATTCATAAAAAAGAAAACGAGAGTTGAAAAAAACGCTCCTAAGAAATTACAAACTACCATGATAATCATTTATTTATTTTGGTAGTTTTTTTTTATATTACT
>NZ_JAQWGB010000157.1 GCF_029238425.1 Flavicella sp.
GATTATTCTTATAGTTTTATGATTTTACCAATTAAATAAGGAAACATGAGTTTTATGAATTATCTAAAAGGTACTCTTGGGGGAATTAGCTTTTTGCTTTTAGCATGTTCTTGTCAAGCACAGTCTGAAAATAATCCTGAAAAGGAAATGGAACAGCCTAATGTGTTGTTTATTATGGTTGATGATCTGAATGATTATCAAGGTGCATTTGGAGGTCATCCACAAGCACTGACTCCAAATATTGATGCTTTGGCTAAGGTTGCGACAGTTTTTACCAATGCACATACCAATGTTCCTGTTTGTCAGCCTTCAAGGAATAGTTTGTTTACAGGGGTATATCCCCATGATTCTAGAGATTTTGGTTGGACACCCCATAGAAAACAGGTGGTTTTGAAAAATCATAAAACCTTGATTCAATTGTTTAAAGAAAACGGTTATCAAACTTATGGGACAGGGAAGTTATTGCATAAAAATTTCAGAAAATATTGGACAGAATGGGGAGTTCCAGAAGGCATAAATTATGGTCCCCATGCGTATAGCGGTATAGATGAAGACGGGCAAAGAATTATGGGGCATTCTTCAGTTCCAGAACCTTTTAGAGGTATTAATGTGGTAGATGGTTCTTTTTCTTCTTTTGCTGATACTCCTGTAAGAATTGATGAGAATGGGAATAAGCAAAAAACCGGTTGGACGTTTGGAAAAAAGGAGTTTAGATATGTGTCTGATAATGACAGAGATTTAACGCCTGATGAGCAACATGCTGCTTGGGTAGAAAATAAATTCAAGCAGTTAGAAGCTTCAGAATCAAATGCACCCTTTTTTATGGGAGTTGGTTTTGTAAAACCTCATACTCCCTTGTATGCACCTCAAAAATATTTTGATAAATTTCCTTTGGAAGATATTCAAATGCCAATCACTAAGGCAGGAGATATTGATGATAGTTTTTATAAAACAGTCTATCCACCAACTGAAATGGGATTACATTATTATGCTGCTTTACAAAAATCTTATCCAGAGGGAGATGAAGGCCTAAGAAAATTTTTACAGGCATATTTGGCTTGTATCTCTTTTGTTGACGATCAAATAGGAGGGGTGTTAGATGCTTTAAATAATAGCGCTTTTGCAAATAATACTATCGTTGTTTTTACAAGCGACCACGGATGGCAGATGGGAGAAAAAGACTATTTATATAAAAACTCTCCTTGGGATGAAAGTACCAGAATACCGTTGTTAATAAAAGCACCTAATTATTCTAAATCTGGCACTAAAGTGTCTCATCCAGTTTCTTTAATTGATTTGTATCCAACCTTAATGGATCTCTGTGAATTGCAAGGTGAGACAGTCTTGAAAAAATCTGAAGCAGAACTTGGAGGTTTTAGTTTGCAACCGTTTATGAAGGATTCAGAGACAAAGAAATGGAAAGGTCCTAACGGAGCTCTTACCGTGTTGGGAGCTGGAATAAATAGAGAAATACCAGGTCTTGGAATAAATAGTAATAAGAGTGCCTTATGGCATATAGAAATACAAAAAGATTTGCCTAAAAGCTATGTGTACCAACAAAACTATTCTTATCGTACCAAAGACTGGAGGTATATTCTTTACAGGAATGGAAAAGAAGAGTTGTATCACATGACCAAAGATGCATATGCATGGAATAATTTAGCAAATAATATAAAATATAGAAAAAAGAAGGAAGCATTGAAAAACGAAGTGCTAGAAATAATTGAAAA
>NZ_JAQWGB010000174.1 GCF_029238425.1 Flavicella sp.
CCAAATTGATGTCCCATTTCATGTGCTACAAAATCAATGTCAAAAGAATCTCCTTTGGCAGGTGTTCTACCAGAGATACCTTGCGCTTTTTTGCTAGTACAAGGAGAAGATAATTCTGCCAATCCAGAAAATCCGGTACTAAATAAATGACCCATATCATAATTAGAAGATCCAATAATGGCATCACATTTTGCTTGAACTTCATCTAGCATTTTAAAATCATCATCACTGGTATAACCATCTGTGTCTGGATCTAAAAAAATTAAATCATCATTGTTAGCTAACAATTGCATTGTTAAGGCAAGTTCTTTTTCAAAAACACCATTGATCCGAGTCATTGAAATATTCATGGCTGAGAGCACAGCTTCTTTTTTTACAGTTTCAGTTGCAGAAGCAGGGATTCCTTGATCAGCTAAATGATACTCGGCATATTCTCCAGTGCATGATAAAGCGAGTCTGAAAAGTCTAGATTTTCCATCATTGCTGCTTAGTTTTTGCATCTCATTTTTTTGAGATTTAGCAATAGCCATAGATTCATCTACAACTTTACATTCATAATTCATGTTGTCAAAATCAATATCACTTTTATCATATACTTTGTAGGTTAAAGCATCTTTGGTATAAGGATCGATAAATTCGGTATTCCCGTTTTCTCTCAGTTTCATAGAGTGCAACCCTAGATTACTCAGGCTAAATCTTATGGTAGTTTTATAAGTATCTTTGGATACTCCGATATACGACTTAATATTTGGGTATTTTTCTTGTAGTTCTGGAGCCAAGGTTGAAACCTCAGTAATGGTATAGTTTTTTAGTTCTCCTTGTTTGTTAGGAAATGGAATTTCCAAAATAGATTTTTTTGTGCTTTTTGCAGACTTACTTCCTTTCAATATATTTTTTAACTGATCGATGTCCAGTCGATAAATTTTTTCCTTTTTTAATTGCGTGATTTTAGCATTTTTTTGAAACAATAACAGGCTAGAAGATGATTCCTCTGTCCATAAATCTTCATTTTGAGAATACCCAAGTGAGGTTGCAAAAAATGAAAGTAAAAGAAAGTATGTGAGTTGATTAGTAATATTGTTCATATAAAAGTGCTTGTGTCACAAACTTATTTAAAATAAATTAGAGTTTTGATTAAAAAAGTCAGAAGTTGCTATAATCTGCAAAGTTAAACCATCCTGCTTTTTAAAAAAAAGGCAGATCAATTGAAGTTAAATCAAAAATGAGTGTAAATTTGCAGCTGTATTAAAATTATAATTTTTTCCTGTTGAAAGTAATTGAAAATTACAAAAATTTTATAGATACCAAAAAATCTATTGTTACGATTGGGACTTTTGATGGAGTTCATATTGGTCATCAAGAAATTATTGCCCAGTTGGTTGCAACGGCTAAAAAAAATAATGCGAATTCTGTTTTACTTACTTTTTTTCCGCACCCAAGAATGGTGTTGCAAAAAGACAATAGTATCAAACTGATCAATACCATTGACGAACGAATTGAGATTTTAGAAAAAACTGGGCTTGATTTTTTAATCATTCATCCTTTTGATAAAGAATTTTCTAGATTGACTGCTTTTGATTTTGTCAGAGATATTTTAGTAAATCATTTAAACACGGCTCAACTAGTGATTGGTTACGATCATCGCTTTGGAAGAAATAGGGAAGGCGATTTTGAGCAATTGGAAGAGTATGGAGATATGTATGATTTTGTAGTCCAAGAAATTCCAGCGCAAGATGTCAATGCGATTTCTGTAAGTTCTACCAAAATTAGAAAAGCTTTGGCTGAGGGTGATATACATAAGGTTTCAAAATATTTAGGACATGCCTTTACGCTTTCTGGAAAGGTAGTTTCGGGTGAAAGGTTAGGAAATACAATTGGATACCCAACGGCTAATTTAGAAATTAAGGAGTCTTATAAATTGATTCCCAAAAAAGGTGCTTATTTGGTCAAATCTATTGTCAATAATAAAGCTGTTTATGGGATGATGAATATTGGTGTTCGTCCTACTGTGAAAGGAGGACATCAAACAATTGAAACTCATTTCTTTGATTTCGAAGGAGATTTATATGGTCAAAACTTGCAGATAGAGTTACTTGAGTTTTTAAGAGAAGAACAAAAATTTCAATCTGTTGATGCCTTAAAGGAACAATTGGCTTTGGATAAAAAAAAATCATTAGCACTTTTAGAAAATTAAAAACGTCATAATGAGGATTGTGATGCGCAATTAGACTGCTCAAACTATTCTCTTTTTATGGGCTTTTTGAAAATCTATTTTTATAAATTTGCCTTTTTAAAATAGATGATAAAATGTTACAAGTTCACTACATAAAAGACAATAAAGAAACGGTATTGGCCGGTTTGGCAAAACGTAACTTTAAAAATGCTGAAAGTACTATAGATGCTGTGTTAAAAGCAGATGAAGATAGGAAGTCTACCCAAGCTGCATTGGATGCTATTTTAGCAGAGTCTAACAAAATTTCAAAAGAAATAGGGATTTTATTTAAGTCAGGTGAACCTCAAAAAGCAAATGTCTTAAAAGAAAAAACGGGAGCTTTAAAAGAAGAATCTAAGCAATTAACAGACAAGCTTGCTGCTGTCAATGTTTCTTTGCAAGATTTATTATATACAATTCCTAACGTTCCAAATGTAATTGTCCCAGCTGGAACAAGTGAAGAGGATAACGAAACTGTTTTTGAAGAAGGAGTAATTCCAGAACTTCATGAAGGAGCTTTACCTCATTGGGAGCTAGTCAAGAAATATGATATTATTGATTTTGAACTGGGAAATAAAATTACTGCCGCTGGTTTTCCTGTTTACAAAGGAAAGGGAGCAAGATTGCAACGTGCATTGATCAATTATTTTTTGGATAAAAATTCAGAAGCAGGATATCAAGAAGTGCAACCTCCTTATTTGGTAAATGAAGCCTCAGGTATTGCAACAGGGCAATTGCCAGATAAAGAAGGACAAATGTATCATGACGCAAAGGATGATTTGTATTTGATACCTACAGGAGAAGTTCCAGTAACAAATATTTACAGAGATGTTATTTTAAAAGGGGAAGAATTCCCTGTTTTAAATACAGCTTACTCTCCTTGTTTTAGAAGAGAGGCAGGTTCTTATGGAGCTCATGTAAGAGGATTGAATAGATTGCATCAATTTGACAAAGTAGAAATTGTTAGAATTGAAAAACCTGAGAACTCATACAAAGCATTGGATGGAATGGTAGCTCATGTTCAAGAGTTGTTAAGAGAATTAGGATTGCCTTATAGAATATTAAAATTATGCGGTGGAGATCTAGGATTTACATCTGCTTTGACTTATGATTTTGAAGCGTATTCAACATCTCAAGGAAAATGGTTAGAGATAAGTTCTGTTTCGAATTTTGAAACTTTCCAAGCGAACCGTTTAAAACTAAGATATAAAAATGAAGAAGGTAAAAAACAACTAGCACATACCCTAAACGGAAGTGCTTTGGCTTTGCCACGAGTTTTGGCTTCTTTGTTAGAAAATAATCAAACACCAGAAGGAATAAAAATCCCAGAAGTTTTGGTGCCTTATACTGGTTTTGATATGATCAATTAAAAATTGAATCAACAAATCAAAAAAGCCCTTTGCAAATTTTGCAAAGGGCTTTTTTATTTTAGAACAGGATGATTATTTTCTTTTTGATAATTTATCGTTGATGTCCATTAAATATTTTATACCAACAGCTTCCATAGGGTTGGCGCCGCCATCTCCACCACCAATAACGATATTTGGAACATTAGCTTTAGCAAGCTCTCTTGCTACTCCAATTCTTGTTTCCATTTCAATACTAGCAGCTTCTAACGGTGTTAAACCTGCCGCTACTTTTAATTTATCTCCTTTTGCTTCAGCTTCTTTTAAAACAAGTTTTGCTGCAGCATCTAGTTTTGCCTGTTCTAAGTTTTCTGCAGCTACAAGCTTTGCTTTTCTCGCTCTAATAACTTCTTGAAGTTCGTCTGCTTCTTCTGTTGCTTTTGTTTTGGCAATTAATTTTTCTCCTTTAGCTTTTTCGGTAAGTGCTTCTTGCTGAGCAGTGATTAATTCTTGTTTTGCTGTAGCCTCGTCTGAGGCAGCATCAATCTTTGCTTTTAATTTTTCGTAAATTCTGTCATCATAAATAACTTCATCTATGGAAGCAAAAGAAGCTACAATTCCATATTCTTGAATATCTGAAACACTTCGCTTTATATTGCCTTTTTCATCAAGTTTTTCTTGAACTTGTATATAGGTTTTTGTAGAACCATCTTCTAACAATCTTGTTTTTGTTTCTGTAATTAATAATACTTGACCATTTCTCAGTTGATCTTGAAAATATTCGTTCAATTGAGACTGACCTCCTGAATAATGTGCTTCTGAACTCATACGTTGCGTACTATACGATGCAATTTGTTTTTGATACATCAGCAAGGTAGTTGTCATCAAATTATTGATGTTTGTATAGGTTTTGTGAAGGTCAATCATTTTTGATTTATCACTTGGTAAATCCCATTTGGTGGTGTGGCTAAGTGTTGCCGCATCTCCTTCTGAGAAAGTACCCATATGAGGTAACATATGGTAATCTGCATCCGGTGAAATATGTTCTCTGCTACTTACCTGTATCGTTACATTGTTAGGATATGTTGTAACTTTAGAAAAGAAACCACTAAAATAAAGACCAGGTGTAAAACGAACATCTAAATCTCCTGATAAGGTTTGAACAACTTGACGCTCACCAGCATCATTGTTGCTAAATGGATTGAAAGAAATAATTGCTACTGCAAGGACTCCAACTCCTATTAATACTTTTACACGTGTTGGTGTAATACCGAAATTACTTAAATTCATAGACTTATATTTTGATTTGAAAAGCGAAGAAAAAGTATTTTTTTAGTATAACATTGTTTTTTGCATTTTTTTTAAAGTTTATGAATGACTTTCTATGTTTTATTTAATGTCAAGTCGGTATTTCAGTAATTGGGTAGCAATATTATTCTACCTATCTTTGACCTCAGAAAAATAAAAGAATACAGAAGATGTACGTTTATAATATTACTACAAATATTGAAGGGAGTTGTGAGCAAGAATGGTTGCTTTGGATGCAAGAAACACATATTCCCGAAACTTTAGAAACAGGGAAATTTCTTTCTGCTAAAATGTGTAAAGTTTTGGTGGAAGAAGAGATGGGAGGAGTAACCTATAGCGTACAGTATATGGTGGAAACGAAAGAGGCTTTGGAGGCTTTTTATAAAGAAGATTCTGTGAATCTTAAAAATAAGATGAATTCAAAATATGCTGGGAAATTTGTCTTTTTTGAAACGGAAATGAAATTAATTGATAAGCAGTTTGCCTCAAAAAATTAAATAAGATTGGTTATTTGCCTGTAACAATTGTTCTAAGCAAATGTCTTCCAAATACTAAAACGACATGACAGTAAGAGCCAAAAAACATTTAGGACAACATTTTTTAAAAGATGAAAAGTTTGCGAGTGATATTGCAAATAGCCTTACAGAAAATGGGTATGATACCGTTTTGGAAATTGGTCCTGGAATGGGAGTAATGACAAAGTATTTGTTAGAAAAAAACTACACGACTCATGTGGTAGAAATCGATACAGAGTCTGTTGAGTATTTACAGAATACGTATTTAAAATTGGCTCCAAGAATTATCTCCAAGGATTTTTTAAAAATGAATTTGTCAGAGTTTTTTGAAGGACAATTCGCAATCGTTGGGAATTTTCCTTATAATATTTCTACGCAAATTGTTTTTAAAACATTGGAGTTTAGAGCTCAAATACCAGAGTTTTCCGGAATGTTTCAGAAAGAGGTAGCAGAGAGAATTGCCGAGAAAGAAGGAAGTAAGAAATATGGTATTTTGTCGGTTTTAGCTCAGGCTTTTTACGATGTTGAATATTTGTTTACCGTGCCACCAACAGTGTTCAATCCACCACCTAAAGTAGACTCAGGAGTGATTAGAATGATCAGAAAGGAGAATTATTCGCTACCTGTTGATGAGAAAATGTTTTTTAGAGTTGTGAAAACTGCGTTTGGACAAAGAAGAAAAATGTTGAGAAGTAGTTTAAAAGCTTTAAATTTATCCGAATCTTTACGAGGTTCAGAATTATTTACCAAGAGACCAGAACAATTGTCTGTTGAAGCATTTATTAACCTTACTTCATTGATAGAAAATGACACACATTGAAATTACTCCAGATTTTTTAAGTGATGTTAAAGAACTTATAGCAAAGGGAGACAATCGAGCTTTGTCTTTACTTTTTGAAGAGATGCATCATGCTGATTTGGCTGAGGTTTTAGATGACCTAAACTTCGATGACGCCGTGTTTATCATTCGTTTGTTAGATACAGAGAAAACTGCGGATATTCTTACGGAATTGGATGAGGATACTAGGGAGAAAATACTTCAGGAACTATCTTCAAAAGAAATTGCCAAAGAAATAGGAGAGTTAGATTCTGATGATGCCGCCGATATTATTGGTGAATTACCTGAGGAACAAAAGAATGAGGTTATATCCCAGATTGAGGATGTGGAACATGCAAAAGATATTGTGGATCTTTTGCGTTATGATGAGGATACAGCAGGTGGTTTGATGGGGAAGGAGTTGATCAAGGTCAATGAAAACTGGGCAAATTTACGCTGCGTTAAAGAAATGCGAAAGCAAGCAGAAGATTATGATAAGGTGCATACGATTTATGTAGTAGATGATAATGATGTGTTAAAAGGTAGACTTTCTTTAAAAAGTTTACTTACTACTTCTACAAAAACACCTGTAAAGGATGTTTACAATCCTAAAATCACATTTGTAAGAGCAGATGAAAATGATGAGGATGTTGCCAAAACAATGCAGAAATACGATTTATTTGTAGTGCCTGTAGTGGATGAAATGAATAGATTGATCGGGCAGATTACTTTGGATGATGTGGTAGATGTAATTCGTGATGAGGCGGATAAAGATTATCAAATGGCAGCGGGTATTACGGATGATGTTGAGGCGGATGATAGTATATTACAATTGACAAAAGCAAGACTACCTTGGCTTGTGCTTGGACTTTTAGGAGGTTTGGGAGCAGGTTCTATTATGGGAGGTTTTGAAGAGGCTTTAAAAAATTACCCAAATTTATTTTTCTTTACGCCGTTAATCGCGGCCATGGCGGGTAATGTTGGAGTTCAATCTAGTGCCATTATGGTACAAGGTTTAGCCAATAATAACATCAAGGGAAGTGTTGTAAGTCGTTTGTTAAAAGAGGTGGGACTTACTTTATTAAACGGATTAGCATTGGCTTTGTTGGTGACTATTTATGGCTTTTTTCAAATAGAAAACAGTACCATTACCTTTGTAATTGCCTTAGCGTTGATGATTGTCATAACAATTGCAGCTGTCATAGGAACTTTTATACCAATCCTATTAGATAGAAATGGAATTGATCCAGCCCTTGCTACAGGTCCATTTATAACTACAAGTAATGATATTTTTGGAATCTTAATTTATTTTATGATCGCCAAGTTTATGCTAGGATTTTAATCTTAACTTTTCTAAAAATTTCCACAAAACAATTCCTGTTGTTACTGAAATATTTAAGGAATGTTTGGTCCCAAATTGAGGGATTTCAATACAATGATCCGAAGTAGAGACAACTTCTTGTTGTACTCCTTTTACTTCATTCCCCATCACAATTGCATATTTGTTGTTAGTAGAGATGTCAAAATCTTCAAGCATAGTAGCGTTATCAGCTTGTTCTATAGAAGCAACGATATATCCGTTTTCTTGTAATGATTGTACAACATCGATTGTGTTTTCCACATATTCCCAAGCCACCGTTTCCGTAGCTCCTAACGCGGTTTTATGAATGTCTTTATTTGGAGGAGTCGCTGTGATTCCACATAAATATATTTTTTCAACAACAAATGCATCACTGGTTCTAAAAACGGAACCAATGTTATTCAAGCTTCTTATATTATCTAAAATAACAACCAAAGGAATTTTTTCTGTTTGTTTGAATTCCTCTACCTCAAGTCTATTTAGTTCACTGTTTTTTAGTTTACGCATCATTGTGTTTTAGACTGTCAAAATTAACTAGTTTTCTAAGCTATAACAAATTTATTTGTTTGTAAAGCTTCTGTTATATTAGAAAGTTTTGTTGCGAATTCATAAAGATTTATTTTAGATTTGATCTTATGAATGCAAAAAGTAGAACATTAGTAATAGGAGATATACACGGAGCTTTAAAAGCTTTGATTCAAGTGTTAGAAAAAGCAGAAGTAACAGAGAATGATTTGCTTATTTTTTTAGGTGATTATGTAGATGGTTGGAGTCAATCACCTGAGGTTATCAATTACCTGATTCAATTAAAACAGAGTCATAATTGTATATTTATGAGAGGAAATCATGACGATCTTTGCTATCGATGGCTAAAGCATGGGGAAAGTAATGAAACTTGGCTCCTTCATGGAGGTCAAGCTACGGTAGATGCTTATGAAAATATACCGTATAATTTTAGAAGTATTCATATTCACTTTTTTGAAAACTTAGAAGATTATTACTTAGACGATGAAGATCGATTGTTTGTTCATGCTGGATTTACCAATCATAATGGCGTAGGGCATGAATTTTTTGATAGGATGTTTTATTGGGATAGATCTCTTTGGGAAATGGCTCTAGCGATGGATAAAAATCTTAAAAAAGGGGATATGTATTATCCTAAAAGGTTGTCTCATTATAAAGAAATATTTATCGGACATACTGCCTTATCAAGGATTGGGAAAGAGGTGCCCTATCAGGCAGCCAATGTATGGAATGTTGATACAGGAGCTGCACATAAAAACTCGCTAACCATTATGGACGTTGATACTAAGGAGTTTTGGCAAAGTGTTCCAGTGCACAAATTATATCCAAAAGAGAAGGGAAGGAATTAGTCAGTAGGATGTTAAATTTACGTAAAGAACTTAACATATGTATATTTTTTGTATATTTACACCCCCTAATGATTTACGAAACTATTTTTTCAGTAGCAACTATTTAATATGTTGTGAAGTTTCATGAAATGTATTTTTCATGTTATTACGAATTATAAATTGTAAGTTATGAAGATTGAATTGTTTAAAAAACCGAATGAAAATGTGGTAGCTTTGGCTGTAACATTTGTACTGTTTGTATTGTTGTTTGTTTTAAAAACGCAGGAAGAACAAAGCAGAACAACGAGTAAAATTATTACGGGGTCAGAAATTGAATTAGCAAGTACATCTTTACTTAAGTAAAAATGTATGTAAAATATTTAAAGCCTCAGTAAGTTTTTTTACTGAGGCTTTTTTGTTTAGTACATTAATTTTTGTGCCAGGTTTTCTTCCGTGTGGAATTTTCCAGAATTTTGAATCTTATTGTTTGATTCACTATTGTTTTTAGCGCCCCATAAAAGAGCGATCAAGTCAATTTTATTGTTTTTAAAATGACTGTTTTCAATTTTTACATTAACAATACCTCTTGTATTTAATAGAATGTTGTTTTTTTCTTTGGCACCACAATTGGTAAAAGTACTTTTGCTAATTAAAAGATTTCCACCGATCGTAGATTCGTCGTATCCGCCTCTATAATAATCAACTACATTTCGCTCGATATTTTTAAATTTACAATTGTCAATCGTTAAAAATTCTACATTGTAATCTCCACGATCATTAGTTTCTTCAGAAAGTTCAATACCATTGGAACAATCAGAAAAATGACTGTTTTTAAATAAAATCTCTTCTGCGAAAGTTTGTTTATAGGCTTTTAATATATAATCAAAGTTTTGAATTTGAGAAGCTATAACTGTTAAGCCATAGTGGTTGGACATGTTTTCTTTTAAGTTTGAAAATGCTTGTTGGGTTCCTGTACCGACAAGAGCAATCTTTTCTATAATAAGGTCTCCATATGGGTTTAATTCGAAAAGAGGACTGTTAGCAGCACCTGAATAAGAAATAGTAACCGTATTTTCAGATGTTGCTTTAAGGGTTACTTCCTTTGAAATTTTCAATGAATTAGAAATGCCGTATTTTCCAGGGTTTAAAAGTAATACATCTCCAGATTTAGCTTCATTAATTTTTTTAGTCAGTTCTCCTGCCACAGGGTTTACTGATATTATGTTTGGTTTAGTGCTTTTTTTAATATTAGAGTACCAATTTGCACCGTATAATGATTTATCTAATATTGAAGGAATTTTAGATTCGTTATTTGTAGTCGCCCCAATAGAATTTTGAGAATTTCTACTATTTCCAAAAAGATCCGTTTGAATCGTTTCAAATCCAAAACCTTGGTATGGAGTAGTAGTAGGTAGGATAGGCAAATAAATTGATTCACCTACTTTTTTGATCTCAAAATTAGAGGCTTGGATACGCTCTACATCCTTAAATTTTATGCCATTATTATTGATGAGGTTGTCCTTAAATTGTACCCCATCTGCCTTATCGTGTTCAATGATTGGAGTAGTATCCCCGTTTTCATTGTAAATAACATTATTAGCAACAATAGATCTTAAAGGTCTCGCTGAACGTATTTCCGATTTTGGAAGTACATCCTTCTGAGCAATGTTAGTTCCTACACCAAATTGCCAAGGAGATTTACAATTTACATAGGTGTTATAGGCCACTACAATATCAGTAACTTGGTTATATCTATTCAATGGCGATTTCGGAATTCCGTTCATCACAGCTAACGGACTTCTAAAGTTTTCTCCAATAATATTGTAGAAATAATTATTTGTAATCCAGTGACCCGTATTTACAATTCTAATCCCACCAAAATTTTTATTCGTACCGTCCCCAATAAAATAGTTACCATCAATATGGCAATAATTTCCATGACGTGTTACAACAGATCCTTCACTTTTATAAAATACATTATTTTTAATAAGGTTGAAATTGGTCTTACTTGAGATAATTTCTACCTCCCCATTGCATTCTTCAAAAAGATTATTGGCTATGGTAGTATAACTCGGACTCATGGAAGTAAAACTACTTCCAAGTTGGATTGTTTCTCCTCTAGCTCCCCCTTTTCTGGGTCTTGGTCCAAAGTGATTATTTATAATTTGATGGTAGTTATTGATACTTTGATTTCCTTTTAAATCCACTCGAAGTGTAGGCCCACCATTGGTTTTTCCAGCGAGGTAAGAGTTTGAAAGTGTATTGTGTCTACCGTAAAATTGAACCCATAAATCATCTTGATCTCTCTCTGGTTTATTGAAATCTAAAATAACACAGTTGGTAACCGTACAATGATTTGCAACTTGGTTTTCGCTTTTTCTAAAGGCAATTACATTCTTTTTTGGACTGTAACCTTTTCTAAAGAACAACCCTTCAACGTTTAAATAATTTCCAGAGATTTCTAAACTAGAGACTCCTTCAATAAATACTTTTCCTGGAGTTTCAGCTTTAAGGGAAATTGGGTTTTGTTCTGAACCGTTTCCTTCTAAAACAATCATAACATCCTTCCATATACCATTTTGCATGATGATATTAGTACCCGGTTTGGCACTTTTGATGGCAGTTTGTAATTCTGTTGTATCGGTTACTAAAACGATATCTTGGTTTGTGTTTGTTGAGCAAGCAACAAACATTAGAATAACTGCGGATAGAAATAATTGCTTTATCATGGGTTCTAATTTAATTGTTTTATATTTTTAAATCCATTGTAATATTTTCTTGACATCATAGTCTTCTGGATTTTCTACATATTGTTTTGCTTCTTCATAATCACGTTCTCTAATATAGATAAGATGATTGATAAATAATTGAGCCATTTCAGAATCGATATCCACTAATCTTGGTGGTACTTTTCCATTTTCGTCTTCAAAATCTTTCAAGTAAAGAGGAGTAACATCACCTCTAGAATTGGCACTAACTATACAACCTGTACTTCCTTGATCAAAAAGTTTTTTAACTCCAATACCTAAAAGTGTACACAAAGTAAGATCAAAGGCAATTGGATTTGAACAACGAAGTTCATACCCAATTTCAACCGGTCTAGATTTAATGTCTAGATTAATTTCTTTTAGTTTGGTTTGTAAAAGATAATTGAAAATATGTGATTTACTTACATTTCCTAATTCTGGGTGACCGTGATCGTCGTAAGTAAAATTAATACCCGAGTTAACAATTTCTTCCTCATCCATAAAATGGAAAACACCTTCACTAACCATTACCACACCATACTCAATCCCTCTAAGTTTACTTTTGATGATAGATGAGATAATCATATTAATGATTTTTTCAAAAGTGATTTTTGTTTTGTTGAACATTTCTGGAATGATCATCATTGGGAAATGACAAGCGGAAGCGATTCCAAAAGCCAAATGTCCGGCTGATCTTCCCATGGCAGAAACGACAAACCAATTTTCACTGGTTCTTGCATCTTCATATACAGTATTACCAATTCTTACACCTTCGTCTTTAGCTGTATGAAAACCAAAGGTTGGATTTCTGTCAGGCAATGGTAAATCATTGTCAATAGTTTTTGGAACATGAATGTGTGCCACATCTAATTGTTGAGTTTCCAAATATTTTGAAAGTCTGCTACCTGTAGAAGCAGTATCATCCCCACCAATAGTAACTAATAATTTGACGTTGTTTTTTTCAAAAAAGTCTGGTCTAAATTCACTGTCTTTAGGTTTATGCCTACTCATAATAAGTGTAGATCCACCTCGGCTATAGATTCTGTCAGCTCTATGGAAATTGAATTTTTTTATGGCAGGTTCATCTGAGAACAGACCTTTGTATCCATGGTGTACACCTAGTACATCATATCCGTCCTTGATAAAAGTTTTTGCAAGAGTGCTTATTACCGTGTTGATTCCAGGAGCTGGACCCCCACCACAAATAATTGCAATTGATTTTTTCATGTTTACTTATTAGATCAAAGAGGTCAAAAAAAGCAACCTCAATTTGAAGTTTGGAGAAGAAGTTTAATTTTTTTGTTGAGATCGTATGAAAGATCCAATTGATAGGATATAGAAAAATGCTTCGTCAGTTACTGCTTAGTAAGCAACAAGGTGAGTCACATCAGAAGCATTTTCTTTGATTTGAAATTATATTCCTAGTGCTTGACCACCACCAATTTGGATAGTTTCAGCAGTAATAAATGCTGCATCGTCACTAGCTAAGAAAGAAACTACTGAAGCAACTTCTTCAGGTTGTCCTAATCTTCCTAACATAATGTTATTTTTCCAAGAAGCGAATACTTCTGGTTTAGTAGATTTGATTTGTGCATGGAAAGGAGTATCAATAGTTCCAGGAGAAACAGCGTTTACTCTAATTCCATATTCAGCCAAGTCTTTTGCCAATGCTCTTGTAATTGCATGTACACCAGCTTTAGAAGTTCCGTAGATTCCTGCTCCAGGTCCACCAGCATTCCAACCAGCATTAGATGTATAATTGATGATCGTTGCATTTTCACCTTTTTTAAGGAAAGGGATAGCTGCTCTAGATGCAAAAAATGTTGAATCTAAGTTCAATGCCATCACAAATCTGTAAAATTCAGTAGTCATTTCTTCAAAACGAGATCTTCCTCCTAATCCACCTGCATTGTTCACAAGTACATCAATTCGACCGTATTTTTCTCCAATTTTTGTGATGTTTTCAGTTACCACTTCGTCTTTTGTTACATCAAATCCGTAGTACTCAGCTGTAATTCCCTCTGCTGCAAGTTCTTCAACTCTTTTTACACCAGCCTCATCGTCTATTCCGTTTAATACAACAGTATATCCGTCTTTTCCTAATCTTTTAGCTACTTGAAATCCTATTCCTCCCGTAGCTCCGGTAATAACCGCTACTTTTCCTTCTGTTTTGCTCATAATTATGTTTGTTTATGTGTGTTTAATTTTTATTTATTTTTCTAGTTTTTCTTTTTCAAAGGTTCAATGTTTGGAATCAATACCCATACACTTGCCATTACGATAAATGCTAGTGATGCTCCTATGACAAAGGCCGGAGTGTAATTCCCACCTGTAGTTAACATTGGTACCAGAGCAACCAATCCTGCACCGGTTAATTTTGCTGCTGTTCCGGAGAATCCAGATAGTGTTCCAACAGTTTTCTTTCCGTATAAATCACTTGGTAAAGTTTGTACGTTACCAATAGCTGTTTGGAATCCAAAAAGAACTGCTGCCATTATCAAAACTGCTGCTACTGGAGAACCTGGGTTTGATAAAGCTAATAATGCTGGTAGCATAATTAGACAACCTAGTGTGATGACCATTTTACGAGTTTTGTTAACATTCCAACCTGATTTAAGTCTATTTTGCGCTAACAAACCTCCAAACCAGGCACCTAGCATAGCTCCTACGTAGGGTACCCATCCGTATATTCCAATCGCTTTCACATCCATGTTGTATACTTCGGATAGATAAATTGGTATCCAAAAAACAAATAACCACCATATCGGATCAATGGCTGCCGAAGCGATAATAACTCCCCAACTTTGTTTGCGTCCTAGAAGCTCCTTAACTTCTGGATTGTATGCTTCTATTTTAGTTTCTGTATCTGATTTTTCTTCTTGACCAGATAAGATATATTCTCTTTCGATTTCAGTTAACCAAGGGTGTTTTTTTGGTGGAGCTTTTACTATAATTAACCAAGGAACCAACCAAAGCAAACCTACAAGCCCTATGATAATAAAAATCATTTGCCAACTGAAGTATACTGTTAAAAAAGCAATTGTTGGTATAGCAACAATTCCTCCTATAGCGGCACCAGAGTTAAATAAACCTTGAGCGAATGCTCTTTCTGTTGCTGGGAACCATTCTGCATTTCCCTTCGCAGCACCTGGCCAGTTTCCAGCTTCTGAAATTCCCAAAATTGATCTGAAAAAAGCAAAACTTAAAACGCCACTAGCCAATGCATGTAAAGCAGTTGAAATAGACCAGAATCCAATGGATAATACAAATCCAATTCTAGTTCCAAGTTTGTCAAATATTTTTCCAAATATGGACTGTCCAAAGGCATAAGAGAACATGAAAACTACCGAGATTAGTGCATAAATCTCTTTTCTTTCCGTCATGGTTTTATCGGGATATAAATCTTCTGAGATACTTGGCCATAATACAACCAGCGCCTGCCTGTCTATGTAATTGATTACAGTAGCTAAAGCGATCAATGCAATTACCCACCATCTGAGTCCTTTTACTTTCATATTGTTTTAGTTAAGTTTTTGATATTGTTCTGTTTACTTTTTTGTTTCTTAGTTTTTGTAAGACAAAAGACTCCTTGTCATATGAACTATGGTTCAAATGATTATATCTTTTAAAAACTATTTTATGTAAACTTAAATGGGTAAAGTATTGTATACTTTACATAAATTCTTTTGAAAAAAGAATTGTGTGGATTTAAATTTACGTCCCTCCAAATTTTATATCTAACATACAGGTCGTGCATCCTGTAAATTAGAAAGTATTATTTTTATTCGTTGCTCGCGCAATATTCGTATAATGTTTTAAAATGTATTTTCATTTTTTCTTTTGCTAAAGCTGGATTTTGATCCTTAATAGCCTCATAAATATCTTGGTGATCTTTAATTCCTGAAACAGCCAAACCATCAGAACAAACATGATATTTTTCAATATTGATGATTATTTCAGGTGTAATAATCAACATGAATGTGTTTATTGAGCTATTCTTACTAGCTTTAGCTATCGCTAGGTGAAAAAGAAGATCTTCTTGTACAGCTTCCTCTCCGCTCAATGCTTTTTCTTTATAAGCATCTAATGCTTCTTTTATTTGATCTAAATCTTCTTCAGTTCTTCTGGTCGCTGCTAACGATGCTGTTTTTAATTCAAGTAAAATTCTTGTTTCTACTAAAGATTTAAAATCTTGTTTTTCTAAACGTAGGATATCTTCAATCATTCCATTAAGTGCAACTACACCAATATTAGCAACGAAAGTTCCACTCTGCGGAATAGAGTTTAACAAGCCATAGAATTCTAATTTTTGTATGGCTTCTCTGACATTACTTCTACTTACTTCAAACTTATCAGAAAGCATTCGCTCGGATGGTAATTTATCACCAGGCTCTAAATTCTTATAATTAATCAAATCTCTAATCTTAGAAATGATCGAATTCTGTATATCTTTATTTTCGTTTCTTGTAAGTACTTCTAATTTCATATCGTCGTGTATTTCTAACCAGATTGGTTAACCAGATTGATTGGTGTAAATATATAGATAATTTCCCTGTATAAAAAATGTTTTTAAAGTTAATTTTTTTCCTTGTTTTTATGGTCTTTGGAAGGAATCTTACCGGGATAAATCCCGATAAAATTCTTTCACTAACTCAACCAAATAATTTTAATGTGTCACTGTTAAATTGTAATATTTTACGGTTGCATATGCATTTGGATCTGTGGAACCCAAATAATTACCAGCCTTGAAATAATTTTCAAAAACTCCCCATTTTTCCATATGTATATCTTGATAGATTTTTGAATAAGTTTCGTTTAGTATTATTTCCATTTTTCCTTCTGAAACAATCACCTCTAGAGTGAATTTATCAAATCCTACCTCAATAGGAAAGTTGTAACCGTCATCATTTCCCCAAGCATCTGTTTCTAATATTTCTGTGCTACTTGCATTGAGGTTATTTAATACTTTAGTTTTTACTCTTACCAAACCATCTTGCCAATATATTTTAAGCATTGGTGGTGCGTTATTGTCCTTTTGTCCAATCAAATCCCTTTGCTGATTGGTAAGTCTACCATGAATTTGCATAATGATAGTTTTATCATAATCACCATCACTTTTTTTAGAAATATTTTCCATAGAAAGGGTGCCTTTCATTCTACCACCTTCTTTGAAGGTCCAGTTTGTGGAATTACTTCCAGGATCCATTTGTTCCCTAAGCTCTGTCCTAGAATAACTAGAATTAGCTGTCGATGCTCCGGGCGAAGTATAAAATACAAGTGCTCCGTTTATCGAGTCATTGTAAAAATAGGGCTGCAGCTTTGCATTTGTTCCGTATTTAAGAATCTCAGGTGGTTCTATTTCATCTGGTTTACCTATCGGTAAAGTGACTTTCCAATTTGACAGATCAATATTGGGAAGTACATATTCTTTATTAGGATCAGATGGAATAATTATTTCTTCCTCTTCAATTAAATCATCGCTGCTAAAAACAATTTCATCTTTGTATTCTTGATCACAACCAAAAAATAAAGTCGTAAAAAGAACAGTCAAGAGTATTGACGGTTGCATAAAATTATATGAAATTTTCTTTTTCATGTATTGCTTTTAGTGACTTACTTCTAATTCGTAATATTTAATTTTTGAATAGGCTCCTTTATCTCTGGATTGGAAATAATTTCCTGCCTTGAAATAATTTTCAAAAACACCCCATTTTTCCATATGAATTCCTTTATAAACCTTGAACTCACTTCCATTTAAGATAATAACCATTTTACCTTCAGAAACTTTAACTTCTAAGGTGAATTTTCTAAACCCAACTTCTTGTTCAAAATTGAAACCTTTGTCATCATCCCATGCATCCTCATGCAAAAGTTCTTCATAGGTGGCGTTAGGGTTTTTGAGCACTTTTGTTTTCACTCTCACTTTTCCTTGGTCCCAATAAATTTTAAGAATAGGAGGGGCATTATTATCGTCTTCTCCTATCAAGTCTCTTTGCTCATTGGTCAAACGTCCATGGATTTGCATGATAATAGTTCTATGATATTTACCATTAGAATCCCTCGTTGTTTCTTCCATGGCCAATTTACCTTTCATATAGCCTCCTTGCTTAAAGGTCCAGTTGATATTGTTTTCGCCTGGCACCATTTGCTCTCTTAATTCAGATCTAGTGTATTTTGTATTTCTAGTTTTTGAATTTGTAGGCATAGAATGAAATATAATCGCACCTTTGGTAGAATCAATATACATATAAGGTTTTGCAACCTCTATACTTGCAAAATTATCTATTTCTGGTGGTCCTATTTCAATGGGTTTACCATTATCACCGGCTACTGGTAGGGTTACCTTCCAATGACTCAAATCAATATCAGGGAGTTTCACCTTTTTCTTTTTCTTCTTCTTTTTTTTCTTTTTCTTCTCAACTTTTACGGTAGTTTCTTGAACACTTGTCTCTTGTGTTTGAGAAAACGCACCCGCTGATAAAAATAGAGCGATAAAAAATGTTAAAGATGTCCTTTTAAAGTTCATGTGATTTTATTTTTTAATGGAGATACAGTGCTGTATTCTGTTCTAAACTGTGTCTGTATCTCCATTTTTTTTATTGTTTTCTAGGAGAGATGAAATTATTCAAACCCCGGAGTAATAATATCTATGTTATCATAAAATACTTCTGTACTACTATCAACTGACAATGGCGCTTTTATGTAGATCACAATCCAGTCTGTAGTTGGAATGAAGGTAAAAGTATTTGTTGTAAACGTATTATCTGAAGCAGATCCTTTAGATGAATTGAAATCATTTGTGATTGCGAAATGTTTATCCGCAAAGTTCTCAATACCTACTTCCGTAGTTATATCTGTATTCAAAATATAAACATCAGAATTAATTCCTTCCACTTCAGATCTTGAGTCTATTGTGAATGTGTATTCCACACCAGCTTCAACAGCTAATTTTTGGTAAAGACGTCTACATGCTTGATAGATTTTAATAGCTCTAGTTTTAGAACCATTTACATAAGAACCATCACTTGTTGAACCTGGTTGTTCATTTGTACAGTAAGTAGCATCGATATAAGAGTTTAAATCTGAGTTGCTCCATAATGCTTTGTAAGGACTTGGAATTTCACCCAATACATCATCAATAACGGTGCTGTTTGGTGTCATATCCCAGGCATCAGCATTATCACTTGTACTACCTGTTAAATGATCGTCTCCAGTACCGTTTTGAACGATAGCTTTGAATGTTGGTGTTACCGTAGAATTTGGATCTACAACTGAAACTGTTTGCTCTAACTCTGATGAATCTCCAGAATCGTTGGTAGCTGTTAATGTTACAATAAAGTCTCCTTCAGTTGCAAATGTTTTTGTAGGAGATTCTTCGGTAGAAGTGGTATTGTCTCCAAAATCCCATGAATAACTAACTGCATTTGTAGAGGTGTTTGTAAATGTAAATACCTGCCAGTCATTTGGATCTTCAAGGAATGTAAATCCAACCACAGGAGCTTCAGGGTTTGTCACCACAATAGTTTTTTCAACGGTATCTGTAGTTTCAGATCCATTTGATACAGTAAGAAGCACGTTGTATGATCCCGCTTGTGCAAAAGAATGTGTTGGCTCCGCATCCGTTGAACTACTACCTTCACCAAAATCCCAAGCGTATGTTGATGCATTGGTAGATCTATCTGTAAAAATATAAGTTCTATAATCCGTTACATCAACTACCTCTGTAAATGCAGCGATAGGTGAGGGTGGTATTACTATAGTGTCTTCTCCTTCAATTTCTTCAGTACAAGAGAAAAGAAGTGCTAATGATACTAGAAAAGAAAAAGCAAGAATTCCTTTCATTTTTGTTGTTTTAATTGTTTCAGTCATCATAATCTATCTTATTCTTTATCTTTAAAAAATTCAATTTGAGAAAAACTCATCCAAGCACTTTTACGCGTACTAGCAGTTTCATCGAATCTACCAAAACCAACAAGTTTTACATATCTAGCATTCACAGGTGTACTAAATATTTTAACTTGGAACTCAGAACTTGCAGCTTCTGAAAGCATAATATCTCCAGATTCTGGGATGATTTTTGTGAAGTCTCCTTCTTCGGTTCCCGTATTAGATACCCAGAATTGGTAACCATATGAGTCAGATTTTACGTTGGTTGTAAATTGAATTACTCTTAGGTCAGTGATCGTACTTAAGTCATAAATAACATATTCACCATCTGATCTGTAATCTCCATCTAAAATATCTCCATCTTGCGCCGTCCAAAGTGTTCCTCCGTTTTTATCCAAAGTATTTTCTGGGAAAGCGTCTTTTTCAACTTGATATGAAGAAAATCCTGCAATCGTTACAGGTTCTCCAGCATCTCCAGTATTGATCAGATCAAAAAATAAATTCAAGTCTCCTAAAGGTTCTCCATTATCAATAATAGAAACTGAATTTGTATAAACATCCGTCAAACCATTGTTGTCTGAAACAGATAAAGTAACATCGTAACTTGCTGTTATAGGAGGATAAGAATGTTCGCTTGGTTCAAAATCTGTCGAAGGCTCACTTCCATCTCCAAAATCCCATACATAAGAACTTGCACTGATAGATTCGTTTGCAAAGGAAGCTTTGTTCCATTGGTCCCCTTCACCCGTTACTGCCCCAAAAAAGGCTGTAGGAGGCGTCTTATCTTCTTTAGAGTTTTCTCCTGCTAAGTCATAAGAAAAGTCACAAGAGGCAGCTGATAAAGCTACAATTGATAAAGCTACTGCTGGTAGTTTTCTCAATACTCTCATTTTAATATTTTGTAAGTTTTTCATTTTTTTGAAATTAAAATTATACGTAAACTGTTAGAAATAAATCTACCTCCAGTTAATGTTTTGAATCAACGCTGGTTCTCCATTTGTGTTCAATGGACTTAAGTTAATTTCTCTTAAAGGGATTGGTAAGGTAGCATCAAAAGCGTTGAAGTTATATCCATTTGCTTCTGCAAATGCTGATAAAATTTCAGTTGCAACTCCAAAACGTTTTAAGTCAAACATTCTTTGGTTTTCAGAAAAGAATTCAAATCGTCTTTCGGCAATTAGTTCGTCTTTAGTAACGGTAGTTACAGCAGTTAAACCAGCTCTAGTTCTCAATTTATTATAGTTGTCACCCCAAGTTCCAGAAATGGTTACGACATCCGTTCCAGCCATATTAGCTTCGGCGTACATCATTACAACATCAGCATATCTCAATACGATAAAATCTGTTCCAGCTTGTTCGTCATCTGCACTATTTGTATAATGTTTTGCTGTTTGATATTTATCCTCAGTATCGTCGCTATCGATGTCGAATAAACCACGGTTAGTACCTCCAAAGTTTGTTAATTTGGCATGTAAATCTGTAGTTAGATAGTTTAGTCCACTTGAGTTACCAGTAGCAGCGAATTCAGCAGAATAGTTTTGACTGTCGTTTGCAGTATCGTCTTCAAATCCAATTGCAAAAATAATTTCGTCATTCAATTCATTAGTTGGATCAAATACATCTGCATAGATGTCTAACAATACATAACTGGTAGCTACTTGATCTAAATGAACCAATGCTTCTGCATAATCAGGGTTATCTAAAGTCATATAAACTTTTGCTAACATGGCATGAGCAGCACTTTTTGAAGCTCTTGATTTAAAAGTATCATCTAAACCTTCCGTTGCTTTTACAAAATCTGCGATAATAAAATCGTAAATCTTGTTTTCTGAAACTCTGGTAAATTGAATCGCTTTTTCATCTTCTGTCAATACGTGATCTACTAATGGTAAACCTAAGTTTTCAACATCCTCTCCATACATACGGATAAGATTGAAATAAGCATAAGCTCTTAAAAATCTAGCTTCTGATTCAATTTTCTCGAAAGAAGCTTCTGGCTCTAGGGTTTTCATAGCATCCAAAACAACGTTTGCTAAATAGATAACTCTATACATACTAGAGTAGTAATTTGCAGAGATCCCGTTGTTCGCTCTTACAGAAAAATTTTCGAATTGACCCGCATCCGCCGAATCATTCGCATCAGGAGAACGTGTGTTACTGTTGTCAGATAACATTTCTGTTACGTAAAATTCAACCTGAACACCTCTGTTGTCGTTTAATTGATTTGTGTTTACTCCTTGAAGAGCGTCGTAGATTGCGATTAATCCCAATTCTAATTCCTCAGGTGTTTGGTAAAAGTCTTCTGTCTTAATAGCAGAATCCGGATCTGGATTAAGAAAATCCGAGCATGAATTAAGTAGAATACTTAAAAATACGATTGTTATATATTTTGAATATCTCATTATTTATTTTTTTTAAAAATCAATATTAACTCCTAAAGAAACTGTGCTAGTTATTGGTGATCCACCACGTTGGTATCCGTATTGAGTAGGACTCGTTTTGTCTAGAGCCTCTGGATTCCAACCTGTGTAGTTGTCAGCTGTAAAATATAGAAGGTTTTGACCCGTTGCATATACTTTAATATTAGAAATTCCGTCTAATTTAGATAATACACCTTGTGGCAAGTTGTAACCTATATTGATATTTCTAAGGGCAATGTACGATGCATCTTGAATGATGCTATTTGTGTAAATTTTCTCGACAATAAATTCACTGTCAACCGTATTTTTAATTTGGTCAAATGCTGTATGGTTGAACATGTATTGATCTGCAATATTTCTTACTTCAGCTCCATGACTTCCTTGGAACATAAAAGCAAAACTTACGTTTCCATAGTTGAATTCATTTGAAAAACTCCAGATGAATTTTGGATAAGGATCTCCCAATTCTGTTTTATCTTCTTCATCTAAAACACCATCACCGTTTAAATCTTTCACATATACAACTCCAGTTTCTTGACCTACATGTCTAAAGAAGTTTGTTGAGCTGAACTCGTCAAGAGGAACCTCTCTATCCACTACATAACCGTAGAATGAAGAAATAGGCAATCCTTCTGTGTTGATCCATTCCGTTGGCCTTTTGTTGTCAATTGTAGTAATTTGACCATTTGAAGCGGCAAAATCTACTAAGGTATTTTCATTTGTTGTTAATAAAACTGTTGAATTCCAAGAGAATTTTTCAGTTCTAATATTTTTTGTTCTTAATTCAAATTCCCATCCTTGATTCTTAACTTTTCCAATGTTGGCTAATGAATTAGAATATCCTGATGTTGCTGAGATAGGATTGTTTAATAACAATTGGTCACTTGTTCTTTGGTACCAGTCAATAGAACCAGTAATTCTATTATTAAAAAGTCCAAAATCAACTCCAGGGTTAATTTCAATTAGACGTTCCCATCTTAATTCTGGGTTTCCAATATTTACTGGAGAATAACCAGATTGAATTTTTCCTTCTGAAGCATAACTCACATTAGAAACTAAGTTCAAGCTAGGGTAGTAGTCTACCAAAATGTTTCCTGTACTAAGTTGAGAAGTACTTCCTTGCGCATCCGGATCAACACTACCAGTATTTAATCTATCATTTCCTGTTACACCGTAACTTGCTCTGAACTTCAATCTAGAAATTACATCTGTATCTTCTAAAAAGTCTTCTTGATCGATATTCCATCCAATAGAGGCTGCAGGGAAATTACCGTATTTGTATTTAGAACCAAAAATTGAACTACCGTCTCTTCTTACACTTAAACTTACTAAGTATTTATTATTGTAAGCGTAGTTGAATCTAGAGATAAAAGAAACCCCTCTTTTTGTCCATTCAAAACCTTGAGCGTTTGAAGCAATTGGAGCATTTGAAAGTTGTTGAATTTTGTCATTCACAATTCCAATTCCTCTAATTGAAGTATAGAAATAATCTCTTTTCTCAATTGAGTTACCCAAAGTAATTCCAAAATCGTGTTTTCCAAAGATTTTATTATAGTTTAAAAAGTTGTCAAAAATAAAGTATTGGTCTCTTTGAGTAATTTCATCGATATAAGCATCCGTAGTCTCTCTACGAGCTAAAGTTCCTAAATAATCTTTACGTTGCGTGTCTTGTAAAGAAACAGATAAAGAAGATTTGAATTTCAAACCATCCATAATTTTGTATTGACCATACACATTACTGAATAATTTGAATTTATTATCTGTTCTTTCTCTTTCTGTAACCCTTGCATAAGGATTCTGGTTACTTGAATTTCCTAGGTTACTAGTCAATTCTTCTTCGTAAATACCATCTCCATCTAAATCAGTGAATTCAAAATGACGCATTTGAGCATAATCACCTACTTGCACATCTGAGAATGAACCATTAGGATCGATATAATTTAAAGTATGTTCTGTGTGGTAGATTGGCAACCAAGGCATATGTCTGGCAACATTATGAATGTTTTCAGAGAATCTTTTTCTAACCGTATAACTTGGTGAGAAATTCATTCCAGCAGATAATTTTTTATTGATTTTAAAATCAACTTTTAATCTTGCTCCGAATTTTTCATAGTTGTCTAACAATAAAACACCTTCATCATTAGAATAGTTCAAACTTGAGGCATATTTTACTTTATCATTTCCTCCTCTAATAGAAAGAGAATGATTGGTAATAGCACCACTTCCAATAAATACATCTTGCCAGCTTCTGTCGGTACCAGTTGATAAACCAAATTTTGTATAGTCAGAAATTTCAAGACCTAAGTCTTGTTGCTTTTTAGCCCAACTAGCAACAGTTTGTCCGTACGCTTCACTTTTTCTTCCAGTTTTAATACCTGTATAAGTAGAGTAGTTGATTCTTGTTTTACCATCGATTCCAGATTTCATAGTAATCATGATAATACCATTTGAACCTTTAGAACCAAATATAGAAGAAGAAGCAGCATCTTTAAGAATTTCAAAAGATTCTACGTCGTTCATATTTAAAGATCCTAAAAAATCAGAATCAACAATGATTCCATCTACAACAATAAGAGGAGTAGAGTCACCCGCCATAGATCCAGTACCTCTAATAGTAATGGTTGGAGCTGCACCCGCTTCTCCATCAGTAGCTTGAATGTTTACACCGGAAACTTGTCCAATCAAGGCATCATCAACCCTTGTGACTGCGATTTCGTCCAATGTTTCGTTTTTAACTTGAGAAATAGCCCCTGTTAAGTGTGATTTTTTCTGAGTACCATATCCTATAACTACAACTTCATCTAATGCAGAAACATCTTCTTGCAATACGATATTTAAAGTTGTTTGATCGTCGATAATTACGGTTTGTGATACATATCCTACATATGAAAATTGTAGGACGTCACCACTTTTTGCTTGAATTTCGAAAGCACCGTCAAAATCCGTTGTTACCCCTCTATTAGATTTAACTACGACTACATTGATACCAGGAATAGGCACATTGTCAGTTGCGGATAGCACCGTCCCTGTGATGGTGTTTTCTTGTGCGAATAACGCAACGTTAAGCAACAGAACTACTGAGAGCACTAGTTTTGTTTTAAGATTTTTTATTGATTTTTTCATGTTTAAATTGTTAGTTTAATAAGCACAACACTGTTGCATTGCTAAGGTTATTGTGTTTTTAATTTTTTCTTTTTAAAAAGAACAACAACATTGTTTCTTATTTTCGATAAGAAATTGTTCTAGGAGTAAAAAAGTTAATTGGAAAAGGGAATGGTTTTAGGCATAATATATTGGTTTTTTTTGGTTGTCCAAACTGGAAAACCAATTTGGTTTACCAAAAATAAGGTATTATGACTGTAAAAAAAAATATTTTAACAAAAAAATATAGTTTTGAATGTGCATTTCTATAAAAAGATAAGAATAATTTGTGAATTATCATTCTTGGTTTCTTTCAAAAAGTTAGAAATTCAAAGGGTGGTGAGTTTTTGACAGGTTGTTTTCTATTCTGATAGAGTGTTATGAGTCTCTAACCAGACTTCTCCTTTTTTATCTCTAAAAAAATCCATCCATACATAATACATAGTTTCATTTTTGTCGACAGTAACGGAGTGATTAGATCCAAGTGGGATATGTAATAATGAATATTCAGGGAATTTTATGCGAGCGTCATCTGCAAAAACGGTTACATTATTTTTATTCAAGCCTAGAAAAAGTTGTTCTAACATTCCGTGTTCATGAGCACCGACTTTATCAGGACCAGTTGTTTGCACTGTACCCATAGCAATTCTTGGGATGTATTTGTTTGGAAGTATAGTTCTGCTAACGGTATTTGGACTTTTAATGGGTTCCGTATAGGCCTCACAATCTGTGAATTTTTTAAAGTATACTTTGTCAATGTTTTTTGTGGGAAATGCTTCAAGATCTAGAATATCTTGTTCTGTTAATTTGCTCTCTATTCTTAGAAAATGTAAGGTGTCATTTTTTGTTGGTTGAATGCTTAGGTTTTTAAAAGCATTTGGTAAAAGAATGGATTCAGGTACAACAGGATAAGTGTTTTCTTTAATCGATACGATTCCTGTCCCTTTTACAAATAGATAAACGAATTTAGAACCACCATCTAATTGCTCCTCCAAAGTTTTATTGGTAATTGAAAATTGTTTTACGATGATTCCTTTGATCTCGTTTTCTAGTAAAATTTTGGAATATAGACTTTGATTAGGACTAAGGTCTACATTTAATTTTTCTAAAGGGATTTCTTGACTGAAACTATTGAAGAAAGAACTTAGAATTCCAAAAAGAATAATATGTGATGATTGAATTTTCATGCTTGTAAATGTTTAAATAAAAAACACGGATCTTATGCGGACCCGTGTTCTAATGAAACTAACTTAAATTGCTATGAATCAAACAAATTATATGAGAGATGTTTGAACTTGGACCCTGTTAAAGAGTCCAAGATTTTTGAATTTTATTTTAGATTAGTATGGGTTTTGAGATAGATTAGGATTGGCCTCAATTTCTGTGTTAGGAATTGGCATAAGATAATCTACAGTTGCATCCCATCCTACTTTGGCTCCTTCGTAACCTGAAGCAGAGAATACTTGATCTCCTAATTGTCTTCTTGCAATTGTATACCATCTTTTACATTCAAAAGCTAGTTCAATTCTACGTTCTTCAATTACATCATCAACAGTAACTGTTGCAAGGTCAGCAGGTACTGTACTTGGGGCAAAAGTCATTGGTACGTCTGCTCCAGTTTTGTAATCTCCACCTAACCTAGCTCTTGCTCTCACTTGGTTAACATATCCAGTTGCAGTTCCTGCATCTCCTGTTTCAACTGCTGCTTCAGCCGCAATTAATAACAACTCAGCATAACGCATCATAGAATAGTTATGGCTTGTTGCTCTACCACTACCACGGGCAAAGAAACCAGGGTAACGTGCATATTTAGCAATGTAAGGAGTGTTTCTTGCATGCTCATGTCCACTAATAGTAAAGTTATTGTAATCAACTAATACACCACCAATATTTGCTTCTTGGTCAAAACTTACTTCAGTTCTATAATCTAATGGATCGAAAGATGCGAATACATCTTCTGTAGGCACTGCTACAGACCATCCACCACCATCATTTCTATCATCTCCTCTAATACCAGCCATTGGCGCAATTTGATCATAAGCATTATCAGATGCTTCAACACCGTTGTAGTCAAGTGCGAAAATTGGTTCTGGAGAGGCATCAATTGCGTCTGCATTAAACAAGTTTTGGAAGTTTGTATCCAAAGAATAATTTCCTAAATTGATAACTTTTTGAGCATATGTCAATGCAGTTGTGAAGTCTGGAGAATTTGGAGTGTTTCCGGCTCTTGTTAAATATACTAAAGCTAAGTATGAAGAAGCTGCTCCCGCTGAAGGAATCGAAGCCGCGTTTGTTGTAGCTGGTAAATTAGCTTCAGCGAATTCTAAATCTGAAATAATTCCAGCATATACATCACTAGCAGGTGTGCTAGAGATTGTCAAGGCAGCATCAATATCACTAACAGGTTCTGTTAAATATGGGATTGCTCCAAACTGTCTTACTAAATGAAAATAGTAAAAAGCTCTCATAAAGTATGCTTGAGCAACTACTTCGTCTTTGTTCGCATCTGTTAATGATTCAGCACCTTTAATAGCAAAGTTTGCTGCTGTAATTCCCTGGTAACTTTTTATCCAATATTCAGATATCATTCCATTAGTGGGTAATGTTGTAAGTTGATCCATTTCAACTCTTCTTTCTTGTGTAGATTGAAGATTTACCATATCTGAACGCAACATCAAGGCGATAGAAAGTTTTCTACCCCAGAATTTCTCATTAATTGCAGCAGTCTTAGATCCCTCAATTGCTGTTTGTAGATCTTGAGATGTTTGAAAGAATCCATCAGGAGCTAGTGTCCCTAAAGGTTTTTCAACCAAGTCAGTACACCCTACTATTGATAATCCAACCAATAATAATATATATTTATATTTTTTCATATCTAATGTGTTTTAAACGGTTATTAAAATTTCAAGTTTAGGCTAAATGTAACAGATTTTACCGTTGGATAATTTCCAAAATCAAATCCATTAACAGTGTTTGTGGACTGGTTGTTGTTTCCTGCTGAACCAAAGAAGTTTACCTCAGGATCTAATCCTGAATATTTAGTAAATGTCAATAGGTTCTGCGCACTTACAGCTAATCTAATATTTTCAATACCAATTTTTTCGTATACATTTCTTGGTAGGTTGTATCCTAATGCTATATTTTTCAATCTAATATAACTTCCATCTTCTACGAAACGAGAAGAAATTTCTCTGTTACTATTGTTTCCAACACGTGGTTGATCTGTGTTTGTATTTGTTGGAGTCCAAGCATTGTTGAAATAATCTTGTGTAGTGTTAGAGTCACCGTTCGTTAACTGTACGTTTGTTAAGTTCATGATTTCACCACCTGAAGAACCTTGGAAAAAGATATTCAAATCAAAATCTTTATATACGAAATTGTTTGTGAAACCCCAGTTAAAATCTGCATTAGGGTTACCGATAATTGTTCTGTCTTCATCAGTAATAGCACCATCTCCATCAATGTCAACAAATAAAGGATCACCGTCAACAGTGGTACCTGTTCTACCTGCCATTCCATCAGGAGTAGCTCCATTTTTCACACCTGCATATTCAAGTCCCCAGAATAATCCAACTTCTTCACCTACTCTCATTATAGTACTTCTGTCATGACTAAAGTAACTTGGAGTTCCGTCATCAAAGAAATCTGCATCATTAACTAATTTCAATACCTTACTTTTGTTAGCAGAGATATTAAAATCTGTTGTCCATCTAAAGTTTTCATTAGAAATATTTCTTGTGTTGATAGAAATTTCAAAACCTGAGTTATTGATCTCACCTAAGTTTCCAAGAATTTCATCATTTAAGTATCCTGCGTATGCCGGGATACCAGAATTAGGTAAAATCAAATCTTTTGTGTCGATTGTATAGTAGTCAACAGATAAGTTAATATTGTTGTTTAAGAATCCGAAATCTACACCGATATTAGTTTGGTAAGAAGTCTCCCATTTCAAGTTTTCGTTTGCTGGTTGTTCAGCAGTAACTGCTGGAACAGTTTCACCTTCACTAGAAGCATATAATGTAGATAACAATGCTAATGATTGGTATGCGGCAATAGATGGGTTACCAGTTAAACCATAACTAGCTCTTAACTTTAAGTTAGATATAGTTTTGTTTTCTTTTAAGAACTCTTCATTAGAAATTTTCCATCCTAAAGCTGCAGAAGGGAACGTTGCATATTTATAGTTCTCAGAGAAGTTAGATGCACCATCACGTCTTACTGTTGCCGTAATTAAATACTTATCGTTCAAATCATAGTTTAACCTTCCAAATACCGATTGGATTTCTACTTCAGTATATTGAGATTCAGGTTGTAAAAACCCTGTAGAACTTTCCAATCCGTAGTATAAGAATGAATCAGAAATGAACCCTGTTCCTTGTGCTAATGAACGTTCTGTTAAATTTCTTTGGTAAGAGAAACCTGCTAACGCAGTAAGTTTACCTTTACCAATTTCTTTATTATAAGTTAAGTAGTTCTCAGTTAATGCTGTGGAACGTTTCCAGTTCTCAACACTTGCTCTACCACTTACAGCCGAAGCAGAAACAATCAACGTAGATGGAACATAGATTCCTTGCATTGTGTTTCTTGTACTTAAACCAAATGTAGTTTTGAAAGTAAGATCTTCAATAATTTCATACTCTAAGTATGCATTTGCTCTAAATTCATCTTCTTTAGTATTGTCAGTTCTTTGCGACGCTACCGCATATGGATTATCAACTGGGTCACCAATTTGATCATTTGTTGAAAAATTTCCGTCTGTATCTGTAATGTCTTTAGTAGGGTCAAATCTCATAGCTAATGAAATTGCATCATCACCACCACCACCAACACCATTGGCACCAGTAGATTGAGTTGCAACACCTTTCTTAGTTGACTTACTTCCGTAAAGATTCAAACCTAATTTTAATTTACTAGTAACCTGAGCATCAAGGTTACTTAAGAATGTTGCTTTTTCAAAACCAGAGTTGATCAAGACACCATCTTGTTTGTAGTAATTTCCTGAAGCGTAGAAGTTAGATTTAGCTGTTCCACCAGAAAAAGATAATGTATGGTTTTGTGTATTACCAGTTCTATAAATTAAATCTTGCCAGTCAGTGTCAAATCCACTGTCGTTATAAGGAGTATTGTTACCGTTGTTAGTTCTGATTTGTTGTTGGTATGTTACAAAATCTTCAGCATTCAATAAATCTAATTTATTAGCAGTGTTTTGTACAGAATAAGAACTGTTTAATTCAACAGTAATTTTACCTTGTCTACCTTTTTTCGTAGTAACTAAAATTACACCATTAGATCCTCTAGATCCATAAATAGCTGTTGCAGATGCATCCTTTAATACTTCCATAGATTGGATGTCCGCTGCTTGAGGCATTGTACCTCCAACGAAACCATCTACAACCACAAGAGGAGAACTACTAGCAGAGATTGAAGTATTACCTCTAATCTTAATACTAATAGGTGCACCTGGCTCACCACCATTATTAGATTGTACAACAACTCCCGCTGCTCTACCTTGTAGTGCTTGTGATGCGTCTGCTACTGGGAATGCATTTAATTCTTCAGATTTTACTGAAGATACAGATCCTGTAATGTCGCTCTTTTTTCTAGCACCATATCCTACAACCACAACCTCGTCTAATTCGTTAGAATCTTCTTCTAATGAAATGTTTAAGGTGGTTTGATTAGATACCGAAATCGTTTTCGTAACGAATCCTAAAAAAGAAAATGATATTTTACTTCCTTCTGGTGCGTTGATTTGATAATTACCATCGAAGTCTGTGGTAGTACCATTTGAAGTTCCAACAACAATAACATTAACTCCTGGTATTGGAGCGTTGTCAGTTGAAGAGGTAATTTTCCCTGAAATCTCCTGGTTACTCTGGGCGATTAAAGCGATGTTGGTTAACAAAAATGCCGTAAATAGCAGCTTTGTTTTACAAAAGTTTAGTGTTTTTTTCATGTTTAAAGTGTTAGTTAGTTTAGTACGTTAGGTACTATTTTGTTAAAAAGATGTAGATCTAGTATCTTTCACTTTACGCAATAACAATGACTCATTGCAAAATGTTTTTTGTATTTTTGCAAAATGTTGTTGTGTATAATGATAACATGTAATCGGATTTACTTCCCTCCAAAGAAGTGTCCTAATAAGAGGATGGGCGTGCACCCATCCTTTTTTTTTGTTAAGGTTTGTTCATTTATTAGTGGTTTAGATTAGTTGTTTATTGCTGGTTGTTCGTGGTTTTCCAAAGTGGGAAACCAAATTGGTTTACCAAATGTATGATAATATAATCTTAAATCAAAAAAAATTAACAAATATTTATCTAAAAACTATTTGTCAATGCTAAAACTCATTACACATAAAAGCATATTTATATGCTTATGTATGGTTTTTTCTTAAATGAAGCAATTCATAGCTCTTTAAATACCTTGTTACTTTATTTAGTTTTTGTCACCAAAATAAGAAACACCATCTCCACTTAAAAAATCTTCTCTAACAGGACTGAACGTATCGATAAGTTCTCCTGCTTCCAAACATACTGCGCTATGCCATAAATTCGGCTCTATATAAACACCGTCTCCTGCTTCTACAATTTTCTTTTCACCATCTATTTCAAATTCAAATTTACCTGAAGCACAGAAAGTTGCTTGTGTATGAAAATGTTGATGAGGAGCTCCTAAAGCACCTTTTTCAAACTTTACTCTTACCATCATGATTTGGTTGTCGTATCCTAAAAATTTTCTAGATACTCCACCACCAAGTTCTTTCCAGTCAATTTCTTTTGTGTGGATGTATTTTTCACTTAGTCTTTTCATTCTTTATTTTATTTGGGTTAATTATTTATAGTAATAGGGTCCAGACCATTCATAGGTGTTATTGTTGATTTTTAATGTATGAATGGTTTCTTTGTCAGTGTTTTGATTGGTAGTTATAAATAATTTTGTCTTCCCATTGACTGTTGATATTGAAATTACAGAGTATTTTTGAGAATCCAAAATGATTTCTATTTCGTCAATATTACTTTTAGAGTTTACAGCAGACTCTGTAACAGGACTGTAGTTTCCGTGAGATTCTATAACTGAAATGAAAGTCGTGTTTTTTGCATTGTCTCTTCTTAGTATGAAAGAAGGGTCTCTACGCAAATTAAAATCGGGATCGTTTGCTCCGATTCTGGTGAAGAGAAGTTTGTCATTGTTTTTTGTAACCGTTGTTAACGTATAGAATTTATGATTATGAAACCAAGAAAACTTACTGTTCTTGTTTTGTGAGTCTCCAGTTGCTTCCAAAAACAAATGTTGATACCCGTTTTTAGAACCCAATGGCTTTAAATTTTTAGCTATTGTATAGTCAAAATTTGTACTTAAAACTTGTCCAAAATAATAGATAGGTAAATCGTATCTATTGGCTTTCTCAGATTTTATTTTCATAATATC